>JBIJBP010000174.1:0-8969 GCA_044345155.1 Prosthecobacter sp. | reverse complement strand
CTTGACCTCCCAGGGCTCGCTCAGCCCCAGCGTCTTGTAGAAAAAGTCCCGGTCCGTCATCCCCCAACACTTCCAAACCCTCTCAACCCTTCAACTCAAAACCGCGCCGTTTGCCAAAGACCCAAAAATGTTGATGAATCCGCAAGGATCTAATGAATTGAGCCGCGTCAGGCGCATAAGGTTGCCTGCCAATGTGCAACATCACATGTCCATCGATACAAAATCAGCAGATCGAATTTTGGCCACAAAGTGACGATTCTTGATCTGTAAATACAATTAGGATCGGCTAAGGAAAAGTCAAAAACACCGGCTTCAAATGTAGAAATGGCAATTATATGTTCATTTAATTTTTTGATTATGAACATAATAGGATAGGGTCTGCCGCCCTTTGCAAAACTGCTAAACGAGAGAGTGCTCTCTAAACAATAATTGACGATTCCTGATCTATTAATTCATCAGGGAGAAGCATTAGGGTAGGGCACTTGCTAATAGGTTTTGTGCAAGTGTGATAAAGATATAGACAATTCTACATTGAAAGTTGATTGAGAAACATGTCATCTGCAATTAGATGTGTTATGTTAACACCTGTGGCCCCTCGTAGGCCGATCTAAATTCTAAAATCCACACTGTCGAATTGGCCATAAGGCCTTGAACAGAGTTGTTCACAGGGCAGTAGTTTTTATCTGTTCAAACTTGGTCTGCCCCCGAAGACTGAACCAGTTTCTAGGAGAGTCTGGCGGTGACTGGAGGCTTGGTTTGAGTGTTGGGTTTGTTTGGGGGTGTTGTGCTGCCTTTCGTCTGTAAGAGCGCAGCGGAGGCCGCCGAATGGCAGCACTGCGCGAACTCCGCCAGCGGCTGGTAGTTCAGCGACGAATGAAGCCGCTGTTCATTGTAGGTGCGACGTCAGTCCCTGCCCAGCAATATTGACTCGGCCAGTGGGGCGAAGATTTCCCGGTTCAGCAGCTCGTCCCGCAGGCGGCTGTTGAAGCTCTCGCTGTAGGCGTTCTGCAACGGGCTGCCCGGTTCGATGTAGAGCGTCTGGAAGCCTTGCCCTGCGATCCCTTCGCACACAGCCATGGCGATGAACTCCCGCCCGTTGTCGCTTCGGATATACGCAGGCGCCCCGCGCTCCGGCACAGCGGCTGCCAGCACTCGCACCATGTCCTTGGCCTCCATTCTTCGTTCGACCTCCAGGGCCACGCTCTCGCGCGTGAACTCGTCGCAGATGGGCAGCCATTTCAGACGACTGCCATCCTCCGTCTGATCGAACAAGAAGCCGTAGCTCCACACTTCGTTCATGCGCGTGGCGCTGCGCCTTTGCATGCTGTTGCCGCTGAGGCCAAGCCTGCGATGCTTGTGCTGGCGCTGCGGCACCCGCAACCCCTTCTGAATGCAAAGACGTGCTACGAGCTTGATGTTCACCCTCATGCCCTGCCTACACAGATGCGCCGCCGACATCCGGCTGCCCAGCCTCGGGTGCTCCAGGGCATATCGGCGCAGCTCCGCCACCAGCTTCGCGTCCCTGGCGGGACGCCGGGCTGTGTAAAGCAGCGTGGAGTGCGGTTGATTGATGACTCTGTAGGCCCGGCGCTGCGACCCCTGGAGCCGCCTCTCCAGGTGTGCCACCGCCTCGCGTTTGCGCGCCGGGATCACCACTTTCCATCCACAAGCTCCTTGAGCATTGCGTTGTCCAGAGCCTGGTCAGCCACCAGATTCTTGAGCCTGCTGTTCTCTTTCACCAGATCCTTGAGGCGTTTGACCATATTGCGGTCAGCTCCTCCCTATTGCTTCTTCCACCGATAGTAGGTCGGCACGCTCACGCCGATCTGGCTTGCAGCGGTCTCCGCAGTTTTGCCCACGGATGTCAGCCCGGCGGCCTCTCGCAGCTTCCTGATGATCTCTTCATCTTTGTGTCTCTTGCGTTTCATGGTGTCTTTTGATGCACTTCGCGCACCTCAGACGATCATAGCACTTGGCTCAGTTCTTGGGGAGCAGACCAATCTGCGCAGTCTTCTTTTTCCCTGCCATTACATGATGGCTTTGGTGCAATGGGTCTCGGCATCAATGACACGTGTTGTCATGGAGCTAATTGAAACTTAGTGGGTGATGACGTGTCGGTATAAATTCCGACAATCATAGGTAGTTATAGCGACATGACAGAACTTCAGGGCGCATGAACTTCATGGGCTCTCATGAACACATGCTCATCTGTCCCTCCGCCATTGGCTTCATGCCATGCTTCAACCAAGGCGAAGGCTCTGCATCAATCGTGGACTATGCAGGCCTCGGCAGGTGAGGAAATTGCGTCTGACAAGCCCGCGCATCATGCCGTTCGAAATCGTGATCATTGGGCCTTTTGGCTGTTAGGTGTAATTGGCGTTAGTGCTGGCAATCTTCTCTGGCACATAGACGCCGAAGGGCAATGGCTCGTCCGTATCGTCAGCCTAGGTTCAATGGTCGTGGGGCTCCTTTTCTGGGGGATTCTGATGCATCAGCTTTGGGAACATGGGCGGCCTTCTCATGGGGCATCGGGCACTCAGGACAAAGGCTTCTGGTTTTATTCAGGCGGTGCGCCCCATCTGGAGCCGGTCATTGGGGTGCTGAAACAATTTGCTGGAGAGGCAAAGGCTCGTTCTACACTTTTGCTTGAGTCTCAGGCTGGAGACTGGCAGTTCAAGGCTGGGTATCTATGCTCGCCTGGCCTCGGAAGGGCAGTGGCTCATTCCCTCCGGCAATGCATCACTCACGAAGGCCAGATGGCTTGTAGAATCGAGGTGCTAGATGCCTCGGTGGTGGCCTTCTGTAGCCCTATGTCAGCGATGAACGGGAAAGGTTATGTGTTGGTGGCCTTGTTCGACGGCGGTTCTCAGGACTGTTTTGACACCATCTCCGCATCCGCCCGCCGTGCGACGCACTGGATTCGAGATGTCTTGGGGCGGGTGGATGTCGGCCATGTGGATTCATTTCATAAAGCCGCATTGATGTCGGGTGGTGGCTCCTTGCAGCGAGCAGTTCCGGTCTGCTGCTCTGTTTGTGATCAGGTCCGTATTTCGACCCTGGGAGCTGAACAATGGGCGCATTGGAGTCAGTGGCTTCATCAGGTTCACGGCCAGCCCCTCACCCACACCGTTTGTCCTTCATGCGCAGGCTGGTTTTACGATATCGCCCTGCCTCCAAACCCAGGGGGGATAGCCCATTCCTAGCTGATCTCGAAGCCCCCGCCCACGCTCATACAGTTTTTTTAACCACAAAACCACGATACCCATGATAATACCCATGCCCTGTCAGAGTCAGTTTCTTGACATTCATCATCGAGTTTTTTCCCCAAGGTCTCCTCACCGTTTTTCAAATGCACCTTTCCTCCGACTTTTAGGGTGCCTGTCATGGCTGCTTCTCATCGCCGGACAGGCCTTTTGCCAGCTTCCCCTTCAGGACCTGCCCGCCACTGCGATCAACTCAGGAGGCACTTTCTCTTTTTCTGGGACGGCCTCCTTTACCGATCTCAACACAGGCTATGATTCCAATCCATCAGTCGCCGGGAATCAAACTTTCGAGGCAGGCTATCTGGTCAAAAGCCTTTCTGGCTTGAACACACTGACGACCCTGAATCTTGGTCAGTCAGGTGGACCTCCCAGTGTGATCAACTTTGCGGCGAACCCTTATTATCTGGGCCTGAATTGGAACTACAGCCCGAACACTTCGCTGCTGTCCATCTACAATTCAAAGGCGGCAGTGAACCTGCAAAATATTCAAATCAACCAGCTTGCCAGCCCCTCGGTCACTCCATCCAGCACGGCCTTCTATGGTCAGCAGACTGGGTTTTCAAAAGAACGGGCAGGTGGGGTGGAATCCATCAATTATGGCTACGATGGGAGCGTCTTGAATTTCGGGCGTTTTGGAACAGATGCGGCTGAATACAATATCGATCTGAAAAATGTTCAGTTTCACGCTTACCCAGCTCCGCTGAGGCCAGGTTCATCTTCTTTTTTACACTGCCGAAGCTACCCAGATGATCCAGAGGTCTGGAGTCCGAGCGTTGGAACGCATGCCTCAAATCTGACCGTTCAGCTGAATGTTGATGGTGGGCAGTACGATGTAGGCACGATGGCGCAGTTGGTCGGAAGTCAGACAAATGTCGTGACCTTCAAGGGGGGCGTCCTTGTCAGGCAGGTAGGTGAAGTTGATGAAACAACCGAATTTAAGCAAAACCTGATCCAGATGTTCGATGGGGCTGTTCATAACAGGTTCACCCTGACTGAAGGCGCGTCTCTTCAGGCCGCTCATAATCAGGTGCTTACCATCCAGGCGAGTAATTCCATCGCTGAGGGGAGCCGCACTTGTCATTCTGAAATCAACTTGAATTCTGGATCCATCACACGCGGAGCCCTTGATCGAACCGATGGTGATGCGGTGGTTGAGGTTCGGGACCAGCGTAAAGTCGACTTTTCGGTCGCTGGAGCGCAGATCCGAAATTATCTGGGAGACACTGCGGTCAAGTTTGGTCGAATCGGCAGGCGTGGCGAGCCAGGTTCATTTCTTTCTTTTTTGATGAGCGGTGGTGAAATCAGCAATGGCCTTTCGCCGTTGGCAGAATCCAACAATGGTTTTTATGCCATGGCGTTCACAGACTGTGTCAACCATGTGAACTTCACCATGACTGGTGGTGAGATTAAGACTGCTTATACACAGGGTAACAGGGATGTGATCCGCGTTGTGGGAAACAATGATCCTGGTGGCTCGGTTGCGATCAACCTTCTGGGCGGAAGCATTACAGCCAACTGGGATGATCCAGCTGTTCCCGGCTCACCCTGGTCAACAGGAGACTCTGCCCTGCGTATTCGCCTCAATCAATCCCCGACCAACATGCTGATTGGTAATGCAGGAACCCAGAGTGGCCCCACTATTTCAGGGCGGCGGTATGGAATTTTCGTGCAAAGCAATACAGGGCCGGTCAATCTGACGATGCAGGGCGGGCTCATTCAAACAGCTCACACACCTGTCAAAGCTTCCTTTTCTCCCTATGTGACTTCTGGCATTGAGGTGGATGCCGCCAATGCGTCAGCGTTTCTACAGCTTTATGGCGGGCAGATTCATGCAGGCACAAACGGATTTGCTGCCGACGGCATTGTTGCGGGCAATGGCACACAGATCATCCTTGGAACCGGCAATGCCGGAGATCCCGATACTCGAATGCGGATTCTGGCAACGCGCAATGGCGTCAGCCTGGCCAACACCACGGTTGGGTCCACCTCGTTTCATCTACGGGATGGCGCCACGCTGACTGCTCAAACACTTATTGCAGGTCAGTTGAACCAGCCTTCAGCGGACTCCGTCAGCATCAGCGGTGGAAGCCTGACCTCGACTGGAACTGGGACCGCGAGATCCATTCAAACAGGGGGCGGGGCTGATGTTGTCAACCTGCTGAGAGTGCGTTCAACCAACCTGAGCCATGTGACACTGGGATCCGGCGACGACAGGCTGGTGCTTGATGCAGCCTTTTTGACTGTGTCCGGCAACTTTACTTACCTTGAGGGCGGTGATTTTACCAACACTGGCACAGCTGCCGTTTCAGGAGTGGATACATTGAGGCTCCAAGGTGCCATCGCGCTTGCTGAGAGCATCACTGATAACACGGGCATGTACCGCTCCTTCAACAACCTTGAGCTTGCAGCGGGAGCCACAATGTCTGTGAACCAGGTGCTTGAGGCGGAAGGTGGGCTTGGGGCCAATGTGGATAACATCGTGGTGCTGGAGAGGGCGACCGTTGGAGGTGTTGCTGGCGTGCTGACAGGTGGAGCAACCCAGTTCATTGATGCTGGAGGTGGCAAGGACACCTTGGATGCCGTCAACATCAGCGATTTGAACGCCTCCATGTTTGGAGCTTCTGCCACTTTCCGAAACTTTGAAGTCCTGAACCTTGGAGCGGGTTCCGTATGGAGTGGCAGCTTGAACGTGGCAGCAGTCGGACTTGCTGCAGTCAACCTTGATGGCGGTGATATCATCGGCAGCCTGACTCTGACTGCTGGAGATGACACTTTCATTTACTCGGGTGACTCAAATACGGATGTGGAGGGTAATGGAGGCGTCGATACGCTGATCGTGGGGGGCTCGACAACAATCGCTGCCTCTAATGTCAGGGCGGGTGTCGCCAGCCTGCCTGCTGAGGCAGAATTCCTGAACTTCACGCACCTTGTCCTTGATGATGCTGCCGTGCTCTCAGGTTCCTATGCCGCTGGAACGATGAACAACCTTTTTGCCAAGTATGGCTCTGCTGTTCATGGGGCTGTGGATCTTTCCACCGGAACTGACACGGTGCTCCTCGGAACAAGCGGACTGCACTCGACGGCCTTGGATCTGACTTCGATTGTCAATGCCGAACAAATCCTGCTTTCCACGCCTGGCGACGCTTACAACACGGGGGACGGAGACGATGCCTGGGTGCTCAATGTCAGCGATGCGTCCTTTGGCAGCATTGATGCCCGTGGGAACCGGGCCACTACAAGTACCATTTTGGGGGACGTTCTCCATGTCCCATCTGGCCAGAGCCTTGATGGGGTGAACTTTGGACCTTCAGCTCGTTATCGTGGCTTTGAGTCCCTCAACCTTTCAGGAAGCCTTTCAGGAACCGTGACCCTTGATGCTGGCATCAACACGCTTGTGGTGAACTTGGGAGCTAGCTTTGCGGGAGGGGCGCTGATCGATGCGGGTGCCGGCATTGACTATGTATCACTGCTTGGCGGTGGTTCCTGGAACAGCAGCCGTTTTGCTAATGTCGAGGTGATTACCCTGGACCCGTCCGCCACCGACAGCTGGCTGGCAGGCGCTTCAGATTCTTCTGTCACCTCAGTGGATGCAGGAACGGCGACAAGCGGTGCTGATCTGGATATGTTGGATTTGAGCTTTGCGACAGGCACGGTTCGCGATAACAGCATCAACACCCTTGTAGGAAGCAGCGGCAAATACCGTAACTTTGAACGGGTTCTCCTCGGGGCCGGTAATGACACCTGGCAGGTTGGTGCAACCAGCGGCGTGGTCAACCAAACCACTTCGGTTGAGCCTGGCTACATTGATGCAGGTGCCGGTTTTGATATTCTTGAGCTTGTTGCTGGTGGCACCTATCAGGCCTCGGGTCTGATCGGCCCTTCCAGCACCTACCGGAACTTTGAGATCCTGCGCATCAACAACGGCACCAGCCCGCTGACCTATAGGGCCCATTCCAGCTTTGATCCGACGGCGATCCAGTGCGTCGGCTCTGCTGACGCAATCCTGGATGTGGAGTACAGCCGTGTTCCAGCGCTTTCCGAGAATGTCGGAGATTTTTCCGGCCGCTATCGTGGTTTTGATGGGCTGTCCGTCGCTGGTGATGTTAGAATCACCGCAATCCAGACCCTGGCCGAGACAGGCGATGCAGGTTTAAGCTTGATCCGTGCCACTCCGGCTGCGCTGACAGCCTCCCTGATCGGCAGCGCTTATGTGACGGCCGGTAGCAGCCTCGCCAACAACGCTACGCTTGGAAACGTCACTGGTGTGACCCTGGCGAATTTCGACAATGCCACAGGCCGGCTGCGCGGCTTTGAAAGTGCCACCTTCACTACAGGAAGCAGCTTGGTGGGTGAATCTGCCGGAATCGTTCCCATGAACCTGACATTCAGCAATGGGGCCATCCTTTCACCCGGCGCAGATGACACGGGCAGTCTTGGTGCCAGCATCGTCAGCTTTAATGAGGGCGGCGTGTATGTCTGTGATGTTTCAGGATCAACTAACGATGTGATCAAGGCGGGCACGTTGACTCTGGGGGGAGCTTCTAAGCTCGTTCTCCAGGCCCTGGATCCAGAATTATACATCCATGTCATCGCCACCTACACCACCCTGACCGGCACCTTCGCCACGGTCGAAAACCTGCCAGCCGGTTATCGTGTGGTCCATGGCGGCTACATGGGCAACAAGGTGGCTCTTGTCAGTGATTTTTATGCTGAATTTGCCGATTGGGCGGTTGGTCTTGGTATTCCTCTCAATGGTAATGTATTGGACTTTGATGCCGATTCTGATGGCGATGGTCGGAGCAACCTCGATGAATTCCTGTATGAAAGCGATCCACTTGCTGACGACGTAGCTCCTGTGATTGCGGCCCCTGTGGGTGGTTTCACCCCGCTGGTTTTTGTGACTGCACCCGCAGGTTCCGTGGCCTTGCCCAATTATCTACCTCAGGCCCTCGTCAGTGATCCTCACGGCGTCGCTTACTCCTCTCAATCCCCCCTTGCAGGAACGGTGCTCAACGTCGGCTCACATGAAGTCACCCTCAGCGCTACGGACACCCTTGGCAACGCAGGCAGCCTCACTTTGGAGGTCCATGTGGTCACCACGCCTGCCACGATCTCTTTGGCATCGGCCGTTTACACGGTCAATCAGGGGACTCCCAGTGTCACTCTCAACCTTACTAGGAATGGACATCTGGAACCCGCTAGCGTGACCCTCAAGACTGCGGACGGTACCTCCAGTGCCGTTCCTCCCTTCGCGCCAGCAGTCGCAGGCACGGATTACACGGCAGTGAACAGCGTGGTGAACTTTGCCTCAGGTGAAACCAACAAAACCTTTACTCTCGCCCTGTCCCCAAAAACTAGCGCACAGCCCAACAGGCGCTTCAGGGTCAGCCTGAGCAACCCGGGGCCTGGGTCTGAGCTAGGGACCTTGACCAGCGCCACGGTGAGGATCCTCGCCGATGACGCCACCAAGCCTGTGCTTATAGTGGCCACTCCGAATGCGCGGACCACAGCCCTGAGCGCGGCCAGCCCCTATCTGGTGACGGGAGCGGCAGGTGATGCCAACGGCATCGACCGTGTTGAAGTGGTGTTCAACGGCGCTGCACCGGTGACGGCGAGGCTGGGTGCCAGCTCTCGTCCGACCAGCATCCCCTGGAACCTCGAGATTGTTCCCGTGGAAGGCATCAGCAACACGCTGGCGGTGACGGC
>JBIJBP010000061.1:0-28966 GCA_044345155.1 Prosthecobacter sp. | reverse complement strand
CCCAGCGCATGAAGAACCAGAGCGGCCCCATGCTCGACCAGGGCCTCAGCGCCCTTTTTGAAGACCTGGACGCCTCCGGACTCCTGGATGAAACCCTCGTCGTCGCCCTCGGCGAGTTCGGCCGCAGCCCCGAAAAGGGCGTGTCCACCTCCGGAAACGGCAACAGCGCGGACGGCCGCGACCACTGGCCTTACTGCTACACCGCCGTCATCGGCGGCGCCGGCATCAAGCGCGGCTACATCCACGGCAAGTCCGACAAGACCGGCTCCGCCCCGGCCGAGGATCCCGTGCATCCGATGGAGCTGCTCGCCACGATCTACCACAGCGTCGGCATCGACCCCGAGACCATCGTTTACAACCACCTCAACCAGCCGCGCGAGCTGGTGAAGGCGAAGCCGGTGACCAAGCTCTTTGCCTGAGCCTGCGCGACAGGTTTCAAGAACCAGGGCAGGCCCGCAAGGCCTGCCCTTTTTCATGCTCAGGTGCAGCAGGGACAGGGCTGCACCCAGTGGCCGGGCGACACCTCCTTCAGGCTTAAATCCGCATGAATGCTCTGCTCCCAGCTCGGATGTCTCATGCGGTGGCCGAAGGCGCAGCCGGGCGGCGGGTTGATCGGCGAAGGCACGTCCCCTTGAAGCAATTTTCGTTCGCGGCGGCCCTTCGGGTCCGGCACGGGGATCGCGTCCAGCAGCGCCCTGGTGTAGGCATGGCGCGGGTTTCGGTACAGCTCCTCCGCCGGGGCCATCTCGACGATCTTGCCCAGGTACATCACCGCCACGCGGTCGCTCATGTGCTTCACCACGCCGAGGCCGTGGGCGATGAACAGGTAGCTCAGGCCCATGTCACGCTGGAGCTCGAGCAGCAGGTTCAGCACCTGGCTCTGCACGGAGACATCGAGGGCCGACACCGGCTCGTCACAGACGATCAGCTTCGGCTTGAGCGCAATCGCACGGGCGATGCCGATGCGCTGGCGCTGGCCGCCGCTGAACTCAAACGGGAAGCGGTCTGCCGCGCTGGAAGGCAGGCCGACCTTGTCGAGCAGATCAAGCACCCAGGCCCTGCGCTCCTCCTTGCCTCCCATCTTCTGAACGATGAACGGCTCCTCCAGGATGTCCCGGACGGTGTGGCGCGGGTTCAGCGACTCCGCCGGATCCTGGAAGATCATCTGCATGTGACGGCGCAGAGGCCTCATTTCACGGATGCCGGCATGGGTGATGTCATGCCCGAGGAAGTCGATCCGCCCGCCCGTCGGCTTCAGCAGCCGAACGATGGCCTTGCCAAGCGTGGTCTTGCCGCAGCCCGACTCGCCGACCAGGCCGAGCGTTTCGCCCTCGGCCAGGGAGAAGCTGACGCCGTCGACAGCCTTGCAGGCACCGAGGGCACGGCGCAGCACTCCGCCCCGTACGGGAAAATGCTGCTGGAGGTTCTGGACGGTCAAAAGGCTCATGCGACGCAGATCGGACAGTTTTCCACCCAGTGCCCGGGGGTGATTTCGACAAACGGGGCGCGGGTGCTGAGATGGCTTTCGGAGTGATCGCGTCCGCTGCGGGCGGCGAAGCGGCAGCCGGGACGGAAATCGGCGATGCCGGGCACGTTGCCAGGAATGGCCTTCAGCCGGGTCTTCGGCGTGCTGTCCAGACGCGGGATGCTGTCGAGCAGCCCCTGGGTATAGGCATGGCGCGGACGGTCAAACAGCTCAAACATCCCCGCCCTCTCAACGAGGCGCCCGGCATACATCACGGCAACCTCATCACAGACCTCGGCGATGACCCCCAGGTCATGGGTGATCAGAATGACACTCATGCCCATCTCCTTCTGCAGGTCCGCGATCAGCTCCAGGATCTGCGCCTGCACGGTCACGTCGAGAGCCGTGGTCGGCTCGTCGGCGATGAGCAGCTTCGGCCGGTTGATCAGCGCCATGGCGATCATCACGCGCTGCCTCATGCCGCCGCTGAGCTGATGCGGGTACTCATTCAGACGCTGTTCAGGCGCCGGGATGCGCACCTTCTTCATCATGTCGATGCTGCGCGCCAGCACCTCGGCCTTCGGACAGTTCTCGTGCAGCAGGACAGCCTCGGCCAGCTGGCGGCCCACCGTCTGCACCGGATTCAACGCGGTCATCGGTTCCTGGAAAATCATGCTGATCTCGCTGCCTCGGATCTTCTGCATCTCCTCCAGGGGCAGCGTGACAAGGTCACGCCCTTCGAAGAGGATGCGGCCGCCCAGGATCTGGCCATGAGGCTGGGGCAGCAGGCGCGTGATGGAAAAGGCGGTGACGCTTTTGCCGCAGCCGGACTCGCCCACGATGCCCAGAGTCTTTCCGCGCGGCACCTCCAGGCTCACGCCATCCACGGCGGTCATGCGACCGGCGTCCGTGTCAAACGCGGTGACGAGGTCGCGGACCTCCAGGATGAAAGGATGGGACGGGGGGCTGCTCATTTCGCTTTGTAGGCATCAAAGACACGCAGGGTTTCACCAAATTCCCGGCCTTCACGCATGGCTTCCCGGGTCTCACGCTTCATGTCCTCGTCAATCCAGTACATATGCGCGTCCAGAGGCTCCCGGCTTTTGCGGGCGTTGCCGTTCCTGGGCCAGCACAGCCAGCGCCAGCTCAGGTAACGATAGAAGGGCGACTCCCAGGCCGGAATGGTGCAGGCTCGCTCCTCAATCAGCTTGGCGAGCTTCCAGGACAACTCCCTCACCTCCTCCTCGGTCCTGGCCTTGCGATGCTGGTCGATGATCGGATCCAGGGCGGGGTCGGCAGTCTGGGTGATGTTGTTGGTGTCAGTCACCACCTCCCTTTTTCCATCCTTGCCGGTCTTGAAGGCGTTGTCGCTGTGGTAGTCATCCCAGAATCGAGGGTACGGCGGCTGGGCGCCGAATCCCGCAAAGCCAAGCTCATGGTTTTTCTGGTCGAGCTTCTTGTACATCTGGGTGGGGTCCAGGCCTTCAATATTGAGCTCAAGCCCTGCCTTCTTGGCCTCCTCCTTCAGCCGCAGCATGATCGGAGTGATTGTACCGGAATTGAAGGTGGTGAGGGTGAACGACAACCGCCTGCCCACGGCGTTCGTCAGGATGCCATCCGGCCCTGCCTTGATGAAGCCGGCCCTGGCAAAGTGCTCTCGTGCCTTCACCGGATCAAAGGGACGCGCCCGCAACTCCGGATTGGTGAACTTGCCGAAGCCCGCGACCGTGCTGTGCATGCGCGTCTTGTCGCCGCGGAAGTCCACCTCGATCACCTTTTCAAAGTTCACGGCGTGGTTGATGCCCAGCCTGATGTCGATGTTGTCGAGCAGCGGCTTGCTTTCATTGATCCGGATGCCCCAGCTGACCTGCGGATATTCATTGTAGAACATGTGCCTTTCAACGTAGCCCCTGTAGATCTCGGGAATCTCGGCCTTGTCGTACCAGTAGCGGGGGAGGCCGGCCAGGAAGTAGTCAAACTGCCCCTGCCGGAACATCTCGAAGGCCTTGTCCTGGCTGGCGATGATCTTGAACTCGATGAAGTCGCAGTTGTAGATGTAGCGGAAGTGCTTCATGTCACGCGCCCACCAGTCCTTGACTCGCCTGAGCGTGATGGACCTGCCGCGTTTGAGAAGCCCCGGATCAATCACATAGGCTCCTGTCACCGGACAGATGCGCCATTGATACCGGGCGGGAAAGTCGGGACCGAACTCACGGTAGAAATGCCTCGGGCTGGGCGGCAGCATCGCATACCAGACCGGGTCCGGCTTGGGCTGCGGAATGCTTACGGAGAAGGTGCGGTCGTCATATTTGACAATGGCCGTGTACTCCTTGGTGTACCAGTCATTGTACCAAGGGTCCTTCAGGTGGGGGCTGGTCATGACATAAAAGGTCATGAAGAAGTCCTCGACCTCGACCGGCACACCGTCGGAGTAGGTCAGCCGGTCCTGCAGCCGGAAATACACGGTCCTCCGGTCCTCGGACACCGCCCATTGCCTGGCAAGGCCGGGAATCCACACGTCCTCGTCCGGATGACGCGTGACCAGGCTGATCTCGATGTTGTCGTGATGCTGGCCGCGGAAGGTATTATTCGCATCCGGACCCACCTTCCGGAAGGTGGGCGGGTAGGTCGGGTGCCAGTCATGAAAGGTACCGCCCTTCTTCGCACGCGGATCACCAAACTCAGGAACGTCCTTCCCGTCCTGCCACACCAGCCCGGCAGGCAGGTCAGCGACCGTCTTCCATTGGAAAAAATCCGGCTTCGACTTCCAGTGGGCCTTCACGTCCTCTGTGTTGTCGTAGGGCGGGAAGCGCATGTCGTCCTTCTTTGAGCAGGCCGCCAGGACCAGCGCCATCAGACCGGCCAGGATGAACCTGGCGGTGCCCCCGTGGCACGAGCATGAGATGCAAGCTGGAAAATGGGAACGCCTCATCGGTAGGTGGTGAACTTCTTGGGATCAAAGGCCTCGCGGACGGCTTCGCCCACGAAGGTGACAAGCACCAGCACCGTGGTCATCGCCACGAAGGCACTGCTGACAATCCAGGGATAGTTGAAGTTCTCCGTGCCCTCATGAAGCAGCCGTCCCCAGCTCGGCTCCTCCGGCGGCAGGCCGAAGCCCAGGTAGTCCAGCGCCGCGAGCGAGGTGATGATGGCCGAAACCTCAAAGGGTGCCAGCGTGACCAGGATGGCGATGCTGTTGGGCAGGATGTGACGAAAGATGATCCGGCCGGTGCCCGCTCCCAGAAGTCGTGCCGCAGCGACGTAATCCCGCGCCTTTTCCTTCATGGCCGCGGTCCGGATGTAGATCGTCGTCCCCATCCAGCTGAACAGCGCGATGATGACGACCAGCAGGAAGAGGTTCGGGCTGACGATCGAGCTGACAATCATCACGATGAACAGGAACGGCAGCACGGACCAGATCTCCATCAGGCGCATGCCGACAAGGTCCGCCAGCCCGCTGAAGTATCCGAGCAGGCCGCCTGCGGCGACACCAACGACAAAGACAAAGGTGACGAAGAGCAGGGAGGCGATGATGGCCTGCTGCCAGCCGCCAAAAAGGATCGCAAGCACGTCCCCGCCCATCGAGGTGGTGCCAAGAAAATGGCGCTGCGACCAGGACGGCGCAGAGGGCGGATAGACGACGGTGTGAAGCCTGTCGCCGGCTTCCGCCTCCAGGGCAGCCGCCTTGCCATCCGTGAAGTCAACATGCGAAACGCGCCTGCCCTCCGCATAGGCCGCCTTCTCGACCTGCTCATTGTTCCGGTCCCAGCCGAGCATCTCTCCATGCCACCTGCCATGTCGGAAAACCCACTCCTGACGCTTCTGCCCCGGCTTGTCCTTGAAAACCGTGTAAGCACGGCCGTCGAAAGGCCTGGAGTCGTCGGCCCTGAAGGCGATGCCGTCGCGAACCTGCACCTCCTCGATGACTTCCGGCGTGTCGAGCTTGGGATCATAGGGGACCAGGGGCATTAGCACCCAGCTTGACGAGCCCGAGTCCCGAAAGCGCTTCTGCAGCGCCCGGTAATCCGTCTCCGCCTCGTCGTTCAGGCCAAAGGTCGTCCCAGGAATCACCTGGGTGGCGAAGGGAAAATAAAAACGTCCCTCATGGCGGACGACCAGGGCACGCTTGCCAACAATCAGGCCATCCAGGGAGGCGATACCGACGAGACCGAGCAGCACGAGGAAGGAGAGATAGCCGCGGCGGATTTCACGGAAGCGGCGGAACTGCTTCAAGGTCAGCGGGCTCCAATGCCATTGATCCTGCCTGAGGATGACCAGCCAGGCCCCGCCAAGGCCTGCCAGCACGAGCAGCAACCATCCCAGCCATGCACCTCCGAGGAAAGGCACCTTGAAGACCGGCAGCGACACCGACAGCATCCGCAGGAGTGCCGACAGCACTGCATAGACCAGGAGGAGGACGCCGGTGGTTCGGGGAGACATGAGGGATTACTCGAAACGAATGCGTGGATCGGTCAGCGCCACGAAGAAGTCGGACAGGATGTTTCCCAGCATCAGCAGCACGACCTGGATGACCAGGATGCCCATGACCAGGGGGTAGTCGCGGTCCAGCACGCTGTAGTAGCCAAGCAGGCCGAAGCCGTTGATTTCAAAGATCAGCTCGATGAGCACCGACCCGGCGACAAAGATGGAGACCACGTGGCCGAGAGTGGTGGCCAGCGGAATCAGCGAGTTCCGCAGCGCATGCCCAAGCACCGCACGCTTGAACCCGGCTCCCTTGGCGACCGCCGTGCGGACATAATCGGCGGCGAGGTTGTCCATGAGGTTGTTCTTCACCAGCAGAGTCATGAAGGCAAAACTGCCGACCATGTAGCAGACCAGGGGCAGCACGGCGTGATGCATGACGTCCCAGGCCTTTCCGGCAGCCGACAGTGAACCAAAATCCTCGCTGACAAAGCCGCCGGTGGGAAACCAGCCCAGTCTCGCCGCGAGGTAGACGACCAGCACGCTGGCCAGGACGAACCCCGGGATGGCGTAACCCACAAAGATCAGGATGGAGCTGGCGTTGTCGATCACCGTGCGGTGCTTGATCGCCTTCAGGATGCCGAGCGGGATGCACACCAGGTAGCTGATGACGAAGGTGACCAGTCCGTAGAAGATCGAAACCGGCATGCGCTCGCGGATCATCCCCCAGACGGGCTCATTGTAACGCGTCGACATGCCCAGGTTGCCCTGAAGCAACCCATCAAACTGCGGACGAAAGACCTGCACGCGCTGCTTGTCCATCTCCACCCGGGTTCGCCAGTTCTTCAAGGCTGCGGCGTCCTCCGCAGCAAGCACGCCGTCACGACTGACACTGGCCTGGGTGGTCCGGTAGGCGTTTCCAGGCTTCCACTGACTGCGGGGCAGAAGCTCCTGAAGCGTCACCGGCATCTCCTTCTTATCCTTGTCGAACTTGATGAACTGCTTGTCGCCTTCCTTCGGCAGCAGCCCCAGCCAGGCCAGGTAGGCCGGGAAAAACGCACGGTCGAAACCATAGTAGGCCGCCATCTCCTCCTTCTGCTCCTCGCTCAGGGACGCGCCGGCATCCTTCATGCCGCGATCACCCTGCTGCTGGGCCGCCTGACGCAACGCGGCCTCCAGGGGGCCCCCAGGCGTGATGCGCGTGATGAAAAACACCACCATCGTCGCTCCGATCAGCGTCGGAAGAATGAGCAGGAAGCGGCGGATGAAATAGTCGCGCATGAGGCGTTGTCAGAGAGACGACGAATCTCAGACATACGCGCCCTGGAGACAAGGATTTGTGTCTTTTTCCGCCTAAAAAGGAAACCACACGCAAACGAATGGAAATCCTCCTGGATTCCATCCGCATTTCCTCCATAACAGATTCTTCATTGTTTGTTAAAAATACGTCCTAAATGTTTCTACGCGCATCTTTTGCTGCCGCCCTGCTTTGGGTCCCCGCACTTTGCCAGGGCGCGGAAGGCGACCTCGATGTCACTTTTGGAACTGGCGGTGTCACCTCCGTCGCTCTGGGTTCCGGTTGCACCGTTACCGCCCTGGCTCGCCAGTCCGACGGCAGGCTGGTCGCGGCGGGCTATGTTCAATCGGGGGGAACGGCGGGCCGCGACGGCTGCCTGATGCGCTTCACGAGTGCCGGCCAGCTTGACAGCACCTTTGGCAGCAACGGAGTGGTGACCGTCGACTTTGGCACGACCAGCGACTGGTTGAACAGCCTTCTCATCCTCGACAACAACCTGATCCTGGCCGCCGGATTCAAGTATGGGTATGGAGGGGCCACGCCTGTCGTCGCACGCATCAAGGCCGATGGCAGCCTCGACAGCAGCTTCGGAATCGGCGGCAAGCTCGATGCCAACCGGATGTCGGGACACTTCGGCTCCACGCTCCTGGCGGCAGCGGACAACGGCTTTTACCTGGGCAGCAGCAGCGGGGCGGTGATGAAGTACGACAAATACGGCTTCTGGGACTCCAACTATGGATCCAACGGCGTGGCGGTGACCGGCATCAGCGCCAGCACGGCCAAGGGCTGCTTCGCTCACGGGCCTGACGGAAGCCTGTTGGTGGGCGGCGCAAGACACATCGACGGAAACAGCCGGGGCACCATCGCCAGGCTCACTTACGAGGGCAGGCTGGACAGCGCCTTCGGCACGGGCGGCCTTGTCGAAAACAACGTCAGCACCGCCTACTACGACTCCTACGATGTGATCGAATTCGACCCTTTCACCAACACGGTGCTGGCTCTGGGTACGATCAATGGCGGCAACGTCCCGACCGCCTACAAGGTCTTCATCTCGCGCTTCAAAACCGACGGGCGGCTGGACACGGACATGGGCAGTCAGGGCACGGCGATCATGGATTTCGGGCCGTTGACGAACTTGGCGCACGACTTCAAAAGGCTGCCGGACGGGCGTCTGCTGATCTGCGCCAGCTACCAGGATGGCAACAACGGCACTGTCATCCTTTCGCGCAGGCTTGCGAACGGCGCGGCCGACCTCGGTTTCCGGGGCACGGGTTTTGTCTCCCATTCCTTCGGCGGTTTCTCCCAGGCGCCTGCCGTGATGCTGCAGCAGCCTGATGCCAAAGTGGTCATCGCTGGCTACAGCTTCATCAGTGGCGCCCAGCGTGCCGCGCTGATGAGGCTGGAGTACGACCCCGTCATCCCCGGCAAGCTTCAGGTGCTGCACAAGGGCGTCGGACTTTATCCCGGCCTTGCCTCCGTGCTCGACTTTGGCCTGGTCAACGAAGGCACCGGCGTCAGCACGCTTCGTGTGACCCTGAAAAACACGGGTACGACCAGCCTGGCGGGCGTTCAGGCCGGCATCCTCCAGGACGACGCCGTGTTCGGCCTCAGCCAGGCTTCGGACAGTCCCTGGACACTCAACGCCGGAGAGACCCGTGAGCTCGACATCACCTTCTCCGCCAGCCCCCTCGGCAGCTATGAGGGCGTTCTGCGAATCACCAGCACCACTGAGCCAGGCCTGCCTTTTGAAGTGAGACTGAAGGCCGTCCTGGGCACTCCAGGCCTGCCGATCATCCAGCTGCCGCCGAAGTCGCTGATGATCGTCGACAAGCCCAATGCCTACCAAGGCTCAAGCACACTGGGCAGCCTTTCCGTGACCGCCAGCAACAGCCTCTCCCTGCCCCAAAGTTACCAATGGCACCTCGACGGGGCTGACATCCCTCAGGAAACCCGTTCGCAGCTGAACCTTCACCGGGACAGCGCCGCAGGCGTCTACACAGTCACCATCACCACCAGCAAGGGCAGCGTCACCTCCCAACCGGCGATGCTTGCGGTGCTGCGGCACAGCGCAGTCTCCGTCATTGCACCAACAGGCACCCAGACCGTCTATGCCTACCGGGGAAATCCGGCGGTGCTGCCCATGGACGTCAGGCTTCCCGCCGGCACCACCCTGAGTTGTGCCTGGGTGAACGCCACCAACATCCCCAACATTCCCCTGCAGGAAGGTGCCTACACCGGTGTCACTGGCACCACCCTGAGAATCCTCTCCACCACCACCGACCTCCGAGGCATCTATCTTTGCACGACCAGCTGGAAGGATGGAAACGGCACCCTGCTGGCCTCCGGGACCTTTCAGACCTACCTCGACGTGCTTGGACCTCCCCAGATCTTCAGCACCCTGTCCAGCTATGACCTGGAACCCAGCGCCAACATCACGCTCACCAGTGACATGCTCAACCTGAGGATCGAGAACCGACCGACAAGATACGATGTGACAGGACTGCCCCCAGGTCTTGAGGTTTCCAGCAGCGGTCCGACTTCCCTCATCATTTCGGGCACCACAACCGATGAGGCGGCGCCGGGCAGTTCCTATCCCGTGACCATCGGTGTCTTCAGCCCCGCCGGATACAACACTTTCACCTTTGTGATCCGCATGGTCAAACCCACCTTGGGAGGCAGCTATCAGGGGCTGGTCAGCACGGCCACGATGGATGCCCACACCGTTCAGCAAAACTCGGGGCTGCTGCAGTTCAACATCACGGACGAGGGCAAGGTCAGCGGCGCACTGCTTCAAGATGGCATCAGGCGCAGCTTTAAAGGCACGGTGATGAGGAGAGGAGCAACGATCTCCTTCCTACTTCCCTCCCAGGCAGGCCTGCCCGCCAGCACCTTGAAGCTTGATTTGCCCTCCTCGGGTCCTTCGGGGACAGGCACCCTGCATCCAGGGCACCAGGTCGACAGCGAACCCACACACTTCATCACCTTTGCCCGTTCATCCATCGCTGAATGGCCCACCGAGAGAAGGCAGGCAATCCAGGGACGCTACAACGTGATCGTTCAGACGTCTGCTTTGGGAACCGAGCCCTTTCCCCTGCCACTGGGACACGGCACTCTGAGCGTTGTCGTGAGCCGCAGCGGCACGGCCGCATGGTCATGCCGCCTGCCCGACGGACAAAGCCTGACCGGCAGCAGCCCGGTTCTCGGGCTGGATCAGCCGCGCCTCTATCTGGGTGGCGCCCTGTATCAGAACACCGGAAGCTTTGGCGGCGTTCTCGACTGGCCGGCGAACCTGGAGCCTGCCTTCGAAAAACCCGTGGGAGGCTACGCGGTGTGGAACAAGCCTGCCCGAAAGTCCGACGCCAGCTATCCCCAGGGTTTCATCACCCAGATGCAGTTCACCGGCATGAACTACACGCCCCCGACCAAGAGGCGAACCTACATGAACCTGCGACAGGTCGCGTTCGGCGACTTCAATGCCAACCTAACCATCCAGCTTGAGGATGCGGAAGAAATGCGCATCCCCGTCCGCTTCACCGGCCCCGACAGCGCCGACATGGTCTTCTCCGGCATGCGCCTGATCCTGAATCCTTCCGGAGGCTCCGGCCTGATCCAGGGCAGCATCTTCTTTCGCCAGCAGGACCGTGAGAACCCTCGCAAGTTTCATCAACGCGCCGGCTTCATCTACGGCATCGCTGTTCCAGACTCATCCATCAGCGTTTACGGGCACCTGCTCATCCACGCGCTGCCCGAGCCCGGAAAGCCGCCGCGCTGGATTTCAGGCACGGTGCTCATGTCGCGCAGCCGCGCCGATGATTGATCGAACGCAAGACCAGCCCGGCATCACCCCATCAGGCCCTGGATGTCGATGAGGTGAAGCTGCCTGCCGTTCGAACCCTCCGGCGCGTCCACGCAGACCCAGCGCTCGTCACGACTGCTGCGCGGATGGCAGTCCACGCGCCACTCGCCCTTGTACTCCGGCGGCTGGACAAAATGACCGAGGTCAATCCGCCTGCCCGAGGCGATGTGATACAGGTGCGGGGTCTGGATGCGCCTCACGCCCTGCGGATAAGTGTCGTTGAGAATCCACTCGTTGTTGCGCAGGTAGGTGAGATGCCCCGACTTGTCGAGGACGCCATGACCGACCTCCTCGACGATGCCGCTGTCCTTGTCCTCAAACAGGAAGTCACCCCAGTCATTGTTGCCCAGCCAGCCCTTCGCCTGGGAAAGGATGTGCGTGGCGTCCCGCCAGATGAAGTGCGAGGCATAACCATTCGGAATGACGATGCGCAGGTCGCTGCCGTCCATGTTCGCGGTGATCAGGCGGGTGAGGTGCCCACCCTTCGGCTGCGTCCAACGGTGCAGCATGATGAAGCGCTTTCCATCCGGCCCCACCAGAAGATGGTAGGCGTGATGCTTGGAGTCCGGGTGGTTCTCCATGACCTCGCCTGTCAACGCCAGGGTCTTGTGGCTCACAATTATCTTCTCGACGCCTGTCTCCAGGTTCACATGCGTCACGCCGCTCCCCTCGGGCGCCATGTCATCAAAGAACCGGTCCCGGAGGCCTGCATAACCATAGCCGGGACGGCAGTCCGCCACGCGCGCAAAGTCACAGCTCACCCCTTCCCTGCCGTTGGGTGAAAGCGCGTAGACGGGAAACGGCAGCGTCTGCTTCTCCATCGTCTTCACGTCCAGGATGTGGCTGACAAAACGATCCTTCTCTCGGTCGTTCCAGATCACCTTGGACTCGGTTCCGGGAATCCATTGCAGCATGCAGCCCTGCTGCCAGCACCAGGCCTTCGACTTGCCGAGCGGGATCCATTTGTCCCCGTCCTGAATGTCCACCATGCCGACCTCGATGACGTCATCCGCCGTCGGTGAACGATGCTCAAAGGACGCCTTGTGGCTGAGCACGAAACGGTTGTCCGACGAGAACTGCAGCTTGTCGTAATAGGCGAACCAATGATAGCCCGGCCCCTTCGTGATGACGCGCGTCGGCGGAAACTTCGGCGCCTCCTGAGCGCGCACGGCGAAGGGTGAAAGGGCAAGGGTCGATACAAAACGGCGACGGCTGGTCATGGGAGAGGAAAACGGATCCTTGGAGGAAGATCGTTCATCCTGAGATTTCGTCCGGCCAACTTCGTATGAGTTGTCATGCAGCGCCTGCTCCTTTCCGCCATCCTGCTCCTTGCGTCCGCTCTGCCGGCACTCTCCGAGGACTGGCCCCAGTTCATGTTCAACGCCGCGCACAGCGGCAATGCCGCCTCCGTTGAGCTCGATGCCGGCAGCCTTGGCCTTCAGGCTTCTGTCGCCATGACCGACGGCATCTACACTTCGCCCGTCGTCGCCGATGGCAGGGTTTATGTCGTGGATGGATCCGGTTGCGCGGCCTGCTTCGATGCAGCAACCCTGAAGGAGGTCTGGCGTTTTCAAAGCAAGGGAGGTCGCCAGAACGTCAACAACGTCTCCTCTCCCGCCATCGCGGGCAACCACGTCCACTTCGGCACCTCTGCAGGCTTCTATTATGTGCTGGACTGCGGCAACGGCAGGGTGGTGGCGGAGATCGACTGCGGCGAACCCATCTTCAGCACGCCGGTCGTGGCCAGGGACCGCGTCTATGTCGCCACTCTCGGCGCCCAGGTGCTGGCGCTGACTTTTGAAGGCAAACCCGTCTGGAAATGGGATTTTGTCAAAGAGGTGGTCGGCTTCGATGGCAACCGCTGGAGCGGCGAATCCTGGGCCGCCTTCTGTGAAAAGCGCATGCTCGCCTCCCTCAAGCCCGGCACCCAGCCGACCTCCAGCGACGGACGCGTGACCTGGAAGGATCACTTTGTCTGCTCCCGCGACATCTGCCTCATCAAGGAGCGCATCGTGATCATCCCCGCCGGCGGACGCACGCTTTTCCTCGAAGACACTGGTGATGCGCCCAAGCTCAAGGCCACGGGCGAAATTCCCGAATGGTCCGGAAGGGAGTTCCCCGCAACCTTCGGCCAGAGCGCCGATGACAACGGCAATGTCTATGTGCAGTGGCACCGCCGTGACAACGCGGGCCGCGTTGACATCATGCGGCTGGAAGAAGACACGCTGAAGACCGGCGAGTTCGTGCCAGGCTCCGACACCAACATCCGCATGGACGGCCTGCTGAGCTTCTCGCCCGTGGCGATTCGTGGGAACGAGGTGTTTCGCGTCAAGCCGGAGACAGGCCGCGGCTTGATCCGCCATGACATGAGCAGCAAGGAGCTCAGGACGCTGAGCGAAGCCGGGGCCATCGCTCCTCCCGTGCTGACCCAGCAGCATGTCCTGTTTGGCGACCTGAACGGAAGCCTCCATGTCATCTCAATCAAGGACGGCAGCTCGAAAGTGCTCGCCGGCAGCACTGGTCAAAAATCCTCCGGACATCCCATCACCGCTCCGGTGGCAGTCGCCGACCAGCGCATCTTTGTGCCGACCGAAGGAGGCGATCTGCTGGTGTTTGGCAGTCATCCGCCCGCTCAGCCCGTGGCGTCGGACACCCAAAACACCTTCAAAATCCGCTCACCTCTCACCGGCCCGCGTGCTGACGCCAAGTTCGACTGGTACACCAACTACGGCAATTTCGCCGGCCAGAACTCCAACAATCAGGATTTGAAACCACCGCTGCGCATGCGCTGGGCCCGCCGCCTTGAAGGCACGGTGAAGCACCTCCCCGTCTGCGGCGGAGGCCGTCTCTACACCCACACGGCCGAGGGCCAGGTCATCGCCTGTGAGCAGGACACCGGCAGGCTGCTCTGGCGTCGCTGGTGGCCAGATGTCTATCTGAGCTTCACCTCCCCGCTTTACATCGACGGCAAGCTGCTCGTGCCGCAGGCGGGCATGAAAAAATCCTTCGTTCGCTGTCTCGACGCCGCCACTGGCGAACTGCTCTGGGAGGCGCCCTTCACCGGCAGCCCGAGCTGGAGCCGCCAGTTCCCGCCCGTGGTCGCCGGCAAGGTGGCCATCTACGCCAGTGGCAGCGGCGACTATGCCCCGCAGGGCAGCGAGAAGCCCTACACCTTTGGCGGCGCGCCCGTGGTTCCCACAGACGGCTCCGAGGTGATGAGCTTCATCTACTCCAACGACAACCCCTACTACCCCAAAAATCACCATCCACGCATCTGGGCCTGGGACCTCGAGACAGGCAGGGTCGTCTGGGAGAAGGACTTCTTCGACCTGGGACGTGGCGGCAACGACTGCGGCATCTGCGTGCTCGATGGAAAGCTCTACTACAGCGTCTTCTTCGGCTATGACGCCGAGACCAAACGCCGCCGCGGCCTGCCGGTGGAGAACAACGGGCTGACCTGCTGCATCGATCCGAAGTCCGGCGACATCCTCTGGCAGACGAACCAATATTACGTCACCTCCAAATGCACGCTCAGCGCCCGGGACGGACGCCTCTACATCGGCGGCTACAACAAGGCGAACGCAGGCACCGACGACCGCTTTGTCTGGTGCCTCGACGCCAGCACGGGAAAACTGGTCTGGAAAAGCGATGCCGTGACCTCCGCACTCAACGTGGTCAGCGTCGGCGAGCGCTTCATGTTCTCCAACGCCCTGCGCGGCAAGGGCAACGTCTTCGACAGCACCACAGGCAAGGTCGTCTACAGCATCCAGACCAACTATGCCTGCTGCCGATTCACCCTCAGCGAACCGTATGTGCTCGGTGCCAACATGGACATGATCGACCTTTCCCAGAACGGCAGACTCGTCTCCACCGGCCCTGCCATCGATTCCCGGGAATGCCTCGGCGCCGTGGTCAGCAACGGACGCATCTTCTACACCTCACAGGCCAGCGGCTTTGTTGTCTCCCAGACCTATGGCCCGGAATCCAAGGATCTGCCCCCGGCCTGGGAGGCGAGATGATTTCATCCCATCAGCCGCCCAACACCTGGGCCTCAATGTCCAGCCCGGCAAGGCTGCTCCAGGCTGAAAGCATCTTCCTGAACCAGGGCCCCGGCCTGCCATCTCCAACAGGAATGCCGTTGATCCGGGTGCATGGCGCCATGCAGTAGGGCGTGGTGGTGAGCCAGGCCTCGTCGGCATTCACCACATCATAAGTCTGAAAGTCACGCTCAACGAACTCCATGGCGATGTCACCGGCCAGCTCATGGATGGTCTGAAGGCTGATGCCCTGAAGGATGTTGCGGGGCGTGGGGGAGAGGATCGTCCTGCCCTTCACGATGACAAAATTGGATCCCGCACACTCGGTGACGTTGCCATCCAGATCCAGCAGCAGGCTGATGGCACGCGGATCCACCACCTGCGACTGCCGGTCCGCCAGCCACCAGTGCAGGCGGCTGCGGTTTTTCATCTTCGGATCGATGCATTGCGGGGGGATGTGCCTGATCGAAGGCGTGACCACATGCGCTCCTTCGGTGAACAGATGCCGCCACATCTCAAAGCGCAGCGGAAAGCTGTGAATGCAGATCGTCGGCTTCAGCGGTCCTGCCGCACCTGCGCTGCCGGCATAAAGCGCGTTTTCACCCGGTGTCACAAAATGCACGATGCCAAGATCCTCCCCAGGCCCGATCAACCGGCAGTTTGCCTCGGCCAGTTCGTTGGTCCGCGCCAGCATCTCCTGCGGAGAAAGCGGCACCGTGATGCCGGAGAACTTCAGCGACCGGTACAGCCTGGCCACATGATCCTCAGCCCGGAACGGCCGGTGCCGGAATGTGCGCGTCATCTCCGTCAGCGTCGCCCCAAGCACGATGCCCAGGTCATAGATGTTCAGCTTCGCCTGGGAGGCGGGCAGGAAACGATCGTTCAGAAACACAAGGGACTCGCTCATGGGTTTGCTGAGTTCGGCTTTGACCACAGGATCCGCGCCACAAAAGTCGCACCCTCCGCCCCCCGAGCCTTGGAATCCTTCATGAACATGCCCTCGGACACGGTCACCCAGGACTCGTGGTCGTTGATGCGGGCGCAGCCGAAGTTGCCAAGCTCGGCCCCGCGTTCGGGAACCACGACCTTTTCACTCGAGCGGATGATCTGAAGCTTCTGCGGATCCACACGCGCCATGAAGAGCGGTGCGCGATGACGGACGATGTGATCATTGTTTGCCCCACGCCTTGTGTAGACGAGGAACAGGCCGTCTCGATGCGCCAGCCAGTGCTGCTGAGTATTGTAGCTGCCAAGCTCCGCGCCGTCGTCAAAGGTCCAGGTCTTCGGACTTTGGAAATGCAGCCCGTCCTCACTCACGCTGACATAACCACGAATGTCGTTACGAAGCGTGAGGAAGTAGCGCCCTCCAAAGGCGGCGAGCGAAGGCTCGTAAAGGCCGCGCGCCTCGTCCAGCCGCAGTACGTTGCCATTCCTCTCAAACACCAGCTTCTCGCCGTCGAATCGGCATTCGGCCACGGTCGTGCTGAACCGGTCCTTGGCGCTTTTGCCGATGTAGAGCGGCACGAGCAGCCTGCCGTCCTCCTTCACCAGCCACTGGGCGCAGGCATTGCGGGCAAAGTTGAACTGCTCGTCCCCGGGCATCTCCAGCACCTGCCAGGGCGTCCACTTTGACGTCTTCGGATCCAGGGTCGCATACACGGTCTGATGCGCACGCTTCACGTCATCGAGCTGCCTGCCCTTCGGGCTGTAGCGCACACGGCAGCCGATGGCGATGAGCTTGCCCGTCTTTTCATGCCAGCCCGGCGTCACATCTGCCACACTGAGCGTCACCCCATCCGCCTGCGGCTGCCAGTCGGTTTCCGGCGGCAGAAACGGCCCGGCCCATGGACCGTCCACGCCCTCGCGCCGCATGAAATGCAGGCCTGAATAATAGTCGGAAACCTTGAGATGCTTTTGGATCGTCATGACCACCCCGCCCGGAACCGGCGCCGCCCTGGGATGAAACCACAGGAACTTGCCGTCATCGTGCTTCATCACCGTTTCAAGCTTCACGGTGAAATCGACGGGTTCGGCGGCGGGCAAGGTTGGCACCGTCGTGAGGAGAAGCAGGCAGAGAAGACGTTTCATGAGATTACTCCATCCAGCGGATGCACGAGGCCATCGGCACCTCGACGGGCTCGCCCTTCGGCAAGACGCTGCCGCTCTTCGCATCGATCTGGAAGACGACGACGTTGCCGCCGGGCATGTTGGCGCAGAGAAGCCAGCGGCCGTCCGGAGAGATGAGGAGGTTTTGCGGGCCCTTGCCTCCGCTGGGCTGGATGGTGAGCAAAGTCAGCCTGCCATCCTCGGCAATGCGATAGCTGGCAAGGCTGTCGTGACCTCGATTGGTGCCATAGAGGTGCTTTCCGTCAGGCGTGATCTTCAGGTCGGCGGTGTAGCTCTTGCCGGTAAAGTCCTTCGGCAGGGTGGCGATGGTTTGTTTCTCCCTCAGCGTGCCATCAGCGGCGTTCCAGTCGAAGACGGTGATGGTGTTGGCGAGTTCGTTGATGACATAGACGAGCCTGCCGTTCGGATGGAAGGTCAGATGACGCGGCCCGCTGCCGGGTGTGAGCTTCACAAAGGGCTGCGCGGCGTTCGGCGCGAGTTTCGCAGAAGCGGCGTCGAGGTTGTAAATCATGACCTTGTCGATGCCTAGGTCGGCGGCGAGGGCATGTTTGCCATCGGGGCTGATGACGAAGCAATGGGCGTTAGGCCCCTTCTGGCGCTCCGGATCGGCGCTGGAGCCGCTGTGTTGAAAAAAGGAGGCCGCCTCACCAAGCGAGCCATCGCCCTTCACGGGAAAAGAGCTCACGTTGCCGCTGCTGTAGTTCGCGATGAGCACCGACTTTCCCGTCGGGTCCACCTCCACAAAGCACGACGCCGTCCCTTGAGTATTTTGGCGGTTCAGCAGGCGCAAATCTCCAGCACGACCTTCAATCACAAAAGCAGCTACGTAATTGTCCTTTCCACCGAACTCATCGATTGAATACAAGAACCGCTTGTCCGGCGAGAGTGCGATGAAAAACGGGCTCTGCACGCCCGTGACGCGCTTCAGCGGCTTCAGCACGCCCTTCTCCAGATCAAAGCCAAAGGCATGAATCCCGGCCTTTTCTCCCGAAGCAAAGGCAGAGACGAAAACGACCGGTTCAGCGGCAAGAACAGGCACGGCGAGCAACGCGAGAAAAAAGGAGCGCATCAGATCCAAACGAACATGGAAGACAGGTTTTGCGATTTGCTTGATTGATCAGGCGTCAGGAATGACCAGCCGGTGACTTTTCTGAATCTGTGATGTCCATTCGTCCGAGACACCTGCCTGGATGGCAAAATCGGGCCATCGTTTGACCGCCTCCGTCACTTGTTCGAGAATCAAGGCGGAGCGCCCGCGTTTGAGCTTGGAGCTTTTCTCGCAGGCTTTTAAGTCGGCTTTGCTAAAGTCATCGCGTTTGCCATTCACGGTCATTTGATGGCGGGCAGTCCATTCTCCTGACGGATTGTGGCTGTAGGTGACATCAAACGCGGGTGACAGGCTCCACCGGCCCTGTTTGTCCATGAGGAAGGCGATGTTTTTCACATGATCGTCCTGATTGCGGGCGACGATGTTGAAGATCATGCGACGGAATTGCTCTTCGGCTGTTTCCTCCGGCATATCGAGCTCGCGGATGACGAGCATTGCCTGCTCGTAGGCATGAGCACCCGCTTGATTGAAGTCGAGATGAGCCATCGCCCCGAGAGACTGCATGTGGAGCTTTTTGCCACCTGCCAGCCGGTCAAAACGACGCGTCATGAAGTGGCGACGCCCGTTTTCTTCCAGCAGGCGGCATTCGCTCATGTGGATCCCGGCGGCTCTTGCCATCAGGTAGTAGGCATATTCGATGGCCCCAAAGCCTTTCGGATCGTCCAGTTCCTTGTCCTTGTTGCCAGCCACTCCATCAAACTTCAGCAGCCAGTAGTCGAAACCGTCACCCGCCTCGATCTGACCTGAGCGAACCTCATTGGTTTCTCGATTCCAGGCGATCACCGCCTTGGCTCTTGCTCCACCGGCGGAGGTTCCGACACGCAGGATGTCGTTGAGAGCCTGCTCACGTTTTTTTCCGTCGAAGTTTCCCTCAAGACCAAGCCGGTTCTGCAACACCTCGGAGGCCAGCCTCACCAGCGAGTCGATCTCGATCTTGTGCGCCTTTCGTGGTCGAGGTCCGATGACAGGCGAGAACTCCAACGCGCCCATGCCTCGCGTTCCGGTGTAGCAGAGTCGTTCAACGGCATTGAAACTCTGTGGTGTGCGCCCAAGCGTCGCCAGCCAGGCATCAATCAAAGCATTGCCGAACTTGTCCGGCAGTGAATCGGACAGCAGCCCGGGCAGGCCATGAAACGTTTTCTCCGGCAATTGGGGAAAACTGTACACCTTCTTGCTCAGAGGCATCATCAACGGAGCGATCTGAATGCCGCTGGCGGCAAACTCGGGATCATACTGAAACTCTCCGACATCACGGCGCTCGTCCAGCGCCACGGCACCAATGACGCGCCCCCAGAGCCTGACTTCGGCAATCATGACTCATCCCCCCATTGCCAGACTGCGGGTTTGGCATCTTGGTTCTTCTTGGAAGAGGCCCGCCGCCGCCGCCGTCCCTGCATCTTCAACTGCTCCATGGGACCATGACCAATCTCAGGCACCAACAAGTCAAGTTTTTCAAGCAATCCCAGCGCTCGCAAAACTCGTACCAGGCCAGCAAGGTTCGCCGTCACTTCCCCTGACTCCAACCGCTCCACCCGGCGCTTGGCCACTTTGGCTTCCTTGGCAAGTTTCTGCTGCGTCCACTCACGCTCCAACCGCACCATTGCCAGCCTTTCTCCAAAACTCTTTAGAAAAGCTTCATCTGTTAGTTTTGTCGGACTTGTCATATTTCGCCAAATATGGCGAATTATGCTCAATAAATCAACTAATTCGTCATATTTGGCGAATAGTTTAGAATATATTCTAATCGCCAAAATTGGCGATTAAATAGACTAATTGGCTTCAATTCGCCATTTTTGGCGAATTATTGAACCCATCACTCCCCTTGCAACGCAAACCAAGCCTGCATCTGGTAGCTGCAGTGGCATTTGGAGGAGCCGTCAGGCACAAGAACAAGTCCTGAGGCGGGGATGGCGTTGATCCAGCAACTGGGGCGGATGCCGCCGTAGTTCTCGGTGCCAGCTCCGCGGGTAAGGTCAACATAGCCGAGCGTGGCGCTGCGGAAGAGCATCAGATTCTTGCTCGCGGCGATCTGCCCGCAGCCATAGGAGCGCTTCAGATCCCACTCGACGGGTGAACCGGTCTTGAGATCCCAGGCTCCGCCCTGCGCGTAAATGGTGCGGTCATTGATGAGCGGACGCGTCTGATACTTCGCGTCCTGGTCCCACAAGCGTTTGCCCGAACTGATGTCGAAGCCCGCGAGGCGCCCGCCGACCTCGGAGGGCAGCTCGAAGAAGTTGTGACGCACGGCCTTGAAGTTCATGAGCAGCACGCCGTGCTTTGCGCTGACGGCGAGCTGCGTTCCCCACACGTCGTCACTGTTCTCCCACAAGACCCTGCCGGTGGCGGCCTCGAGGGCGAGCAGGGTGCCGGGCGGCATCTGGCTGTGCGAGAGCTTCGGCGCGGATTTTCCATCGCGACGCGGGTTCGTGACGCGATCCGCCTCGACGATGGGGCGGTCGATCAAATAGACCCGGTCACCGGCAATGGCGACAGCGTTGTGCCGGATGCTGCCCTTCGGCTGATAGCGCCACTTCACTGCGCCGGTGGCGGGATCAACGGCAAAGAAGAGCACGGACTCGGTGCGCAGATTGGTGAGCTGATAGCGCGGGCTGACGTTGTGCGCGGCGTTTTCCACCGAACCAAAAAGAAGACCGTTTTCAAAGGCGAGGTAGCCCCAGTTGCGGTTCTTGGCATCAGCGGGCACCGGCGCGGTGATCTCGCGCACGAGACTGCCGGTGGCGAGGTCGATGCGCAGGCAGCGCGGGCCGTGTTTGACATAAACGGAGTCGCCGCCGAGGCAGAAGGGGCTGCCGGTGTCGCCGATCCCTACATCGTGATGGATGCCGTCATAGTCGATGAGGAGGTTTTCGATCTTGTAGTCCCACAGCTTGCGGCCGTTGCAGGCATCGAGGCAGCAGAGGCCGTGCACGCCTCCAACAACCATGTATCCATGCGCAATGAGCGGCGCGGGACCTTGACCGTGTCGATTCGCGACCTCGAACTCGACATCACGGAACCAAAACATCGAGAGCTTGCCCTTCACCACCTCGTCATCGGAGCAGAGCATGTTTGCCGCGCTGCCGTTCTGATGCGTCCAGTCACCCGCGCCGGCGAGCGCAGCGGCGCGCTCGATCTTCAGGCTGCCACGGTGGCAGATGATGCCGCCGTAGGGACGTCGCAGGCGCTCGAGCTCTTTTTGAATCGCGGGCGTGATGTCCTTCGGCGCGATGACGATGTTCGCGAAGCCTTTGGGATACGCAGTGGCGTCCAGCGAGCCGCTGTGGACGCTCACGCGCGTGCCGTAGATGCCTGCGGCGGCGATTCGATGCCGCGCGGCTTCAGCCACTGCTTCATCGGCCTCCATCGCGATGATTTGGAGATTCGACTGACGTGCCAGGGCGAGCGCAAAGTCGGCGTGCGCCGCCCCAAGCACCACGGCATACCCGTCCTTGAGCTTCACGGCATCAAGGATGGCCTTTGTTTCAGCGGCAACGGCTGCATCGAGCGGCTTTTCGGCCTCCGGTGCCTGCATGATCGGCAGCGGTGCGGGATCGCCATCAAACAGATACACGATGCCTGCATCGGTCGTGGCGACGAGGCGTCCGTTGCCGGCGGCGAGGCCGAGCACGCGGCCTTCGACCTTGTGCTTCCACCATTCGGTGCGCTGACCGGCATAATCGATGGCACTGACCTGGCCGTCCGCGCCCACGACAGCCTCGGAGCCGGCGATGATCATCTCGAGAACCTCACGCTCAACCGGCGCGACCTTGTCCTGCTCCAGGACCCGGGTCTTGTAGGCCTTGCCCTTGCGGTCGACTTTCTCCACATCCTTCCAGCGGTAAGTGGCAATCGAACGTCCCTCCGCACGAACAACGCCCCCGATGATAGCGACGCTCGGCCCGCTGCCGAAGGTTCCCGAAACTTCGCCGGTGCCGAGATCGAAAAGAGTGCCTGCATTGAGGAAATTCGACTCGGTGACAAGCACGCGCGTGCCGCCGCGCTGCTGGTTTTTTTGCAGGTGGTAGTACCGCAGCTTCCCGTCAGCCCTCTCAAACACCGCAGGCACCGCACGGCCCGTGGGCACGATCAACGATCCGCCGCTGGCGAGCAGATAACCCTGCGGCGCAACCCCGCTCGCAGCCTCCGCACCACCATGCGGCTGGGGCATGTAGATCGAGCCGGTGTCGCCATTCTGCCAGACCGGTGCGCCGGTGTCCGCCTTCAGCGAATGCAGATAGACGCCATCGCTGGGCCAGATGCCGCCGGCGTAGTAAACAATGTCATCCATCACCACCGGACCGCCGCGGGCAGGCCAGTGCGAGATCATGCGTTCATTGCCGAGTACCTGCCGCCCGGCAGGCCCGGCGCGATGCTTCCAAAGAACAGTGCCATCGGCCAGCGAGAGCGCGTAGAGATGGCCGTCGTCGCTGGTGACGAACAAACGATCCTTCCACGCAGCCGGGGCGAAGCGTACGGGGCCGCCGGTGAAAAACCGCCATTTCACACGTCCCGACACGGCCTCCAGAGCATACACCTGGTCGTCCGCCGAACTGCCGAAAAGAACCAGGTCGCCGACGATGATCGGCTGAAACCCGCGATCAAACTCCATGCGTTCCGAGTTTGGCCAGGCCGTGCGCGGAGCGGCGGGCAGGCGGAACGACCAGCGCTGGCGGAGCTGGTTCGGAATCGTCTCGCTCGTCCAGCCGCTTCGCGCAGCATCCGCACGATACGTGGGCCAGTCGGCGGCGGAAAGCGAGGATGCGATGGCGAGGAAAATGAGCGGGCGCATGAGAGGACCTAACCAACGCCCCAATCTTGCGGCTTCTTCAAAGACCGCCGTCATCCACTTCGAGAAACGCAGCCCGGTTCACCGATAACCCGAAGCTCGGACGCACGTTATCCAATGCTGCTCAACCATCATGACACGCCCCCTCATCGCCGCCCTGCTTTTCGCTCCCCTGTCCGGCTTCCTGGCCCAGACGCCCGCCCAGCCCAAGGCCCCGGACGCGGTTGACCGCAGGGCTTCGAGCCTGAAGCCGGATGAGATCAGGATTTACAAGAAGGTCGCCGGTCGCGAGCTGCAGATGCATGTTTTCCGCCCCCAGGGCTGGAAGGCCTCCGACAAGCGGGGTTGCTACATGGTCATTCACGGAGGCGGCTGGACGGGCGGCGTGCCTCAGCGCATGTATCCTTTTGCCGCGCATTATGCCGGGCAGGGGCTGGTGTCCGTCAGCCTGCAGTACCGCCTGCACAGCGCCAAAACAGGAGTCACCGTTTATGACTGCGTCAAGGATGCACGCTCGGCCGTGCGACATCTTCGCAGCCATGCCGCCGAACTGGGGATCGACCCGCGGAAGATCATCGTCAGCGGAGGTTCCGCCGGCGGCCACCTCGCGGCTTCAACCGCCCTTTTCGACAAGGTCAACGAACAGGGCGAAGACACCACCCTCTCCACAACGCCCAATGCCCTGGTTCTGCTGTTCCCGGTGATTGACACCTCCAAGGAAGGCTACGGACAGGCCAAGATCGGAGACACCTGGCGGGATCTGTCCCCAGTGCATCAGGTCAGGCCCGGTCTGCCGCCGACGATCACCTTCCATGGAACTGGAGACACGGTCACGCCCTTTGCCGGTGCGAAGGCTTTTCATGAAGCCATGCTCAAGGCGGGCAACACGTCCGTGCTCGACGTCCATGAAGGCGGCGTCCACGGTTACCTGATGCGCGAGGAAGCGCTGCTTCAGGACACCTTCCGGAAGACCGACGCCTTCCTGAAAAAAATCGGCCTGCTGTAGGCGGCCACACGGTCCTGGTCATGGCTTTGGCTGACTCATGTCAGCGGGTGAGCCCGCGCCTTTTTACCAAGCCTTCACAAATCTGCGGGCTTCCTGACACATTCGCTTAACAAGCCGGTGGTCTGTTCGGGGTGAAATCGACGGCCGTTCCCGGCCGCCATCAGGCAGTTCAACTCCACAAAGACCATGAAAACCATCCGTCATTCCAGAATCAGCCGCGTGCTCTTCGCCGCAGGCCTGATCTTCATCGGCAGCAGCGCCCATGCTGCCACGCCTAACCAGTCGCCCAACGGCGCGGCCCCCGTCCCGCGCATGGATCCCTCCAGGCAGCCGCCCCAGGTGCAGCCGCCAGTGCAGCCGCCAGTGCAGCCGCCAGTGCAACCGCCAGTGCAGCCGGCAAAACCCGCAGCCGGGGCGCGGCCCCAGAAGCCGCCCGCCGGAGAACCCCTGCCCCCCGGCCTGCCGTCATCCTTCATCCTGCCTTCGGAGTTCCGCTCCGCCGACGGCGGCGGCAACAACATCGCCAGCCCCGGCCTTGGAACTCCTGAAAAACCCTTCCGCCGCCTCGTCCCGGCTGCTTATGCCGATGGTGTTTCAGCTCCCGCAGGCGACGCACGTCCGAGCGCCAGGGCGGTGAGCAACGCCGTGGCGAAGCAGCAGAACCTGCGGCCTAACCGACGTGGTGCCAGCGACTTTCTGTGGCAGTGGGGCCAGTTCCTCGACCATGACCTGGATGAAACCCCGACGGCCGACCCCGCCGAGGCATTCCCGATCCTGGTGCCGGCCGGCGACCCTGAATTTGACCCCACAGGCAGCGGCACCGTGACCATCGGCCTCAATCGCAGCGCCTACGAGGTCGTCGGCGGAGTGCGGCAGCAGAAAAACGCCATCACCGCCTGGATCGACGCCTCCCAGGTCTACGGCTCCGACGCCGAGCGTGCGGCCGCGCTGCGTGCCAATGATGGCACGGGCAGGCTTCGTGTCACCGAGAGCGGACACGGCGACCTGCTGCCCATGCATTCGGACACCCTCGCCGCACTGCCGCCCGTGCCCGGCTTCTTTGTCGCCGGTGATGTGCGGGTGAATGAACAGGTCGGGCTGATCGCCATCCACACCCTGTTCCTGCGCGAGCACAACTTCTGGGCCGGCCTTTATCGCAGCGCCAATCCCGAAGCAACGGACGAGGAAACCTACCAGTTCGCACGCATGATCGTGGGTGCAGAAATGCAGGCCGTCACCTATCGCGAATTCCTGCCCGTGCTGCTGGGCCCGGGAGCCGTCAGGCCGTATCGCGGTTACAGGGCGGAGGTGGACCCGACGATCTCAAACGAGTTTGCCACGGCGGCCTACCGCCTGGGTCACAGCCTGCTCTCCCCCACCCTCCTGCGCCTTGGCGCCGACGGCCAGGAAATCGAGGCCGGCAGCCTCTCGCTCGCGAACTCCTTCTTCCAGCCCCAGCATGTCACGGACCATGGCATCGACCCGATCCTGCGCGGCCTCGCGACAGGCAGGGCCCAGGAGCTGGACGAATGGCTCATCGATGACGTGCGCAACTTCTTGTTCGGCGCACCGGGCGCCGGCGGCTTCGACCTGGCCTCCCTGAACATCCAGCGCGGGCGCGACCATGGCCTGCCCGGCTTCTCCCAGATGCGCAGCGCCCTCGGCCTGCGACCGGTCAGGCGATTCCAGGACGTGAACCCGAACCGCCAGGTGGCGGCCGAGTTGGACGCCGCGTACGACAGCCCGGCTGACATCGACCTCTGGATCGGCGGCCTCGCCGAAGCCGACCGGCCGGGTTCCATGGTGGGTGAAACCTTCCACCGCATCCTCGTGGACCAGTTCACGAGGCTTCGTGACGGCGACCGCTTCTGGTATGAAAGGCTGCTGCCCGCCGAGATGGTGCGCATGATCAATGCGCAGACCCTGGGAGTCATCATCCACCGGAACACGAAGATCGGATCCGAGGTCGGGAGCAACGTCTTCATCGCCCCGGCCCCACGCCGGAACACCGCCCGCTGAAGCCTGCGACCACCGCCTTGCAAAGCCCGTGCTGCATCGGCGGCGCGGGCTTTGTCGCATCCATCGTTGACCGCCGCACCGACTCTTCGTAGCGGTGGGCATGCGCCTCATCTCCGGCAGCGCGGGTGGCATCCCGCTGGAAGTTCCCAAGTCTGTCACACGCCCCACTCAGGATCGTGTGCGCCAGGCGGTCTTCAACATGCTTGGCGAGCTCGTCCCGGAAGCCCGGGTGCTTGACCTCTTTGCCGGCTCCGGCGCCCTCGGCCTGGAATGCCTGAGCCGCGGGGCCGCCAGCGCACTCCTTGTGGATCAGGATCGCGGGGCCTGCGAAATCATCCAAAGAAATCTCGCCAAAACCCGGCTCGAGGGAGCCACCATCCGGCAGGGCGACGTCTTCAAGGCCGTGGCCCAGCTCGCTGCGAGCGGCGCGACCTTTGACCTGGCCTTTGCCGATCCTCCCTATGCCCACAAGCCAGGCGACATCGACCTCAGCGCCCGGCTGGCAGCCGATGAACACTTCCAGGCCCTGTTTCCCGCAGGAGCCAGCGTCGTTCTTGAGAGCCTGGCCACGCGCAACAACGCCAGCTACGGGGATGTCTGGGAGCGGGTGCGCGAACGTGATTATGGATCGACGCGCATCGTCTGGCTGAGAAAACGCGCGGGCGGAAGCACCTCCTGCTGACGGCTTGCCTCGGCGCGCGGGCAGTGGCATGGACACTCCGCTGATGTCCCTGACCCTCACCCTGATCCTCTACAACCTGCTGCTGCCCGCCGGTCTGGTCTTCATGCTGCCGGGAGCCCTGCGCAAAATGCGGGCGCGCGGCGGCCGCTGGTCGGACATGAGCGAGAGGTTTGGCTCGCCCGCCCCTGAAAAGCAGGCCGCCATCGCCACCCTTTCGCCAGGTGCCGAGCGGCTGTGGATTCATGCCGTCAGCGTGGGCGAGGCCGGAATCGCCATCAAGCTGGTGACTCGCCTGTTGAAGCAGCGTCCCGCTACCGGCATCGTCATCACCACCACCACGCCCACCGGCCACGCCATGGTGGAGGAGTTCGCCACACGTCATCCCCGGCAGGTCGTGGTGCTGTACTCGCCGGTCGACCTGCCCTGGGTCGGCCTGCGCTTTCTCGATCTCATCCAGCCCTCGCGGATCATCCTCGTCGAGGCCGAGCTCTGGCCCAACCTCGCCTTTGCCGCCCGGTGCCAGGGCATCCCCGTCTCCATGGTGAACGCCCGGCTATCCGCGCGTTCCGAGCGACGCTTCCGTCGGCTGGGATTCATCATCAAGCCTGTCTTCCAGATGCTGGACCGTGTGCTTGTCCAGGAACCGTCCGACGCCTCACGCTTCACTTCCATCGGCGTCCCGCCTGAACGCATCCAGCACACCGGCAGCATCAAGTTCGACCCCCAGGGCGCCGAGGCCGACCCGGCCCAGGTGGAGCAGCTTCGGTTGATCCTCCGCCAGGCGGGCATCGGGGAGGAACACCGCGTGATCCTCCTCGCCAGCACCCACAACGGCGAGGAGCTGCTGCTCGCCCGGCGCATCCTTCAGCTGAACCCAAAGCATCGCAAACTGGCCCTGCTCATCGTGCCCCGGCATGTCGAACGCACCGGCTCCATCCTGGAGGATCTGCGCGAATGCGGCATCGAGGCCCGGAGGCGCAGCGGTGAGGCATCCGCGGCGGCATCCCCTGACTCCGGCCTTCCCACGCTGCTGGTGGACACCACGGGCGAACTGCGCGCCTGGCAGTGCCTCGCCGACATCGTCATCGTCGGCAAAAGCTTCCTCTCTCAAGGCGGCCAGAATCCCGCCGAGGCCGTCATGGCAAAAAAGCCGGTCCTTTTCGGTCCGCACATGGAAAACTTCGAGGCGCTTGTCGAGCTGCTGTTGAAGCAACACGGTGCCATCCAGGTGCAGGATGCGGGGTCGTTGGAACGCGAGCTCGAATCCCTGCTCGCCGACGAAACGCGCTGCCGGCAGCTTGGTGAAGCCGGCCACGCCGCCCTGCGAGCCCACGAAGGCGCCACCGAAAAGACCTTGCTCGCCTTGTTTTCATAGGCACGCCTTTGCAGGCAACCAAAGTCAGAAAACCGAGAACTCTCCCCCCATGCCCAGCTACCTTCTCGTGGATGGTCACAATGTCATGCATGCCTGGCCGGAGCTTGCCAGGCACATGCGCAGCGCGGGAAGGAGGCACCTGGCCAGGACGGAACTGCTCCAACGCCTTCGGCATCTCCAGGACATGAGCGGCATGCAGGTGGTTGTGGTCTTTGACGGCACCACCGCCAGAGTCACCGAGGAGCGTGAGCCCGAGGGCCTTCAGATCATCTTTGCCGACGCCGGACATACCGCGGATGACCTGATCGAAAAACTCGTCGCCAGATACGCTGGGGAGCGCAGCATGCAGGTGGCCTCCGCAGACGGACTGGTCCGTGAAACCATCACCGCCTTCGGTGCGGGCTGGATCAGCCCCGACATGCTGAAAAGCCTGTGCGACGACGCCGAGCGTGACATGCGCGGACGCATCGACAAGCTGGCCACCCGTCGGCGCATGCTGGCATGGCTTGGGCTTGGCGGTGCGGGCCTCGCGCTGCCGGCCTGTGCCAGCAGGCCTGAACCCGTCTTTCTGAAACCCGCCGCCCTGAAGGCTGCGGCCCACTATGCCGAGGAACGCCGCACCAGTTCCCTCCTCATCCGGCAGCATGGGAAGATCATCTATGAGAACCATGGCAAGGGCGGGGCACGCGCCCAGCCACACCGCATCTTCAGCGGCACCAAGGGCTTCTGGGGACTGGCCGCCATGGCGGCGGTGGAAGACGGCGTCATCAAGCTCGATGAACCCGT
>JBIJBP010000263.1:0-2714 GCA_044345155.1 Prosthecobacter sp. | reverse complement strand
CATTTGGTGATGCAAACGGATGGATTCCCGAAGTCACGGTGACGAGGGCTTCCTCCATGGACCTTCCTGACCTTTTCCCCGCCAACCCCATGCAGTTGCGCACGCTTCGCGGTTACAACTTTTCCGAAGTCTCCTCGGCCATGCAGAAGGCCATCCGCAGGGGTGATGCCGCCCTAGCCGGCTACTGGGCCTTGGAACTCTGGAGCAGCGGTTTTGGCAAGTATGTGTGGAAGCGCCTGCTCACCGTCAGCGCGGAAGACTGCTGGGGCATCCTCACCCAGGAAGTGAAGGCGCTGCATGACTCCTACCTCGTCATCAACGAGGGTGTGCCGCCGAAGCAGGCGAAGGGCCGTATCTTCATCAGCAAGGCGGTCATCCTGCTGTGCCTGTCCAAAAAGAGCCGTGACCCCGATCACTTGCAGAACATGGTCTATGACCAGCAGGCCGGGCTGGAGGCGGAAACGCTGGCGCAGGAACTGCGTGAGAGCGGTGAGTATGTGGCCATCCCAGAGTATGCGTATGACTGCCATACGCGTGAGGGCAAGAAGCGCGGGAAGACGAAGGCGGACTTCTTCAAGGCGGAGCAGGCCGCATTGGAGCCGTTCCAGCCGGGGTTGTTTGATCACTTGATCGAGTAGGCAAGGAGGTGCAGCCGAGCAGATCGTGCCTTTACAACGGTGAGCTACACCTCCGTCAAATGGTGATCAAAATGGTGCGACACACGAAGTCACGGTGATGAGGCCCAAGGGCCATGCAACGCAAAGTCCGCTATTCCTTTGGCCAGTTCACCATCCAGTCGGTTCGTGAACCCGTCGTTGATCCGGTCGTGTGCAATTCGCCCGACCGGCTCATGCAGTATTGGATCGACCACATCGAAATCTCGCCGCTGCATCAGCCCGACAAGGAGCTGTTCGCCGTGGTTCTTTTCAACACCAAGATCGAAGCCGTGGGCTGGCACCTGGTCAGCCTGGGCTCGTTGAACGAAACCTGCGCGCATCCGCGTGAGATTCTGCGGCCGGTGATCGTGGGGGCCGCCCATGCGTTCGCCATGATGCACAATCACCCAAGCGGTTGCACCGATCCGAGTGATGCCGACCGGCGCATGACCCGCCGCGTGCGTGAAGCCTCCGAGATCATCGGCATCAATCTGATGGACCATGTGATTGTCGGTGCCCGCCCCGGGATGCCGCACAGCTACTTCAGCTTCCGCGAAGTCGGGCTCATCTGAGCTGCCGACGGAGCGCGGTTGATAATCTCAACAAGACGCGCTGATGGTCGCATCAAGTGGACGAGAGGCCGGGTAATCCCCTCATACCAGCCGGGGACTCTGCGCCTGTAAAACGCATCCAACGCGGCAACACGTCGGCTGGTTCACCACCCTTTTCCAGCAGCAGTTCAAGCACCTGCAAAATGGTGATTCAAACGGATGGACAACGGCTTCCTGCACCTCCGTCAAATGGTGATCAAATCGGCGCGACGGCTCGCGGGACGGTGACGAGGCCAAGGGGTGCCCTGCATGGGGCCAGTCCTCCGAACCCACCCCTGACCATGAAGCCCTCTGACTCAAAAGCCGCCCTCATCCAGTGGGGCATTGAACTGGAAACCCGCCTGCCTGCCTCTGCCAGCGTGCCCGTCGGTGGCTATCACGCCGGCCTGCCCGTGGTGGCTGCCCTCACCCCAGCCGGAGCGCGCCTCAGCGCCCCGGTGTTCCACTCCGAAGCCTGGAAAGCCGAACGCGACGGCTCCATCCGCTGTGAACCCGGCCAGGTGCCCTGCGAGTTTGTCTCGCCCATCCTACACGGCGAGGACGGTGTGGAGCACCTCGCCGCCTTCGTGGACTGGCTCAACGCCGTCGGTGCCTCGGTGGACCGCTCCTGCGGCTGCCACATCACCGTGGGTATTGAGAGTGTGATCGGAACCACCGACCCGAAAGCGGTGAGCGCCTTTATCCGTAAGCTCGCCCACATCGCCCGCTGGCACGCCCGCAGCCTCTATGGCCAGACGGGCACCGACCGCCACCTCAATCACTACAGCCACCCGCTCTATGAGCAGACCGCGCAGCACATGCGCAAGCTCGTCACCTGCGAGGAGGAGCGCGTCAAAGCCGAGTGCGCCGAGCACTGCGGGCGCGGCATGGTGAACTTTCGCAAAGCCTTCCGGCGCGACCGCAACGGCCGGTTCGTCGGCGTGATCGAGTTCCGCGTCTTTGCCGGCACGGTCAACCTCGACAAAATCCTCCACCACCTCGCCAGCGTGCTCGGCCTGTGCCGCCGAGCTCACGAGGTCCAGTGCCTCGGCGGGTTCGGCAAGAACAAGGTGCAGCAGAAGCGCACCGCCACCGCGCAGGACGCCCTGCACTTCCTCTGGGACTACCTGGGGTGGACCGGCAGCGCGCGGCCCGTGGCCCTCGGGCTCTTCGGCAAGCTGCACGCCGAGTTCCGCCGCTACCGCAAGACCGCCCAGCGGCTCTGCCAGCAGTTCGACGCCCGCTACCCGGACGCGGACCTTTAACCCCTTTTGCCTGCGCTGCCCGCAGGCTGCGGGTGGCGGGGGCATGAACCGAAGCAACCCAAACCCAAGAAACGACGACGACCATGTGTGTGATCCTTGTATGCCCTGAAGAAGTGCGCCCGAAGCCCGAGGTGCTGTATGCCTGCCATGAAGCCAACCCGCACGGGGCCGGGCTGGCGTGGCGGGAAGGCGGCCGTGTCCGC
>JBIJBP010000173.1:0-9248 GCA_044345155.1 Prosthecobacter sp. | reverse complement strand
TTCATGGCAACGACCTCAGGCTGCGCAATGCCTTTTCAGCGCGCTGTGACGAGATCAGGGATGAGCTCTCCAAGCTGCTGCGCGACCCGCAGCCCTGGGTGCTGCCGGTGGTCGTGCTGTTGAATTCTGGTGAAAACGCACGCCAGGCGCCGCGCAGCGTTTCGACAAGCCTGGCTGAAGTCGCTGGCGGCGGTTTTCATCTGCAGGTGACGGTGAACCTGCGTCCTGACCTGCGCTCCCAGGACCTGCGTGCCGAGGTGGTGCGCGCGCTGCTTTTGGAGCGCGTGCTTCGCAGCCAGCCCGCCGTGACCAGCAAGCGGACGCTGCTGCTGCCCGAGTGGATGCAGGTAGGCGTCATCAAGGCCCTGGATTATCGCAAGCAGGCCCGTCCCAGCACCTTGTTCGCCGCGATTTTCAAGTCGGGCAGGATCTTTGGCATCGAGGAGATCATCGAAGCCTCGCCCACGCAGATGGACGCGCTCTCCAGGACCATCTATGACACCTCCTGCTGCGCCCTGGTGCTGGCGCTGCTTGACCAGCCCGAAGGCAGCGCGCGCCTCAACCGCTTCCTGGCCAGCCTGGCGACTGATGCACGCTCGGAACGTGAACTGCTGAATCTTGCCTTCCCCAGCTTTGCCTCCAGCAAGGCCAGCCTGAACAAATGGTGGGCCTTGCAGCTGGCGAGCCTATCCCGCCCTGGGTTGTCCGAGCCCCTGACCCCGGCGGAGACCCTGAAGGCGCTCGAGGAGGCGCTGACCCTTCGGTATCAGGCGAAGCCGAGCGAGATTCCCAAGCCGCGCCCTGTTCCTGTCCTGGCCAGCCTGTCGGCGCCTGAGAAGGAGCGTGAAAGGGTGATCCTGGAGCCCGACCCCGCCGTGCTCGTGGAGGCAGAGGCCGATGAGCCCGGCAAGCTTCGGTCCTTCATCTCGATGCTCAATCCCTTCTCGCGCCGAAAGACAAGCAACGCCGCCATCATCGAGTCGGCCATCGAGGAGGCCGCCATCAAGGAGGCTCGTTCGCAGGATGATCAGAGCAGCGAGATCGTGAACGCGGACGTGCCGGCCGGAGCCGTGGCCTCGGAGGGGCCCAGGACGGTGCCGGCAGACGAGCGGAAGGGTTTTTTCAATCGTTGGTTCGGCGGTGGTGACGCACCGGAGAAGGAGAAGCCGCAGGGCGAAAGGATGGAGGAAGGGGAGGGCTCGACGCCTTCCGGTGAGATCGTCCCGGCTGGAAAGGCTTCGCGCTGGAATCCGCTGAACTGGTTCAGGCGTGACAAGGAGGCGCTGGAGTCCACGGAAGCCGCGCCAGGGCTTGAAACATCTTCGCTGGACTTCTGGCGTGGAGATCATCTGACCGCACTGGTGATGCAGCAGGCGCTCGTTCCCGCCACGCCACCCGCCGAAGCCACGCCGCCCGCCGCCATTGAGGTTCCGGAGGACAAGCCGCAGCCCAAGAAGCGTGGTTTTCTTGGCATCTTCGGCAGCAGCAAAAAGAAGAAGGACAAGGAGTCAGCATCCGAACCCATGCCCGCGCCTGCACCTGCAACTGAGCCTGCGCCGGCCGAGGCGGATGCGCCCAAGGCGAAGGCCGACAAGGAAGAAGCGAAGTCCAAGTCCGAGGCGGCTGCCCCGAAGAAGGCACCGCCGGAATCTGCGCCAGCCAAGGAGGAGACGGTTGCTGCCAAAAAGGGTGCGCCAGCCAAGGCCACGCTGGTGCCTGTCACCGAAGAACCGCCGTCCGGTGCAGCTGCCAAGCCCGACGGCCAGGCCATGAAGACCGGGGCGGAGTCTGTCGAAGCTGATTCGGCCCCGATGCCCGCCGGCGATGAAAAGCAGGAGGCGGCCACGTCAGGCGCTCCTGGCAAGCGTGGTCCGGTCAGCTTGAAAAGCCTGTTTGGCTTTGGCAAAAAGCCTGAGAAGACCGGGAAAACGGAAGAGCCGGCACCGATGCCTGCCGAGGGAGTTCCTCCCGGAGAAGACAAGGCGAAGATGGCGGCCGGGCCGGATGGCGGCGCGCCTGATGCAGAAGCTAAAAAGGAGACGCCCCCGGCGGAGAAAACCTCTGATTCCAAGGTGGTGGACAAGCCGAAGATGACAGCTCCCTCAAAGCCTGACAATGAAAGGGTGGTGGAGAAAAAGTTGGAGAAGCCCAAGGCCGAGACTCCGAAGCTCACGGAAAAACCCGGCCCCACGGTCACTGAGAAACCTGTTCCCAAGCCTTTGGAAAAGCCAGAACCCGCCAAGCCGGCGCCCGAACCTCCCAAGGCTGCGCCTTCTCCGGCACCCGCCATGGCGGAAAAGCCCGCCGCGCCCGCGCCCAAAGTTGAACCTCCTCCTCCGCCGCCCAAGCCCGTGGAAAAACCGAAGGACGAGCCGCTGGTCGCGGCCGCCGTTCCGATTGAGGATTACGCCGCCATCCTGAAGCGTCCAGATCGCAGGGAGATCCTGCAGCACAACCTGGCTGCGTTGTCGGCATTGCAGCATCGGAGCTCGGTGCTGTTCCGGCCTGTGGTCACCGAATACACGGCCCTGGTCGCCGAACTCATGGATGGCAAGGCCAGGAATGTGGATGAGCGCCTCCAGCGCCTGCGTGAACGCAGCCAGAAGGCCTATGAGCAGAGCCGTGCTGTCCGTGACCTTCTTGATGTGCATGAGGCCAACTCGGCTTCGGCCATGTCCGGCGCCTTTGATGATTACCTGCAACTTCCCGAGCGAATCGAGGAGGAGCTGCCTCCGCGTCAGGACGCGATCTCCAGGTACCTGGATGCGCTGGACGTCGAGTTCTCGAAGCCCTGATGCCTCAGCCCCGGTGCTGAGCCAGGGCTGCTTATGCTGCAATCCTGTTTACCACCATGCTTGAAGTTAAGAATCTCTCCTGCCTGGCGGCCACCCATGAAGCAGGCGTCGCCCGTGCGCTGAACGAGGTTGCCTTCAGGGTGAAGCCCGGACATCTGCTTCGCGTCGTGGGGGCGCCGGACAGCGGCAGGGACCGCCTTATTCGGCTTCTGGCCGGAATGGAACTGCCGGACTCAGGGAGCATTTGTCTCAAGCATGTGGAGATTGCATCCCACAGGTGGCACCCCAATCACGTGGCGCTTGTTGCCCCGGAACCGGGAACGTTGACCGAGTCGCTGACGGTTCGTGAGACGCTCATGAGCGCCCACTTTCTGCGGGTGGGAGGCCTGACAATGGAGGAGAGGGTGGACAAGGTTTCGCATCTGCTCGTCGGGCTCGGCATGGAAACCGTGGCTTCAAGCCGTGTCGGCAGCCTGGGACTGGCCCAGCGCCGACGTCTGAACCTGGCCCTGTCCCTGGTGTCGGACGCGCCCCTGGTGCTTTGTGATGCGCTCACCGACGACCTCGACGTAAAGTCGCAGCAGGAGATCACGGCCCTGCTGAAGTATGTGTCTGAAGATGTGCCAGGACGGGTTGTCGTGCATGCCACACAGAGCCTCGCGAACCTGCAGTCCTGTGATTCGGTGCTCATCCTGCACGAGGGCTTTGTCTGCTTTCACGGGCCGGCGAAGGCGGTCGCCCATTACTTCAGCATCAACACCGTGGAGGAGCTTTATCCCCGGCTTGCCCAACGGCCTGCCGAACGCTGGGGGGAGTCCTGGTCAAGGCATCGGGACCAGTATTATGCTGCCTTCAAACTGGTGGATGAGAGGTCTGATGACAAGGCTTTGAAAGATTGGGCGGATGAAGGCAGGAAGGAGCAAGTTGGCGAAAATTTCGAAACGCAGGCCGCCTCCACTCTGCCTGATCCGGCTCCGCTGCCATCGGTCATGGCCCAGGTCCTTCATCTTCTGCGGAGGCGCTGGACGCTTTGGCAGCGAAACCGGCGGGAGTGGGTCGAGCATCTGGCCATGGTCATGCTCGCCCCGATGACAGTCATGCTGCTGGTGGCGCCCAACACCGGTTATCTGTCCGAGCTTTGGAGCCGGAACGACAGGCCTGAAGTGTTGTGGCCGGCAGCCTACACCTGTTCGATGCTGCTGTTCATCCAGGTGCTGCTCATCATGATCATCAGCCTGCGGTCCTCGGTGCGGGAGGTGGCGGGTGAGCGGGCCTTGTTCGAGAGGGAGCATGTCGGAGGCCTGCGGACGTCTGCCTACCTGTTCGCGAAACTTGGTTTTCTCATTCCGCTCATGCTTGGACATGGAGCGGTCATGGTTTTCCTGACGGAGATGACCGGCGGCCTGCTGCCTGGAAACGGGGCAGTGCGCCTGGGGTTGCTGGTGCAGACGGGAGTGACCTTCTGCTGCCTCTGCTTTGGCATCTCCGCCATCAGCCGCAATGCCGACAGGGCCCAGGGCCACGCCTGGAAGCTGTGGGCGGCCAATGTGCTTCTCGCCGGCGCCCTGCTGGGTTTTCCAAGGCCGCTGGGCGCGGTCATTCATCCGTTTGTCACGGCCTATTATGGCTGGTCGGGATGTGTGGACACCCTGTCGGGCATGGTGGCCTTCACGCCGATCACCCGGTTTGTCCGAACCTGGTTTGCGACTCCCTCCGGCGCTGGGATGGCGCTGCTCCTGCAAGGCATCGCCGGGGTTGCCCTGGCGGCCTATGGCTTGAAGAAAAGACGCTGAAGCCGGGGTCAGCTGCGCAGCCAGTCGAAGAAGTTTTTCTTTTCGTCGTTCTCTGGGGGAGCGGCTTTTCCGGTGCCGTCCTCATTGGATGAATTCATGACCGGGCTGGATGGCGTGGTCATGGGGGCGGGGGTGGGAAGAGTGCCAGATTCAGATCGGGCGATGATGCTCGGAGGCAGGGCGGGTCTTGGCAGCAGGGTGGTTGTGCCTGGGCCCGAGGGAAGCGGGGCTGGTTTTGTAGCAGCTTCTGGCGGCTGTTCTTCCGGGTCGATGAGGAAGTCTGGCTGTTCGGGTTCAACCCAGGCGGGCAGTTCGGCTGCCTGGGGGGGGATGGGATCGATGGCTTCCATCCAGGGATTCGTGGGCGGGAAGGGGTGGATTTCCGGCAGCGGAGGCGTCAGAGAGGAGGAATCCGCAGGACCGTATGTCGCCCAGGACGCTTCAGCCTCGACGTGCCCGGAACCGGCAGCCTCAGGCATCGCCTCCAAGGAAGGGGCAAGCGCCGCACGCAGGTCATCCCAGGCAGGGGAATGGGTGTCTTCAACCTCGGCCGGCCTTGGCAGGACGGCAGATGGTTCTATCGTTGGTTTGGCTTCAGGCTGCAGGTCCGGAGACAGTTTCACCTCCTTCCCAAAGTCAGGGGGGGCGGATGGGGGGGCTGTGGCGGCCGCAGCCTCCTCGGGCTGCCATGCCTGGACGGGGCCGGGCCGAGCTTTCCAACTGCTCCAAACGTGCCACGCCAGGCCTGCGGTGAGGGCGAGGCCGGTGCGGCTCAGCCGACTTGCTGCAATCACACCTGCGGCGGCCGCCAGGGCGATCAGGGCCTGGCCTTTGAGATGGGAATTTTCCGGTTTCGTCTCCATGGCGCGGCAGGCTACTCCAGGGCGGCCGAGGCCCGCAACCCGAATGTCTTTTCAGGGCGTTTCCCCGGGGGGCGCGTAAGCTTGGAAAAAACAGCTGTTCAGTGGCAAAAAAGCCTTTGCCCGGGGGGGCATCTCGCTAGTCTGAAAACATCTCCATCGAGCACGTTTCCGGAGCGGTGATTTGGACGGACTCAGGCGATGGTTCACCCGACAATTTTATGCCAGACGACAACACGAATTCCGTGGCGGAGTTTTCCACCGCCGTAGCTGAAGGACAGGCCTATGACGCCTCCCAGATCCGCAAGCTCGAAGGCCTTCAGGCCGTGCGTGAAAGACCGGGGATGTACATCGGCTTCACCGACGAGCGCGGCCTCCACCACTGCGTGTTCGAGGTGGTGGATAACTCCATTGACGAGTTCCTCGCCGGCTTCTGCAAGAACGTCTTCATCACCATCCACGGTGACGGTTCGCTCAGCGTCGAGGACGACGGCCGCGGCATTCCCGTGGAGATCCACCCCAAGGAGGGCATTCCGACGGTTGAGCTGGTGCTGACCAACCTGCACGCGGGCGGCAAGTTCGGCGACGGCGCCTACGAGTTCTCCGGCGGCCTTCACGGCGTCGGCGCCAAGTGCGTCAACGCCCTGTCCGACTGGTTCAGGGCTGAGGTTTACCGCAACGGCAAGATCCACGCGATCGGCTTTGAACGAGGCAAGACCACCGAGCCCCTGCGCGTCCTGGGCGACCTGGATGATCCGAAACGCACCGGCACCAAGGTCACTTTCTTCCCGGATGCGACGATCTTCACGATCACGACGACGTTCAGCTTCGAGCTCCTGGCCAAGCGCCTGCGTGAGCTGGCCTTCCTCAATCCTGGCATCAGGATCACGCTCACCGATGAACGCGCCGAATCCGCCCGCAGCGAGGTGCTGTTTTACAAGGACGGCGTCGCCGAGTTTGTGAAGCAGCTGGGCGAAAACAAGGACGTGGTGAACGAGCGGCCCATCGCCCTCAGCGGCAAGCGCGAGTTTGAAGTCGATGAGAAGAAGAAGTTCTGCCTGGTGGACTGTGTGATGCAGTGGAACGACGGCTACACGGAGCAGACCCTGTGCTTCACCAACGCGATCCCAAACCCTGACGGTGGCACGCACCTGACCGGCTTCAAGAACGCCCTTACCCGCGCCATCAACCAGTATGCCAAGGCGAACAACCTTCAGAAGGAGAAGGACCCGCCCATCAGCGGCGACGACTGCCGCGAGGGCCTCGTCTGCGTGCTGAGCGTGAAGCATCCCAAGCCGAGCTTCAACGCCCAGACCAAGGTGAAGCTCATGAACGTCGAGGTCGAGGGCATCGTGAACAGCCTCGTCTATGAGGCCCTGAACGCCTACCTGGACGAAAATCCCACGATCGCCAAGCGCATCATCGACAAGATCCTCACCGCGGCCCGTGCCCGTGAGGCCGCCCGCAAGGCTCGTGAGACCGTGCGCAAGTCCGCCATGACCGGCGGGGGCCTGCCAGGCAAGCTGGCCGACTGCACCGAGCGCGACCCGTCGAAATGCGAGCTCTACATTGTCGAAGGTGACTCCGCCGGCGGCTCCGCCAAGGTGGGGCGCGACCGCCGCACGCAGGCCATCCTGCCCCTGCGCGGCAAGCTCATCAACGTGGAGAAGGCGCGTCTCGACAAGGCGCTGCAGAACAAGGAGATCCAGGCCATGATCACCGCCATCGGCACCGGCATCGGTGACGGCAGTGACGAAGGCAGCTTCAACATCGGCAAGGCGCGCTACCACAAGGTCGTCATCATGACCGATGCCGACGTGGACGGCAGCCACATCCGCACGCTGTTGCTCACCTTTTTCTGCCGTCACATGCCGGAACTGGTGAAACGCGGCTTCCTCTACATCGCCCAGCCGCCGCTTTACAAGGTGACCCGCAAGAAGCGTGAGGAATACGTCCAGGACGACGCCGACCTCAACCGCATCCTGCTTGAGCTTGGCGCCGACGAGGTGACGCTCAAGAACACCGCCGACGGCATGGTCATCGACCACGGCAAGCTCAAGCAGATCCTCGAGCTGCTGACGCCGCTGTCCCGGTTTGCTGATCACATCCGCCGTCAGGGCGGTGATTTTGAAGCCTACCTTCAGGCGCGTGACACCGTGACAGGAGGCCTTCCCAAATACCTGCTGCGCGTGCGCGCCGGCAACGAGGAGCACCTGCACTACTTCATCAATGACGAGAAGCTTGGCGAATTCGCCCGTGAACACCCGGATCTCGGCGTGTTCGGGCGGACGATCGACGACAATGGTGCGGCGAAGACCGCCACGCGCTCCAAGCTGGTGGAGATTCACGAGGCCGGCCCGATGAAGAAGCTCTTCGCGCAGCTGGATGAGCTCGGCCTGCACATCGACCACTTCAGCAGCCAGGACAAGCCGCTGTTCGAAATCATCGAGGGGGATGGGGCCAAGGCGGTGTCGCACCCGCTCTTCAACGTGCCCGCCATCCTCGACACCGTGCTCGCCATCGGCAAGCGCGGCATCGAGATCCAGCGCTTCAAGGGCCTGGGTGAAATGAACGCCAAGCAGCTTTTCGAGACCACCATGGACCCCGCCAAACGCCGCATGCTGCGCGTCAACCTGGGCGAGGAGAACATGCTCGAAGCTGACCGCATGTTCACGATCCTCATGGGCGACATCGTCGAACCCCGCCGCCAGTTCATCGAGGAGAACGCGCTGAACGTGAGAAACCTGGATGTGTGAGCTGACGCCGCGCAACCGCCAACCCTGATCCATAACACCCATTTTTCTTTCCCGTGGCCGAAGATCCTCAAACCCCGCCCGCCCCCGACAACCTGCCGAACGCCGTCCGGCCGATCAATGTCGACGAGGAGGTCAAGAACTCCTTCCTGGACTACTCGATGTCCGTCATCATCTCGCGTGCCCTGCCGGACGTGCGCGACGGACTGAAGCCCTCCCAGCGCCGCCTGCTCTACGCGATGAATGAGCTTGGCGTGCAGCCGAACAAAAAGCATCTCAAATGCGCGAAGATCGTCGGTGAGACGATGGGCAACTACCACCCTCATGGAGACCAGGCGATCTATCCGACGCTCGTGAACATGGCGCAGCCCTGGGGCATCCGCGAGGCTCTCGTGGACGGCCAGGGGAACTTCGGCTCCGTCGAAGGCGACCCCCCGGCGGCCATGCGATACACCGAGGCCCGTCTGACGCACCTCGGCAACATGATGCTGTCCGACCTGGACATGGAGACGGTGGACTGGGTTCCCAACTACGATGAGACGCGCGTGGAGCCCACCGTGCTGCCCTCGGCCTTCCCGCAGCTCCTGGTCAACGGCGGCACAGGCATCGCTGTTGGCATGGCCACGAACATGCCGCCGCACAACCTTGGAGAGATCGTTGACGGCATCTGCGCCCAGGTGGACAACCCGAACATCACCACGGCCGAGCTGAACGCGATCATCCCCGGTCCCGATTTCCCGACGGGATGCACCATCCACGGCATCGAGGGCATCCGTGAGTACTTTGAATCTGGCCATGGCAGCGTGCGCATCCGCGGCCATGCGGAGATTGTCGAGCACGGCAGCCGTGAACAGATCATCATCACCGCCATCCCCTACGGCGTGAACCGCGCGGTGCTGGTCGAGCGCATCGCTGAACTGGCCCAGGAGAAGGTGCTGCCGGAGATCACCGGCGTTCGCGACGAGTCGGATGAAAACACCCGCGTCGTCGTTGACCTGCGCCGTGACGCCCGCGCCCAGGTGGTGCTGAACAACCTGTTCAAGCACA
>JBIJBP010000060.1:0-29874 GCA_044345155.1 Prosthecobacter sp. | reverse complement strand
AGGAATGACGCAGCACCTGCAGCCTGCCGGCAGGCACGCAGCCATGCTGCGCGAGGCGGTCGGCCATGAACTGCGAGATGCAGACCCAGGCCTTCACCGACTCCAGCCAGCCGCTGCGGTGGAGCATTTTCAGCATGAGAGCGCACAGGAGGCTGCGCGCCCTTCCCTGCCAGACCCCGGCGGCCACCTCGCCGGCATAATCGCCGGACAGGGGCGCCGTGCAGACCCTGCCATCCACAAACAGCGAGCCGCCCACGCTGAAGGGGCGGTAGTTGTGCAGGTATTGAAGGACAGGCAGCCCCTGCCGAAGGGCGCTGCGATACAGCGCTGGCGAGCCGACGGGGTAGATGTTGTGAAACAACGCCGCCTCCGCAGAGGACCGCCGCACCGCCTCCTCGAACTGCCGCGCCGAACCCGGATTGTAAAAAAAGCAGGCCGCCTGCCGCAGCCTGCCCGGGGCCTCCGGCCCGGTCCAGGTGGCGCTGTCAAAGAAGCAGCGTGTCACCGGATGGCGCAGGGCCGCATGATGATGGATGCGCTCCACCGACGCCTCCTCGCCGCCTTTCTGAAGGTAGCGATTGAAGACCTGCACGAGGCTGTGAGGCCGGTTCATCGGCCCGCCGCCTCCTGTTGCAGCGCCCATGCCTCGAGGATGTACATCGTCCACACCCTCTGGCTGAGCTGCCATCCGGCCTTGGAATCCAGGCCGCTCCTGAAGTAGTCCCGGCAATGGCGCTCCACCACGGCGGGCACCAGCCATCCCCGCTGCCGGCAGGCCTGGGAATAGAGCGTGTCCTCGATGCGTCGGCGCCAGGCGGGCATGCGCATCCACTTCATCAGCGGCAGCGTGAAGGTCTTCTTCACCCGGTCCTCGCGGATGTGCGGCGGCAGAAAATCCTGGCAGGCTTCGCGCAGGATGAGCTTGCCGGAATGCAGGTCCGTCTTGGCCTGCGGCGGAATGCGCGCCGCCGCCTCAAAGACACGCCGGTCCACCAGCGGCACGCGCAGCTCCAGCGAATGCGCCATGCTGACGACATCGTTGTCCCGCAGCAGCATGTCGGACAGGTAGGTCTGGGTTTCGGCAAACAGCAGCTCATGCAGCCAGCTGTCCGGAGCGCTCACCGGTGCCTCGCGTTCCAGCCGTGCTCCTTCGCCGTTTTCACACCAGGGACGCCCTGTCAGCCTCGCCACCTCCGCCCGGCTGAACAAGGCACGCGAGGAGCGCTGCAGGGAGGTGGCCGTCGTCCCATGCCTGCCCAGGATGAAGGCGAGCGCCTTCCAGGCGGGCAGGCCACGCCAGGCAGGCGGCAGCAGGGCCTCGATGCCACGGGCGGCGGCTCCGAGAAAACGAACGGGCGAATGCATCGTCAGCGCGGCGAGTCGATGGAGGGAGTATCCGGCCCACCATTCATCCGCACCCAGTCCGCTGAGCACCACCTTCACCTCACGGGCCGCCAGCCTGGAAACCAGCCAGGTGTTGAGCGCATCGCCCGTGGGCTGGTCCAGGCTTTGCAGATAACCGTCGAGCAGGCCCTCGACGTCGTCGCCCGACATCCGCTCGGCATGAAACTCACACTCCAGGCTGCGCGCCGTCTTTTCCGCCGCCTGGGTTTCATCCGGAACGCCCGCGCCTTCATCATAACCCAGGGAGAAGGCCTTGATGCGCTTCTGCCCGAGATGCCGCATGGCCCCGGCCATCAGGGAGGAGTCCAGTCCGCCGCTGAGAAAGACCCCCACCGGCACGTCCGAAACCAGATGCGCCCGGACGCTGTCCAGCACCGCCTCCCTCACAAGCTCCCGCTGCTCCTGCGCCTCCGTCACCCACTCCCTCTCGGGCTGCCAGACGGGCATGAACCAGCGCTCGACCTCGACCTGCCCGTCCAGCCAGGTCAGCCGGTGGCCGGGAGGCAGGCAGCGGATGCCGTCATCCGCGCTTTCCGGTGATGGCACACAGCCCCAGCGCAGGTAGCCGGCCAGGGCCTCCGGGGAGAGCGCCCCCGCCCTGCCGCCAAGCAGCCGCCTCAGCACCCTCACCTCGGAGGCATAACAAAGTGTGCCGTCAGCATCGAGATGATAGTAGAGCGGCTTGATGCCAAAGGGGTCGCGCACCAGGCTCAGCCTGCCACGGGTCCCGTCCCGCCAGGCAAAGGCGAACATGCCGCGCAGCAGCGGCAGCACACGGCCCGGGCGACTGCGCGAAAGCAGCTCGCCCAGCACCTCCGTGTCCCCGGTGGAACGCAGCCTGACAGCGGCCAGATGCTTTTCCCGCAGCTCGCGGAAGTTGTAGATCTCGCCATTGAAGGTCAGCGTCTGATGCCCGCGCTCAAAGCTCATCGGCTGATGCGCATGACCGCTGAGGTCGAGGATCGAAAGCCGCCGGAAGCCCATCCACCACGTGTCTCCGGATTCCTCACCGCCGTCATCCGGACCGCGGTGATGCAGCGCCTTCATGGCGGCGGCCTGACGCCGGCGCGCGTCCTCCGGCCAGACAAGGCCCGACTTTTGAAACCAGCCGGCAAAACCACACATGACAGGATGCAGATAACGATCAGGAACTCAGGCGCACCAGCCAGCGATGCTTGCCCGCCGGTGTCTTTTCCACTTCAGGAACCTGGCGCAACACCAGATTGAAATCATCCCCCAGCTTCTGGAGAAGACCCGCGCGCATGGCTTCCAGGCGTGACGACTGCCAGCGCGGTCCCGGCTGATAGCGGAACTCGACCTCCCCGGGCCGGCCCTGGGCAAACTGCACGGCCAGCAGCCCGTCGAAGATGCGGTCATGCATGTTGATGGCGGTCAGTGAAATCCGGCGGGCGGTCGCGCTGATCAAAAACTCATAATCCCGCCCCTCCACGGCATCGACCTCGACCATCGGCAGCTCGCGATCCTGGATCTTCGATAGGCGCACATGATCGCCTGTCCGGTAGCGGATCAAGGGCATCGCCCGGTTGTGAAACGAGGTCCCGATGACTTCGCAAAGCCCCTCCGTGTCAGGTTCGCCGAATTCGACGAACCCATAGGCGGGCCAGAAGTAGAGATGATCCGACTGCCTCCCCTGCCCCGCCAGCACCACGCGCTCACTGTGTCCATACCAATGAAAGACCCGGCAAGCGAAGAACTGCTCCAGGTAGCGTTGCGCCTCCTTATCCAGCTTCTCCGAACCGCACAGGACCGAGACCAGCGGAAAGTTGAGCTTCAATCCCGACTGCTCCATGCCCCGGGCCAGCATCAGCGCGGCGCTCGGGTAGGCGTGCAGATGGCGGGGACGGAAGCGGTTCAAAAGAGTCACATACTCAGCCAGACGGTCCGCAGTCAGGTGATAGGAGGAAAGGATCAGCCAGTCGCGCGTGGCATCGTAGCTGCTGATTTTTCCCCCGGCCCTGCTCGAGGTCACCCCGCCACGGATCACCGCAACACGGTCGCCCGGCCGGTAGCCCCGTCGTGACCACATCGCCTCCAGATAAGCCTGCTCCTTCGGGCGCGAAACTCCGCGCTCCAGGTAAAAGCCGACCGGCACGCCGCTGGAACCTCCCGTGGTGATGTAAAGACGCCGGGCCGCAGGAACCTGCGGGTTCACCATCGCCTCGCGATGCTCAAGCAGGTCGGCCTTGCTCAGCAAAGGATAGCCAGAGAGCTGCTCCAGGCTCTCGAACTTCTGCGGATCCACCCCGGACTCGGCAAACCGCCTTGCATAAAACGGTGCCTGTCCTGCCGCGGCCAGGCTGTCGCGCAAGGCCGTCAGCTGGTAGTCGCGCAGGGTCTTTTCATCCCAGGTTTCCGCCAGCGCAGCCTCGCGGCGAAAGGCTTCATAAGCCCTGCCATGCCGCCATGAGGAAGGCAGGAGCCGGAAGGCGCTTCCGGCCAGGGTTTTAACAGGCTGCGGCGCGGCTTCATAGAGCCGCAGCAGCGGATAAAGTCGGTCTTCCAGGGACATTCCAGGATCAGGGAGGGCCATGCCTCCCGCATCTGTCCTCACCAATCGGTGAAAAGCCGCCCGCCTCAGGCGGCGACGCGACGCATGCGGCGCAGCATGACGGCCAGACCGGTGCAGGCGATCAGCAGCGCGCCGCTCGGCTCAGGCACGGGAGCCAAGGAATAGATCAGCAGGGCGTCCTGCCAGTTGTCGATGTCTCCCGAGGGCATCAGCGTGTTGGCGATCAGGTAACCGTGCTCCGCCGTGTAGGTGTCGAAAAAGTTCACCGCCGCCTTGGCTTCGACATCCACCAGGATGTTGGAGAAGATTGAGCTGCGGGCGGCGATCGCGTTGGGGTCGGTGGCACTTCCGGCAAAGAAGCTATAATCCGACATGTCTGTGAAGTCCGACTTCGTGGTCTTGCCATAGGTTTCCGACAGGAAGTTCTGCACGGCGAAGAAGGCGTTGTAGAACGGATCGTCGTTACCGTACAAAGAGGCGGTCGCATCCTGTTCGGCGAAACGTCCGGAAGGCCCCGCAAGGGTGGTCCAGGGCAAATAGGTGTCGAGCACATACTCCATCACCCGCACCTGCGTCGGAAGGGCGCTGAGATAGTTCCCAGGGTTGTTGGTGTAAAAATCGAGACGCTCGGTGTTCTGCTGATCCCAGCCGTCATAAAAACCCACGGCGTCCGCCAGGAAGCCCTGCCCGCTGCCTGCGGAATTGGAGCCGTTCGGCTCGATGCACATCCACCAGTATCTGCCTCCGTCAAAGCCCGTGCCCGCGACTTCATAAACTCCACCATATCCATCACGATCCACACCATTGATGGCAATGATGTCCGCTTTGGCGATGCCCGAAAGGAGGAGCGCAAAGGAAATGATAAAAACTTTGGAGCGCATACCTTACTGATATCCTTAATTTTATAAAAAAGCAAAGTTAATTTGATAAATTTCATACTCTTTAACTATTTAGAGGTGTTTTATACTAGAAATTACAAAACGAATTGCGCCCATAATTCGAGCCCAAACGCCACCCAAAGAGCTTCCGCCTCCGCAGGACTGCCATCTTGTGCCTGTGTTTTCTGCCAGATGGACTCCACCCTGGTCCCATCCAGAAGCCCCCGCCTCTTGATCCCAGGCAGCCAGAGTTCCTGCGCCTGCTCTTGAACATTTGGCTGTCGGAAAAAAGCCTGGAGCGGCACGTCAAACCCTCGCTTCCGCCGATAGGCAAAGGCCGTTCCAAATTCCGCCTCCGCCAATTTCTTGATCAGGCGTTTGGTGCCACGCATGCGGGCATTGGGGCCATAAACCGGGCAGGCCAGGCTCGAAAGCGGCAGGGCTCGGGCGGCACGGGCGACCTCCAGATCCAAAAACGGCACCCGGCACTCGACCCCATGGGCCATGGTCACCTTGTCCTGACGCATGAGCAGGTCCGGCAGGTAGGTTTCGGTTTCATAGCGGATCTGCCGACGCAGCCCCTCGCCGGGGATGCCGGCCAGGTGATCCAGGCGCATGGAGATGGCGTCCTCGACCCGTGCCCCGGGCAGAAGAGCGGCGACCAGGGACGCCGCCCCGTAGGCGGAGCCGGTGATCATTTGATGCTCCAGACTCTGCCCGGCCTGGCCGAAGAGCCTCCAGAGACGGCCCTGGGATGCTCCCGCCAGTCTGGCGCCCCAGCGAAAGGCCGAGGGGTGCCTGTGCTGGAGCGCCGCGTAATAGAAGCGGTTGTAGCCGGCGAAAAGCTCATCACAGCCCTCACCGGTGAGCAGCACCTTCACCGTCTGACGGGCCTCGCGCGCCAGCAGGTCGAGGGCGAGTGTGTTCGGGTTTCCAGGCGGTGCATCCAGGTGCCAGGTGACCCGGGAAAAATCCTCGGCGAAATGCTTCGCGGAAAACAGGAAGCGGTGGCTGTGCACGCCGGCCCTTCTGGCCGCCTGGCTGATCCAGGCGTCCTCGCTGACCTGCGGATCGTCAAAAACGATGGAGAAGCTATGCAGGGTTTCATCGAGCTCAGCCGCCGCATCGAGCGTGATCAACGAGCTGTCAATGCCACCGCTCAACTGGGTTCCGAGCGGCACATCGCTGATCATCTGGCTGCGTACCGCCTTTTTCAGCAACTGCCGTACAAAGGCCCCGTCCTCGCCGCCTTCCGTCGCATCGGGAAGGTGCCAGTAGCGGCGCTGCACAAGACCGCCCGAAGCGGATTCCCAGCACAATTCATGGCCGGGCGGAAGCTGCTGCACGCCACGAAGCAGCGTGCGGTCCCAGGCCGTGTAGCGGAACATCAGCTGCTCGGGCAGATGCGCCGCCTCCAGCTCCGCCCGGAAGCCCGGATGCTTCAGGAAGGCCTTGATCTCCGAGGCAATGAGCAGCGTGCCGTCCGCAAGCCGGGTATGATAGAACGGCTTGATGCCAAAGGGGTCGCGCGCCATGCGCACACGTCCTGCGCCCACCTCCGCCACCGCGATGGCGAACATGCCCTGGATGGAGTCCAGCATGGCCTGCCATCCGTGCCGCTCAAAGCAGCGCAGGATCACCTCCGTGTCCGAGTGCCCCTGAAACTGAATGCCTTCGCTGCGGAGACGGTCACGGATTTCAGCGGCGTTGTAGATTTCGCCGTTGAAGACCAGGACCGTTGAACCATCCCGGCTCATCATCGGCTGATGGCCGGCCGCTGACAGGTCCTGGATGCTCAGCCTGGCAAAGCCGAAGCCGCCGTCCGTGCCCTCGGGCAGGGTTTCCCCCGGCCGATGCGGCGAGGACGCGTGCCGGGCGAAGGACAGCGCCTGGAAGCCCTCGTCATCCGGCCCGCGGTGACGGATGCTACGCAGCATGGCCTCCAGCACGCCGTCCGAAGGCAGAGGCCGCCCCCCCGGTGAGAAGCAGCCGATGAATCCACACATAAGACGAAGTTGTCAGACGGTCCGGGTGTTGCGCGGAAAAGCCTTTGCCAGGATGCCTGCGCGCCAGTGCATGAAAAACGACTCCAGCCTGGGGCCGACCACGCCCAGCAGGGCAAGCACCAGCACAAACTCCAGCGATGCGTGCAACAACGGACGCTGGATGATGCTTTCCGGGGCAGCCTGATCCACCCAGTGATTGAGCAGAAGCAGGATCTGCAGATGAAGGATGTAACAGGGATAGCTGAGCCGGCCCAGCCAGCGGCAGACAGGCAGGGCGGCCGGCCAAGACGAAAGACGGAGGTGCCCGCCGCCCGAAAGCAGGAACATGAGGCCCGGAATGGCGCTCCAGCCCGCCAGGTGGACCGCCCAGCCCGGATACTGCTTGTATTTGAGCGTCGCCAGCAGCAGTTCGGACAGCAGGCAGAGGAAGAACGAACCCAGCCAGAAGCTTCGTGAAACCGCCAGTCTGCCCTGCTGCCAGTGGGCCGCCATCCAGGCACCGCAGATCCACACGGGAAACAAGACCAGCGTCGTCCACACCCCGTCCACAAAGGCGCTTCCCTCCAGCCGGTGAAATACCTTCCAGGCCACCAGGATGACCGCCGCCCCGATCACTGAGACACCCATTGAAACATAGGAGGCCTTCGAAGTCGCCCCCCGGGTCATCCGCAGAATCACCGGCCAGGCGGCATAATAGATCAGCTCACAGCTCAGGCTCCACGAAGTCTCAAACGCGGGGAAGGGAGTCGTCAGGATGTGAATCCCAGCCAGGCTGGCCACGAACTGCCGCCAGGGCATGGTAACTTCCGGTGCCCCCCCAAAATCCTCATGCAGATGCCAGGTGATCACCGCCAGCAACAGACCGAGCAGGAACAGCGGATAAATGCGCGTCAGCCGGGCAAGGCCATACTTCCACCAGGAAAACGTACCGTCCTGCACCCCCTTCAGGATCGACCTGTGGATGCAGATGCCGGAGATCATGAAAAAGGACCACACCCAGAAGCCACCGTGACCGACGGTCGCGCGCAGCAAGCGCCAGCCCTCAGGAGCATCGGCATAGTTCCAGCCAAACTTGTCCGCGATCGCCAGGTCGAAGCAATGTGAAAGCAGCACCATAACGGCGGCAATGCCGCGCAGGGCGTCAATCATCAGTTCGGAATCCTGGTCCAGGCGCTGGTTCATCGGAGACAGATTCAAAGTGCCGCTTGAGGCCTTTCACACAACCCTCCAACCACCTGATCACAAACAATTTACAACGATTCAGAACCCCGGAGCTCCCGAAGGTCCTTCTGAAATTTCGGAGCCAGCAGGCGGATCAACTCCCTCACCACGGCCGCACTCGTCTCCGAATCCCTCACACGCTGACCCGATTCCGCAGGCTGAAGGTTCTCGGTCACCCAGCAGGTGATGCTGGCATAGGCCCAGCGGTGATTGATGTTGCGAAAGATGTTGTCCCAGGTGCTGAGCCAGACCCGCGTGGCGTTGCTCGGCGTCGTCACGTCCGTGCCGATGAACCAGTAGGCATAATGGGCGCGCAGCATTCTGGAGCCGCCGTCCTTCATCCGCACCTGACGTTCCACCAGCAGGTCCTTCACTGGCAGAAACCGGCCCGGCAGCACCTCCACATCCAGCACCCTGGAGTCCAGCAGGGTCCAGCCCTGGCCGTCGAGGCAGACCTCCGGGCGATGAATGCTGCGCCTTTCCGCCCCGGCCAGCACCAGCGTCACCTGCACCACATCCCGGTCCTCCGCCGCGCCCGGAGAGCGGTACTGCATCTTCAGCATCTGCGTGTCCTCCGGCAGCAGCGCCTTTTCCGCCGCATCCTTTTCCAAAGGCTGCCCGAGAAACCTGCCCACCGCCGTCGGCAGCTCCATCACCACGCCCGCAGCATCTCCGGCGCGGACTTCCGGCGACAGGCGACAGGCGGCCAGGCTGCCCGCCGCGCCAAGAACCATCAGCACAGGCCCCGGCCAGCACACCTTCATCACCGATACCAGGTTCGACACCGGCGCCGGATTGCCTGCCGCCATGCCACCCATGAGCCGCGACAAGGCCTGAAGCCCCAGCAGCGCGACCAGGTAAACCGCCAGGCCTGAAACAAAATGGAAGGTGCTGACCTCCTTCTCCTGATCCCCCACCGCAAACTCCTGCCCAAACAACATCGTACCCCCGATCAGAATGAGCAGACGCGCCATGTTCGCCAGGACCGCCAGCGGAAAACCCGCCAGGAACAGCAGCAGACGCCTCGGCAGCGACTTCTGCCGGAAGTAACCGAACAAGGCCGACACCATGAGCAGGGCGAAAAGCGATCTCATGCCACTGCAAGGACCGTCCACTTTCAGGCTGAACAGTTCCCCCGCCGCCCGGCCCGCCCCAGGCGCGGAAATGAGCGCCGTGCCCTCCCGGATCGTGTCCAGGCCGATGCCGTTCAGGACAAAGCTGGTCGTCTCCACCATCAGCACACGCAGCCTGAACGACAGCGAGTCCTCCAGGAACACGAGCGGCCACATGAAGCCGAGCATCAGCCAGGCGAAGCACAGCCTCCGCGCATGAGCCCAGCCCAGGCAGGTGACGACCGCCCCCGCCAGGAAAAGCTGAACCGCAAAGGCGCCGAGGTAATAATTGTTCGCCTTGTAGCCACCGAAATAGGCCAGCAGGGCAATCCCCGCCGCCAGCCATCCGGAAAATCGGCCCTGCACCGGCAGGGCGGCAAGCTCCGCCCTCTGTCGCCAGACCAGCCAGCCCGCGATCAGGGGAGCCAGCAACCCGTGCTGCCAGGTCGGGTCCTTCCAGCGCAGCAGCAGTTCCTCCAGCAGCGTCAGCCGGAAGGCGCCATAGCCTGCGGCATACGGCTGGAAGGCCATGAGCATGGCCACGGCCGCCGCCATCAGGATTAAAAAGTTCCTGCCACTCATCAAAACACGCTTTTTTCCTTCATGCAGGTTGCCATGCGGCGAATTACCGCAGAATTTTTCCGACAATGCGGCTGCTGATCTTCAAGGTGAACCAACTGGGCGACAACATCGTGTTCCTGCCCGTGGTCCAGGAGCTGCAGCGCCGGCATCCGGACTGGCGCATCACCGTCTGCACCAGCCCTCTGGCGGCACCGCTTTATCAGACCACCTGTCCGCAGATTCAGACGCTCGAGTTCACCACCCGCGAGTTCAACGGCGCCTGGCGTCATCCGCTGGAGCTTGCCCGGCTGATCCTTCAGTTCCGCCGCCTGCCGCAGGACGCCTGCCTGCTCGGCAACGACCAGGGGAACGTGGCCCACCTGCTGTCCCGCGTCACCGGCGCCACCCGCAGCATCGGCCCGCTCATCCACGAACGCCATCTCGGAAGGCTCCTTCATGAACGGGTGCCCGTGGACTTCACCGCCCCTGATCCTCGGCAAAACTGGCGCATCGCCCAGACCCTGGATCCCTGCCTGCCGGACACCATCCCGCCGCCGGATCTCTCGGTCTTCGGCAAGGCGGATCACCAGGGCGTCTTCATCCATGCCGGGGCCAGCCGGGATTACAAAAAGTGGCCGCTGGAGCGCTTCATCGACCTCGCCAACCGCCTGGCTGACGCCGTTCCAGTGCTCTGGATGGATCAGGGTCAGGAGGCTGAAGCGACCCTGGCGTCTGGGGTTCAGCGAGTGAAGCCCGGCCCTCTGGGCGGCCTGATCCGCCACATCGCCGGAGCCCGTCTCTTCATCGGCAACAACTCCGGCCCGATGAACATCGCCTCCGCCCTGGGCGTGCCAGGCATCATCTTCAACGGTCCGTCCACCCCTTCGTGGGATCCTTTCTGGCATCGCGAACGCTTTGAACTGCTGCGCGATCCCACCCTGTCCTGCCAGCCCTGCGACCACCCGACCCGGCCCGTCAACAGCTGCCAGAACACGGTCGAACCGATGGCCTGCATGAAACGCTGGACGGTGGAGAAAGTGCATCAGATGGCCTTGGACAAGATCAAAGGCTCAGCTTGACCTCCGCCACCAGAGCGAACGTGAGCTGAGCTGGAAAGGCACGAAGCCGGATTCAAACAGCACGCGCCCCATCAGCGCGGTTTCCTCCGGCCCATGGGTCTCCGTGACCACAAAAAGGGTGCGTTTCAGCACCTCACGCCCCCCCGCCAGGGCATGGCCGCCAAAGCCCTCGATGTCGCATTTGATCAGCAGCACCTCCGGCTCGGTGATGAGACCGTCCAGACAGCGCACCTCCACCCTCCGTCGCCTTTCACCCCTGCTGCGGGCGATGCTGGTGGTACCTTCGAGAGGGTCGGCAAAGGTGATCTCCATCGGCGCACCATCCCTGTCCGCCACCGCGCAGCAGACCGGACGCCAGGCAGCCCCCGGATGACAGAGCGTCAGACGCTGCGTGGTGTAGTCGAGCGACTCCTGCATCATCTCCAGACCCGTGACCCGGGCCTGCGGGTTCAGGTGAAACCACCAGCGCACGCTCATGCCCAGGTTCACGCCGAGATCGAGGACGACGGGCGCAGGATGATCGCGCAGGGCCTGCTCCACCTCCGCACAGCGCAGTTCGCCAAGGCAGAAGTTGTCCATCAGGCTGCGGGCCTCGTTGCGCCGGACCAGCGGGCCGAAGCCAGGCACCACCACCGGCGCAGGCAGACCGGTGAAGACCAGGTCGCACCAGGCCAGCCAGGCACCACGCCAGCCAAAGTTCCTCCACCCCTTGATCAAGGCGAGGGGCAGGCAGACCAGGATCTCGCGGATGTAGATGAGGAAGCTTCGAAGCATGACGGGATCAGGGCCGGACGGCGGTGGCAAAGAGATCGGGCTCCGCAATGTGAAGGTCCAGACCCTCCACGGCGCCACCACCGCCGTGGCGAAGCATCAGCACGACCCGGCACAACCGGTAGAAAAGAAAGCCAAGAAGCACTCGCAGCCGTCCACCTGGCGAACCCGAGCCGTAGTGCCAGCCGCGCACCTTCGGCTGAACAAAGCCACAGGCCCTCAGGCACTGGGCCAGACTGGCAGGCGTGTGGCCTGACTCATGGGTGAAGTCGCCATAGCGCGTCGCACCGGCCAGCGGGCTCTGCGCATTGAAGGTGAGCATCCACAGGCTGCCTCCCGGCTTCAGGGCCTTGTGCGCCGCCAGCAGAAAGCGGATGAACTCGTCCTTCGTCATGTGCTCGATCACATCCTTGGCGTGCAGCAGGTCATAGGCGCCCGGGCTGGCCTCCAGATGCTCGATCAAGTCCGCCTGCACCCAGCGGACACCCGACCTGTCATGGCTGCGGGCGATGAAAAGATCCGACTCCGAGGCATCGACGCCCGTGAGGCTGGTGAAGCCCTTCCCCGCCAGCCAGCCCAGCCACTCCCCCTTCCCGCAACCTAGATCCGCCACAGCCAGTCCGGAATTCTCAGGCAGCCCCGGATAGACCGCCTCATACTGCGCCACCTGCTGGCAGGGCGCGTAGGACTTCTGGGCGCTGAAGGCCGCCGAATAGTTCCGGTACAGGACGTCGCGATAAAGGTTCATGCAGGGGCGGTTTCGAGTTCGCGGGTGCGGCGCCGGGCCAGGAAGCGGGCGCGCCAGCCCAGGCAGGCCGCCTCAAGCCGGACACCCCAGAGCAGCATGTTCAGCATCACCAGCAGAAACAGCAGCACGAAGGCCGGCCCGGGGTTCATCGACAGCTTCCAGGCACGCAGCCAGGCCACGCCCATGTCCAGCAGCACCTGGTGCAGGATGTAAAGCGGGTAGCTCAGCAGGCCGAACCAGCGGGCAACCGCCGCCAGCTTCCGCCATTCATCCCACGCAGCACCTCCCAGCACCGTCAGCAGCCAGCCGGGCGTCACGAGCCAGCCGAGCGCCGTCATGACCGTCGTCGTCGCACCCAGCTTCAGGGCCCAGGCGTTCGCGGCGTAACCAACGATGATCCATAGCAGGCCCGCCGGCATCATCCAGCGCCTCACGGCCGGCCCCAGCCGCTCCCACTCCCCCGCCAGCCAGGCGCCGCCGAGCCACAGCGGAAACTGCGCTGCCACCAGCGCCATCGGCAGAACCCACGTCCCCTCCGCCCCTGCCATCCAGTGTTTCCAGATCAACATCAGCACAGCAGCACCGATTCCAGAACCCAGCACCGCCAGCAGCACGGCCCGCCGCGTCCGCCAGCCGCACAGCACCAGCACCAGCGGCCACAGCGCATAATAGGCTGCCTCATAAGTCAGGCTCCAGGCGGGCTTCAGGGATGGCATCACTCCGGTCACACCCTGCGTCATCAGCAGGTGCGAGGTCATCCGGCCGCCGCCCGGCCAGCCTGAAAACAGCAGCACCCAAACCAGCGCCACCAGATACACCGGATACAGGCGCGTCAGCCGGGCCTCCGCATAAGCCGGCATCAGCGGCTCCCCTCGCCGACGCTGGGCAAGCACGGAACGATGAATGCAGAACCCGGACAGGACAAAGAAGCCGTTCACCCAAAATCCGCCATGACCCAGGGTCAGCGCCAGCCATTCCGGAAGCGCGGCTTGTCCCGCCACCTGCAGCGCGGATTCCAGCGCATGAGCCGCCAGCACCATCAGCGCCAGCCCACCCCGCAGCAGGTCGATCACGACACCGGCTGAACCTTCCTTGAGACTGTCCCGCTCCGCCTTCATGAATGCAGCCTCCGCTGGATGAACTCCGCCCAGCGCCCGGCGACGGCTTCGTGGGAATACAGCCGGCGCGTGCGCTCCATCTGCTTTCCGGCAAGCCCGGCGCGCCTCGCTTCGTCCAGGCGGTGGATTTTCAAAACTTCACCCAGGGATGCGGCGTCGCTGTGCCGGAACACCGCCTCCGGAAAACCAATGACCTCGGCAATCGCACCGCTGTCCGAGCCCAGCGTCGCCACACCGCAGGCCATCGCCTCGATCAGCACATGGCCGAACTGCTCCTCCCAGCAGTTCCTGATGGAGCGCACCGGCTGGCTTGCCAGCACGAACAAGTCAAGGCAGCGGAGAAATTCCGGGATCTCCCAGTGCGGCCTTGGTGGCAGCAGATGCAGCCAGGGCAGCCGCCGCGCCTGCTCCTCCAGCCAGGGCTTCATCGGCCCCGCACCGAGCAGCGCCAGATGCGCCGGCTGATTTTCACCGCAGGCCTCCACGAGCTCACGCAGGCCCTTCTCGGCCGTCAGCCGGCCGCAGTAACCGACCACCAGGCCCTGCTCAGGCAGGCCCAGCCGACGCCGCAGATCCAGACGCTCCTCCGCCGAGGCAGGGGCATGGCTGGCAAGGTCGATGCCAAGCTGCGCGTCCACATGCACCTCCGCCGGACGCGCGCCACGCTTCACCACCAGGGCTTTCGCGGCCCGGTTGCCGGCGATGATGAAGCCCGTCGTCGCCGTCATCGCACGGTAGATGAAGGAGAGCAGCCAGCCCTTCCAGCCCGGGCGCTCGACATTCTCCCAGGTGAACTCGCCGAACAAACATTGCGGCTGAAGCAGCCCGGCCAGCAGCCGCGCCTGCCAGCGCACCACCGCCCAGGGCTCGTTTTCGACCAGCACCACGTCGTATCGCCGGCGGCGCATGACCCCGGCCAGACCCTCATAAAAAAACGTCGTGATGCTGCGCCTGGAACGAGGCAGGCGGAGCAGTTCGTAGTCACGCTGAAAGGCATCGTTTTCATTGTCAAAGTCCGAGGCCGGTCGCCCCAGGATGACGCCGTCCTCCAGCGTCGAGGTGACGCAGGTGAGGTCAAAGTGCGCGGCCAGCGCCTGGACCTTCTTGCGGTTCTCCAGCGCAGCGTAGGGATGGCCGATGAGCAGCAGGGCGGGTTTAACGGACGACATGCGGTGCGGGAGCCGGCTCAACACGCCGGAAACGGTGCGACAGCGCCGGGTGAGGCAGGGGCTCCGTCCTCACCGGAAGCGCCGGAGGTGGAGAGGACGCAGGAACAGGCGCAGGCGCAGGCACCGCCTCCAGCCGCTCCCGGGAGCCATGCAGCGCCAGGGATTCGACCATGCCAAGGAACAGGAAGGTGAGCAGGTTGAGCGGAAAGGTGCCGAAGACGCTGCCCTGGATGAGGGAGGCGACCAGGAAGCCCAGGGGCACCGCCAGCAGCAGAGCGGCGGCCCGGTGCTCGGCGGGGTTTTTCAGCCGCCAGACACAGGCATGGAAATGCCTCAGCACCAGAGCGCCGGTGAACAGCACCGCCAGCAGCGCCAGCACTCCGTAGCGCACGAGCAGCGTGCTCAACGGGTCATGGTTGTAGAACTCCGGATCGTCCTGCCCGCCGCGATCCGGCCCGAAGCCCAGCAGGCTGTAGGCCCGGGGGTTTGCCAGCACCTGGGAGAAGCCGACCAGTCGCTCGGTGTAGGTTCCCACACGCAGCATTTGTTCGGCAAACGCATTGCCGCCCGCCATGTCGGCCATCTTGTTCATCGCCGCAGGCATCTTCTCCAGAAGCCAGCCCGAGCTCAGCACCAGCGTGACAAAGGACACCGCCACACCTGCGTAGAAAAGCCGCAGCCGCAGCCTGCCGTGGAACAGCCAGGTCGCCATCAGCCCCACCGGCACCAGCACAAAGGCGGAACGCACGGTCGAACAGGCCAGCGCGGCGACGAAGACCGGCGTCAGCACCAGGGCCAGAAGCCTTGAAAAACGCACCCGTGCCGCCTTCATGTCCCGGTGCCCCGCCACCGTCCACAGCGCGATCAGGCAGGCACCGGAGGCAAAGCCCAGGGCCGTGGGAGAGTTCAGGGTGGAGAACGCACGCACCTCGTTCGCAATGATCTGCTTCACCTCGATCGAAAGCCCGGTGAGCAGGTACTCGACCTCGAAGTCCTGAAATCCGACGGAACGCTGGATGATGCCATACACCGCCACCGGTGCGTAGACGATGACCAGCAGCCGCAGCGCACGCAGCACCGCCGCCAGGTCCGGCAGGATGAAGGGCACCACGAACAGCAGCAGCGAATACAGGCCGTTGTTCGCCACCTCCGAAAGGATTGTCGAAGGCCGCAGCCCCCGCTCCCGCGCCGCCATCAGCGCCACCACCACCATGCCCGCGCCGGCGGCGAACAAACGATGCAGATCCCTCCTCGTCAGCGGATGCCGGCCCAGCAGCGCACCGCCCATGACGCTCAGGCACAGCCCGCAGAGCATCAGCGGATGCACGCCGAGAATGTAATACAGGTCGAGCTGCGTCACGTTGCCCGACACCACCGTCAGGCGCTTGATCAGATCCATGTAGCCCGAGGAGACGATCCACAGCACAAACCCGATCCGGGGCGACACCAGGCAGAGGAGGAAGCCGCCCACCATGAGCAGGAAGCACATCTCGCTGATCGAGTTCCCCTGCGTCAGCATCACGGAGAAAACGCCGTAGAGGATCATGCACATCCCGATCAGGAGCGCGAGGATCTGGCCGCCGCGTGTGTCGTTCATGTTGTTCCCAGGATCTTGAAAGGCCGCCGCGCTCCGGCTTCTACGAAAGCAGCGTCCGCCAGTGCCGGAACAGCGGCGCGATGCCGAGGGAGGCAAGCTGCAGGCCGCCCAGCGGACGCAGCGCAGGCAGCACCTGCGAGGTGATGAACCAGGCCAGCGTGTAGCCCGCCACCGTGGCCCAGGCCGCGCCGACCGCGCCATGGACGGGGATGAGCCAAAGGTTCAGCAGCACGTTGAGCACCAGCCCAAGGAGCACGCAGCGGATGCTCCAGGCCGTCTTCTGCTCGATGACCAGCAGGATGCCGCGCATCTCCCCATGCAGCAGCGGCAGCGTCGCCAGGCTGTGAACCCAGAGCACGGTGGCGGCGGCCGAAAAGGCAGGTCCGTACAGCAGTTGTACGATCCATCCGCCCGCCACGCACCAGAGCAGCACCGCCGCGTAGCCGAGCAGCGTGCAGATGCCGAACAAGGCCTGCTGCCGGCTGCGGTAAAGACCGCCGTCCTCGTGATAAGCCCTGGAAAGCAGCGGCATGAAGCTGGTGATCATCAGCGGCGCGGAGGCATAAACCAGCTCTGACAGCCGGGTCGCCGCCGCATAAATCCCCGCCTCGGCAGCCCCCCGCAGATGGAAGAGCATCATCTGGTCCGACTTCAGCAGCAGCAACGTGCCTGCCTGGGCGGCCAGCAGCGGCAGGGATTCACGCAGCAGGCCGCGGGCGATCCCGGCATCCCATTGCCGGAGCTGCGAAAGCCAGCCACGACGCACACACCAGGCCAGCGCGATGAGGATTCCGGCCACGGATTCCAGCGCGAGGCTGAAGGCCAGCCAGCCCAGGGACGCACCCTGCCAGATCATCATGGCACGGATGGCGGAGGAAAAAAGGTTCGCCGCCAGCGTCAGCTTCGCCGTGCGCTGGGACTGCTGCGCCGCATCCCAGCGCGCCAGCACGCTCTGATAGGCGTTCAGCACCAGCGGCGCATACAGCACGAAGCCGAGCTGCAGCATCTCCACACCGCCTGCGGCCCAGGCCAGCAGGCAGCCGAGAAGCGTGCAGCCCAGCCCGGACAGCAGCATCACCCGGAAGGCGCTGGCAAACACCGCCCCGGCCGCAGCTGACGGCCGCACGGCCAGTTCCTTCACCAGCACCTGCTTCAGCCCCAGCTCAGAGGCATGGCCCATCCAGATGCCGATCAGCACCGCCGTGCTCAGCACGCCGCTCTTCTCCGGACCCAGGCTGCGCGTCAGCCAGGTTCCCACCAGGAAGCCCGTGGCCATGCGCACGACCTGCGACAGGGTCAGCCATGAGAGGTTTCTCAGGACCATCGGTAAAAGCGCCGCCGACCGGCGCAGAATTCACTCCTTGAACGCCGCCTCGACGTACTCGCAGAGCACATGCCCGGCCATCAGATGGCACTCCTGCGCAAAGGCGGTCACCGGCGTGGGAACGCAGTAGGCGTGATGGGCCAGCGCCGCACAGTCGGCGCCGTTCTGGGCTGTGAAGCTCACCACCACGCAGCCCTTCTCACGCGCCGCCCGAAGCCCGGCGACGACGTTTTTGCTCGTGCCCGAGGTGGAGATGCCCACCACCACGTCCCCCGGCTGCGCCAGGGCCTCGACCTGCCGAGCAAACACGGTTTCAAAGCCGTAGTCGTTGCTGTGCGCGGTGAGGATGGAGGTGTCCGTCGTCAGCGCGATGGATGGCAGGGCGCGGCGGTTGATGCGGTAGCGGACCACCAGTTCGGCGGCCAGATGCTGTGCATCCGCGGCGCTGCCGCCGTTGCCAAAGAACAATACTTTGTTACCCGCCTTCAGCGCCGTGACCCAGGCCTCGGCAATCGCGGAGAGCACCTCCCGGCACTCCTCCAGTCGGTTCAGTGCTGCAAGATGGCCGTCCAGGTGGCCCCGAAACAGGGTGGAAAAATCAGACATGGCAGGAAGGGAAAACCTAATCTTCAAAGGCGGCAAGCAGCTCATCCTTCATCACCCGGGCGGTGCCCAGCTTGCCAACGACAATGCCGCTGGCGTGGTTGGCGATGTCGGCGGCATCTTCCGCGCTCAGGCCGGCGGCGAGCGCCAGCGTGAGGAAGGCGATGGCGGTGTCGCCCGCGCCGGAAACGTCATAAACCTCACGGGCACGCGTCGGGATGTGATGCGGGTCACGGTCGCGCTGGAACAGCATCATGCCGTGCTCCCCCAGGGTGACGAGCACCTTGCCGACCGCCCATTGGTCGAGCAGCTGCTCGCCGACTTCGAGCAGGCGCCTGTCCTGAAGCGGCGGCCCGGGGCTGCGCACGTCCTGGATCCCGGCGGCGGCGAAGGCCTCCAGCCGGTTCGGCTTCACCAGCGAGGCCCCGCGCCAGCTCAGCGGATTGCGCGGGGAGGGATCGACCGTGACCAGCTTGCCCGCAGCCCTCGCCAGCGTCAGCACCTGGTCCACGAAGGCCTGGGTGATAAAGCCCTTGCCATAGTCCTCGATGATCAGACCGTCGAGCTCCGGCAGCATGGCCTCGACCCGGCGTGAAACCTCCTCCAGCTCGGCGGCCGAGAGCTTCTCGATCGTCTCACGATCCACGCGCACCACATGCTGCTGACGTGCGATGATTCGTGTCTTGGCGATGGTCGGCAGCGTGTCGCTTTCCAGCATCGGATCCGTGTTCACGCCCTCCTCATGAAGCAGACGCCTCAGTTCGCCCGCCGAACTGTCTTTGCCGACACGGCCCATGAGGTAGGCCTGCGGCGTGAAGGCGGAAAGGTTGCGCGCCACGTTGGCCGCACCGCCGGGGAAGGTCGTCTCCTTGGTGACCTCAACGATCGGCACGGGCGCCTCCGGCGAAATCCGCCGCACCGCTCCCCAGATGAAATGATCCAGCATCACGTCACCGATGACGAGAATGCGGCAGCCCGACATGCGCTTGATGGCGTCACGGGCGGTGGCGGTGGTCAGCATGGGGAACGTGAGGTTCAGCCTTTGGCCCGGCGGGCGCGCACGGCGGCCGCCAGCTCATCAAGCATGGCCTCGGTGGTGGCCCAGTTCACGCAGGCGTCGGTGATGCTCTGCCCGTAGGTCAGGGGCTGGCCGGGCTTGGCGTCCTGGCGGCCTTCCACGAGGTGGCTTTCAATCATCACGCCGGTGATGGAGCGGCTGCCGTTGCTCATCTGCTCGGCCAGCGACCTGGTCACCAGCGGCTGCTTGCGGAAGTCCTTCAGGCTGTTGCCATGGCTGCAGTCCACCATGACGCTGGCGGGCAGTCCGCGCGCGGTGAGCTGGCTGACCACGGCGTCGATGGAGGCCGCGTCAAAGTTCGTGCCGGCCTTGCCGCCGCGCAGGATGACATGGCAGGCGTTGTTGCCCTTCGTCTTCACGATCGCGGCCACGCCGTCCTTGGTCACAGACAGGAAGCAGTGCTGGCCCGCAGCCGCCTGGATGGCGTCCAGCGCGACCTGCACACCACCGTCGGTGCCGTTCTTGAAGCCCACCGGCATGGACAGGCCGGAGGCAAGCTGACGATGCACCTGGCTTTCCGTGGTGCGTGCGCCGATGGCACCCCAGGACACCACGTCGGCGATGTACTGCGGCGTGATGACGTCGAGAAACTCGGTGGCCGAGGGCACCGCCATGCGGGTCAGCTCGATCAGCAGGCCGCGTGCCTCACGCAGTCCGGTGTTGATGTCATAGCTCTCGTTCAGGTGCGGATCATTGATGTAGCCCTTCCAGCCCACCGTCGTGCGCGGCTTCTCAAAATAGACGCGCATGAAGACCTCCAGGTCCTTCTCATGCTTCTCACGCGCCGCCTGGATGAGCTGGGCGTACTCCAGGGCGCTCTTGTGATCGTGGATGGAGCAGGGCCCGACCACCACCAGCACGCGGTCATCCTGGCGGTTGAGGATCGCCTCCGCACTGCGACGCGAGGCCTCGATGAAGGCCGCACCCGTCTCATTGAGCGGCAGGTCGTGCATGAGAAGCGCCGGCTGGATCAGCGGCAGGATCTCCGCCACGCGAAGATCATCGGTAGGATGGGACTGGCTCACAAATCAGAAAGATGGGCGGGTTCAGCGAAAAAGGGCGTCAACATGGGCGCTTTGGGCCGCTTGGCAAGAAGGCGAATAATTCAAGGAACGCTGCCGCCCCCGGTCAGGCAGCCTGCGCCGCCACCGCTCGCGCCGTGGTGCAGTCCGCGTTCAGGAGCGGTGGATCAGCGCTCCCTAGGTCTGCCCCAGGCCGTTCGGCAGGGGTCATGCGGATTCTATGAATTACAGAAAATAGAGTCGTTCATTTATTTTGGAAAGGTTTATATTCTGACTTATAGATATTTTTCCTCTCGAGGCCGCCCGTTTCCCGGAAGCCCGCCAATCAGCTCGGATTCAATGCTTTAAGCACTGCCAGCGACCTCAAAATCAGACCTCAAGCTGGATGCCCAGCTCACAAACCTGACGCGGTGGCAGGTCGAAGTAGCCCGTGGCCGGCCGGGACATGCGGCTAAGGGTAACATAGAGCTTCTTGCGCCAGCGGGCCATGCGGCCGGGGCCGTTGGTCAGCAGGATTTCACGGCTCTGATAGAAGGTGATGCCCGCCTTTTTCAGCTTGGTCTTGTCGGCCAGTGCCTGGATGAGGTCTTCAAAAACCTGGGGTGATTCAGCAAAGCCGTAGCGCAGCACCACGCGATAAAACTCCTCGCAGAACTCCTCCACCTCATGACGGGTGCTGTCATCCACATAGGGCGTGTCTTCAAACCGCACCGTCAGCAGGATGACCTGGCGGTGCAGGGCCTTGTTATGCTTGAGATGATGCAGCAGGGCCAGGGGCAGGCCATCGGCGCTGGCGGACATGAAGACGGCGGCGCCAGGCACACGGATGATGCGGTCCTTCTGGATTTCATCCACCAGATGCTGCACCGGCAGGCGGCCACGCTGCATGGCCTGGAAAAGCACCGCGCGGCCGTCAGTCCAGGTTTTCATGATGATCCAGACGCCGCTGGCGATGACGAGCGGGAACCAGGCGCCGTCCTTGAATTTCACCAGGCTGCCGGACACATAGCCGAACTCGATGCAGGCAAAGACCAGCACCGGCAGGAAAGCCTTCCAGAAGGCCCAGCCCCAGATGCGGCGGGCCACGAAGAAGAACAGGATGCTGGTCAGGAACATCTCCATCGACACCGACAGGCCGTAGGCGGAAGCGAGGTTGCTGGAGGTCTTGAAGCCGATCACGAGGGCGATGCAGCAGACCATCAGGAGGAAGTTCACCTGCGGCATGTAGATCTGACCGCGCACCTCGGGGTTCGTGTGGATGATCTTCAGACGCGGCAGGTAACCCAGCTGCACCGCCTGCTGGGTGAGGGAGAACACGCCGGTGATCATGGCCTGGGAGGCGATGATGGTGGCAGCGGTGGCGAGGATGATCATCGGCACCAGCAGAGCCTGGGGCACCAGCTTGAAGAACGGATGCTCCACCGCCTTCGGATCATGAATCACCAGCGCCGCCTGGCCGAGGTAGTTCAGCACCAGGCAGGGCCAGACCAGCAGGAACCAGGCGCGCTGCAGCGGCTTTTTGCCAAAGTGGCCGATGTCGGCATACAGCGCCTCGCAGCCGGTCACCGCCAGCAGCACCATGCCCATGATGACGATGCCATGATAGCCATGATGCGCCAGGTAGCTGACACCCCAGTGCGGTGAAATCGCCTGGATGACCCCCGGATGCTCGGCAAATCGATAGATGCCCAGCCCGCCCAGCGCCAGGAACCAGACCATCGTGATCGGTCCGAAGGCCACACCGATCTTGGCCGTGCCGTGGCGCTGCACCAGGAACAGGCCCAGCAGGATCACCACCGAGATCGGGATGACCCAGGAATGCAGGCTCGCATTCAGCTGCTCCAGGCCTTCCACGGCCGACAGCACCGAAATCGCCGGGGTGATCATGCCGTCCCCATACAGCAGCGAGGCCCCAAACAGCACCACCAGAACCACAAAGGCCTGCCCCCCTTTGCTCAGGGCCTCCTTTTTCGACCGCAGCAGCGACAGGAGGGCAAACATCCCCCCTTCCCCCTGGGCGGTCGCATTGCTCAGAAAGCTCAGATACTTGACCGCCACCATGATGGTCAGCGACCAGAACATCAGGGAAATCGGCCCATAAACCATGTCCACGGGATCGCCGACCTTGTAATGAGCGTGGGCCAGACATTCACGGAGGGCGTAAAGCGGGCTGGTGCCAATGTCACCAAAGACCACACCCAGGGCCACAAGGGCCAGGGACCAACTGTTGGAAGACTTGTGTTCGGACATGGAGTGTCTCCGGCAACCCGCTGGGCTGAGGGGGAGGCATTGCTTAGCCGGGTGCCCCTGATTTGCAACCAGCAGTCTGTGTGTTGCCCACCCTCCCTTGATCAATTGAACAAAGCTTCTGGCGGCCCTGTCACAGCCCGGCCGTTGACAATCGCATGCTAACAGGTGAATTTTCACAAATGCCTCGGATAGACATCCCCCGCAAATCCATCTACCGGCTCTCCATCTATCAGCGCTGCCTCAGCAAGCTGAAGGAGAACGACGTGGACACGGTGTCGTCCGAAGCCCTGGCCAAGGCCGCCGGGGTGAAGCCCACCCAGTTGCGCAAAGACCTGACCTACTTCGGCCAGTTCGGAACCCGCGGACTCGGTTACAATGTGGAGGCGCTCAGCAGCACCATCGCCCAGGTGCTTGGACAAAACCATCTTCAGCCGGTCATCCTGGTCGGCGTCGGCAACCTCGGCTCCGCCCTCCTCCGCTATGGCGGCTTCCGCAAGGAGGGTTTCGAGGTGGCGGCGGCCTTTGACCTCTCCCCCCGTCCTCAGATCGGCCTGAGCACTCCCATCCTGCCGATGCAGGACATGGCGGGTTTCATTGAAGCCAACCAGGTCAAGATGGCCATCCTCACCGTGCCGGCCAGCAGCGCCCAGACGGTCACCAACCAGATGGTCGCCGCCGGCATCCAGGCCATCCTGAACTTCTCCCCCACCATCCTCGACGTGCCCGAGCATGTTGTCGTCAACAGCGTGGACCTGGCCGTGGAGCTGGAAAACCTCAGCTACTTCATCCGCTGACCCGCCCGGCTTATTTCAGCGTCTGGATGTAAAGGATCAGGCTCTGGATCTGCGACTCGTTCAGGATGCCCGCATAGATCGGCATGCCGGTGTCGAACTTTTCAAAGCCCTTCACCACCCGGGCGCTTGGATTCAGGATCGACTCCTTCAAATACTCCGCATCCGCCTTCACCCGGCCCTTGATGCCCTTGGCGATGTCGCGCTCGCTGCCGAACAATCCCTTCCAGCTCGGCCCGACCTTGCCCACCGTGCTGCCATCGGTGCTATGGCAGGCCATGCAGCCAAACATTTGGTACAACCGCGCGCCCTCCTCCGCCGTGGGCTTCACCTGGACGGCGGCGCTGGCGGCACGCGGCGTCAGGTCGACCTCGATCCTGCCAAAGCCCTCCTTCTCTCCGTCAAACTTCGCCAGCTCCCAGGGGCTGAAGTAGGCGGTGTTCTCCGCCTTCAGGCCATCGACGCTCTTCAGTCCCCAGCCGATGCGCATCTGGCTGACACCCGCCTTCATGTCCGGAAATCCGACCAGCACGCTCCTGCCATCCTGGCTGAGGTAGGCGCTGCTCGCCGTCATGAACTCCTGCCCCGTGCTGCCATCGGGCTTCAGATGCGGGCTGCCGTAGTCGGCGGTGCGCCTGTAGTTCCAGCGCTCGGCGCTGTAGCTCGTGGGATCGGTGGCCAGCTTCACGTCCAGCTTTTCATTGAAGCGCAGCAGCACGCCCTTGTCGGTGGGCGTCACCTCCTTCAGCAGCACGCGCGGTTTTTCCGTCCAGCGCATCCGCGCCAGGCCGCTGAGCTTCGTCGCCACCGTGCCCCAGACCTGGAAACCGGTGATGTAAAGCCGGCCGTCCGCCGGATTGACGACGGCGTTCAGCGTCGGAAAATCGAAGTCGCGCGAGAAGCTCACCACGGCGGCCTGGGGGCGGGACAGGCCGGAAGACGGCGGCCTCTTCATGAGCACGCGAAACAGCTCCGGCCGGTTGTAGCCGATGTGGATCAGCTCATCATGGATCGGACCCATCTTCGCACCGAGCAGCCAGGTCTGCGTCACACCGCTCGGGTTCACCGGATGCGGAATCCAGGTCAGCGGTTCGGTGATGGTCTCCGGATACTCCTCCTTCGGCGCCACCGTCGGCAGGTGGCCGTAGAAATGATGGTGCTCGATGATGTGCAGCGGTGTCGAGGGCACGTAGTTGCCCTGCTGATCACTCGCCGTCACCAGGCCTGTCTGCGGGTTCACGCCGATGAAGGGCTGGCGCAGGCCGTAGCCGATGACTTCCATCGACTTCCCGTCCGCCGCCACCTTGATGACGGTGCCGTTGTGCTTGCCGCGCGTGGTGCCCTCCTGGCCGCCCTTGGAGATGTAAAGCGCGCCGTCCGGGCCCAGCTTCATCGAGTTGGGAAACTCGCGCGTCTCCGCCGTCTGCGCGAAGAGGTTGCAGAACATCTCATAGCGGTCGCACTCGCGGTTCTTGTCCGAATCCACCAGGCGCCAGATGCCGCTGCGGTCGAACACGAAAAGCTCTCCGTTTCGTGCCACGATGCTCATCGGCTCATGCAGCCCCGAGGCGAAGCGGCTCCAGCTGACGTTTTGGAGGTCGCCCTTAAGGCCGGAGATCAGCCAGACATCGCCGTCAAAGGTCACGCCCGCCGCATCGCCCTGGTCATTGAGGAAGGCGAGGTCCGCCAGCCTCACATTGCGTTTCCAGGGATTCGGCACCGGCAGCGGGATTGAGTCGAGCACATAGGCGTCCTGAGAGGTGGAAAGGACGGCCTGGGTCTTGACAGGCTCAGGCAAGGACGAAGCGTTTCGCAACTTGAGCGGCTCGCCGTGGGATGCCTGAGCCCAATCCATCCTCAGCTTGAGTTCTTGCTTCTCCTGGGTGGGTTTGACGGGATAGGCCGATTGCTCAAAGGAGGCGTCCTTGCCCGTTCCCGGCAAAAAAATGAATGCCGATGAATGCGCCTCCACCCGCAGCTCATGGCTCAAGCTGAGCTTACCACCCTCAACCTCGGCTTTGAACGAATGTTGGATCAGCGTTCCATCCACCTGGTAACGCAGCCACGTCCCAGAGGAGTTGATCTCAATCCCCAGAAACCTTCCACCGCTCACCGGCCCACGTCCCGCCTCCTCCTTGCTCGGCGCTGGTTCGCGGGGATCTGTGAAGCTGGCTTTTTCACTGACCTGCCAGCCGGGGTAAAGCCCGTTCGCCAGCCACACCTTCCCCACCGGCTTCGGCAGGTGCTCCTGGCCATCCTTCGTCTTCTGACCGGCGACGTGATACGAGCCCGGCGCCAGCGCCTCCGGCGTGACCGGCGGCTGGCCGGGCTCGCCCTGCCAGATGCAGGCGATGCGCAGCAGGTCGGTGTCAAAGCAGGCCCACAGGTTGTGCCCCAGGTTCAGGATGAGACCGCGCGGCGTCAGGTTGTCCTTCGGAAACCCCTTCCCCAGGTCACGACAGTCCAGCACGCTGCTGAAGAACGGAAAGTCCGGCTCCACCCACTCGCCCCAGGGCGAGGGATTGCCCTTGGCGTCCTTGTGAACCAACGGCTGGACAGCAGGGGCCGAACAAATGATGAATGAAAAGACAGTCGTGACGATCCAGACAGGGCGCATGATCCTCAAACACCCGGCACAGGGCCGCTCTGTCAACCACCTGCGTTCTCCTCATTTACGGCCAGGCAAACATGAACCGATTCAGAAAAAGATATCGGTCAAACACGTTAGCATCTGGCACATGACAACCCGTCGCCTCCTCCTTGTTCTTCCCGCCTGCCTCGGTGCCGCCCTCGCTCAGACGCAGCCAGCCGCCGCTCCGGCCCTCACTCTCAAGGTCGTGACAGATCGTGCGGATGCCACCTATCATGCCGGTGACACGGCGACGTTTCAGATCGAGTCCAGCGACCCCGCCCTCGCTGCCGTGACGGCCAACATTTCCGAGGACGGCTGGAATCCGCAGCCAGCGCAAACCATCGCCCTGACCCAGGGCAGGGGCTCCCTCTCCGTGAAGGTCGGCAAGCCCGGCTTCACCCTCGTGCGCATCTCCGCCCCTAAGAGCACCGCCTCCGCCATGGCCGCCGCCGCCTGCGATCCGGACCAGATCCAGCCCAGCCTGCCTGTGCCGGAGGACTTTGACAGCTTCTGGGCCGCGCAGAAGGCCGCGCTCGCCAGCGTGGCGGTGAAGTCCACGCTGACGCCGGTGCCGACGGCCGTCAAAGGGGCGGAGGCGTTTGACGTTCAAGTGGACTGCCTCGGCGCTCCCGTTTCCGGCTACTACGGCCGTCCCAAAAACGCCGCCCCGAAGTCCTGCCCTGCCATCCTTTTTGTTCACGGCGCCGGCGTCGGCGGCTCCAGCCTCGGCGCGATGGCCTGGACCGAGCGCGAGGGCGGCATGCTCGCCATGGACATCAACGCCCACGGCATCCCGAACGGCAAACCCGCCGCCTTCTACCAGGACCTGGCCGCAGGGGCGCTGAAGGACTACCGATATGTCGGCCGCTCCGACCGTGAGAAAAACTACTTCAAGGGCATGTTCCTGCGCCTCGTCCGCGCCATCGACTTCCTCACCGCGCAGCCGGAATGGGACGGCAAAACCGTGATCGTCTATGGCAGCAGCCAGGGTGGCTTCCAGGCCTTCGCCGCCGGGGCTCTCGACGAACGCGTCACCTTCATCTGCGCCGGCGTCCCCGCCGGATGCGATCACTCGGGCACGGTCGTCAACCGCATCAACGGCTGGCCCAAGCTCGTGACGATCACCGACGGCAGGCCTGACGAGGCCGAGCTGCAGACCGCGCGCTACTTCGACAACGTCAACTTCGCACGGCGCTGCCACGCCAGGGGCGCGGCGGTCACCGTGGGCTTCATCGACACCACCTGCCCTCCCACCAGTGTCTATGCCGCCTACAACGCGCTGGGCATTTCCAAGAAGATCCACATCGACACCCTGGCCGGACACAAGAACACCCCGGCGGCCACGAAGTTCATGCAGGACGCCGCCCTGGCCCACGTCCGCGAAATGAAGGCCGGCCGCTGAGCAGGGCCAGCCTGACATGACATCCAAAGGAGCCGCCATGCACCACCGTCCGCTGCTTCTGATTCCCCTGATGATCCTGCTCCTGCCCCTGAACGCGGCGGAGCCCGGCTCCCAACCTGTCCTGAAACCCGGCGGCATCTTCCTGTTCGGCGACTCCACCACCGCGCCCCGGGGTGCGGTCAAGGTGTATGCCGGACTCATCCAGGCAGCCCTTCTGGAATCAGGCGCCAACCCCGACGTCCACAACGCCGGCGTGCCCTCCAACACCACCGTCAACGCGTTGAAACGCATTCACACCGACGTGCTCGTCCACCGGCCGCGGCTTGTGGTGATGCAGTTCGGCATCAACGACTCCACCGTCGATGTCTGGAAAAAACCACCCGCCACCCGGCCGCGCGTCAGCCTGGAGGACTACATCACCAACTACCGCAGCCTTATCAGCCTGGCACAAAACGCAGGGGCTCGTGTCATCCTCATGACCACCAACCCGCTGCGCTGGTCCCCCAGAATGCGCGAACTCTACGGCAGGCCGCCCTACAGGCCGGAGGCCGAGGACGGCTTTGAAGCCCCCTTTCTCCTCACCTACAACGAAGCCCTGCGTACGCTGGCCCGTGAACTCGCCCTGCCGCTGGTGGACGTTCATGCCGCCTATCCAGCTTTTGCAAAACAGCACCACACGGACGTCGCCGGCCTCCTGCCCGACGGGGCCCACCCCGGCGACCTCGGCCACCGGCTTGTCGCGGAGCTGCTCCTGCCCGTCATCCGTGAACAGCTCCAGCCCCTCACGCCGAACAAAAAGGATTGATGTCCTCCCCCGGACCGCCTGATCCTCCGGCCCCGCCATGCGCCATCTGCTTCCCCCCCTCTTCCTTGCCACCGCCGCCACCGCCCAGGACTCCACCGCCTGGCTGGAGAAAAACGCCACGCTGGTCTTTCACGACGCCTTTGAGCGCGAGGAGGACGGCAACCTGGCCGCGGCCATCGGCAACGGCTGGAACAGCGCGACCGCCAACCGCGTGCCGCAGATCAAGCAGGCGGACCTTGACCAAGGCGTCCTGAAGGTGAGCAGCGCCTCGGAAGCGGCGAAACATTCCGCACACATCCATCATGAGGCAGGCTTCACCGACGGCGGAGCGGTGGTTCGATTCCGCTTTCCCGGGCTCAGCAAGGACGAGGGCCTGCAGCTCGGCTTTGTGGACCGGGAAACCACCCGGGGCGTCCACGCCGGCCACCTCTGCTACGGCATCCTCGGCCAGCGCAGCGTGACGCTGATCGATCACAAGACCGGCATCATGAACCTGGAGAACCGCCGACGCCGCGACGAGGCGCTGGCGAAGAAGCAGAAGATCCCCGCCGACCTCGAGGCGCTGTTGAAAACCAAAAGCGTGACCGTGCCGTTCAAGGCCGACACGAAATGGCACGAGCTCATCCTTCTCACCGTCGGTGATGAAATGCGGCTGACGCTCGACGGCAAGCTGCTCGCCAGTCATCACTCCGAAGGCTTCGCGCATCCGATGAAGCGCTGGTTCAGCTTCCTGATTCCAAGCACCGTCTGGATTGACGACGTGAAGGTGTGGAAGATCCGCTGAAGAGCAGCAACGCACGTCAGTGTGATCCGTGCCCCGGCACCGTATGATGAGGATGCCCCTGCGACACGTCTGCCTTGCCCTTCTCTGCCCGTTTCTGGCAGCTGCCGCCACACCGCCCTTCAAGCCCAACCTCGGCCCCGACCTGCCAGCCATCACCGTGACCTGCGGCGATCTGACGCTGCTGCTCCGCCAGGCCTCGCAGTGGACGCCGGGCCGCATCGACTTCCGCGGCCATGCCATGACCACCGAACGCAGCGCCTACGGCACCGTGTTTTATTTTCCCGACTGCGGGTTCATCGGCACCGCCCATCTGGAAAACGAGCCGGAGCCGCTGAAGTCGCTCGCCTTCATCCTGGATGGCAGGCCTGTCGCCACACCCGCTGCGGAGTTGAAGGGAGACAGCTTCCGCTTCGAGCGGACTTCCCGCATCCGGGACATCAACCTTGCCTGCATCACGGAACTGAAGGGCGACCGCCTTCATGAAACCACCACCGTCCATGCCTTGAAGGAGGCGCCTTTGAAGATGGTGTATCATTTCATGCACGCCTGGAGGCCGACCGTATCCGCCTACTGCGCCGGCCATGACGCCGCGCCTGAGAAGCTGATTTCAGGCACGCTCGATGACCGCACCGAAACCGCGCGCAAATTTGTGATCAACCTAAAGGTGGACTGGATGGCGGTGTACGAGCCGGAAAGCAGGCAGTTCGCCGTCTCGCGGCTGCTGGCGGCACCCGGGCAGGGCGGCCACATCTCGATGATCTGGAACGTTCCTGGCAGCTACCGGAAATTCTACCTGAAGTGCTTCGAGAAGGCCTCCGTGCCCGCCGGCTTCCAGGGCACCTGGCGCATGGTGACGGGCTTTGGCGGCAGCGAACCGGAAAACTGGCATCAGGCCGCGAGAACGCTCGCCAACCAACTGCGTGACCCTTAGCCTGCAACCTTCCCGTGATGAATTCACCGTCCCCTGACTCCACCGGCATCATCGGCAT
>JBIJBP010000172.1:0-9384 GCA_044345155.1 Prosthecobacter sp. | reverse complement strand
TCTGGTTGCCTTCACGCATGACGCTGATCATCACGCAGCGGCGTCCGTTCAGCCTCGTCACCAGCGGGTTTTCCGTGAAGCCGTCGATGATCTTCGCGATCTCGCCCAGCAGGACCTTGCTGCCGTCGGTCCGGGTGACCAGCGGGATGCGCGCATAGTCCTCTCCGGTGTAGGCACGTCCGCGGGTGCGCAGCGAAACATCCCCCGCCTCGGTCTGGACCACGCCGGCCGGCATGTCGATGGCGTTTTCACGAATCGCGCGGCTGATGACCTCCAGGGTGAGTCCATACTTGCGCAGCTGCTCCTCGGGGATCTCGATGGCGATCTCCTCGTTGCGCACGCCGGTGATGTCCGCGTGGGAGATGCCGGGCAGCGAGGCAAGCTCATCGCGGGTCTGCTCGCCGAGGCGCTTCAGGTCACGCTCCGCCATGTCGGCGCTCAGGATGACCGTGATGACGCTGTGAAAGCTGTCGTCGAGCTGGATGACCGGTTTTTCCGCCAGGGCCGGGAAGTTGGGAATGGCATCGACACGAATCTTCACATCGTCCATCACCCGGCGCGGGTCCTCGCCCTCGTTGACCTCGATGAAGACGCTGCCGCCGCCGCTGCCCGCCGTGCTGTTGACGTGCTTGATGCCGCCGACCTGCTGGATGGCCTCCTCGATCTTCAGCACGATCGTCTCCTCGGTTTCCTCGGGTGAGGACGCCGGATAGGGCACGTTCACCGAAATGTATCTGGACGGCATGTCCTGGAAGACCTCGAGCGGGATCTTGTCCTGGTAGAGCGTCCAGGCACCGGCCGCCATCACCGCCAGCATCAGGAGATTGGCGGCGACGTGATTGCGGGCAAACCAGGCGATCATGGGAGTGTGCAGGAGAGAGAAGGGTAACGAGCCCAGAGAGGCAGGGTTTCACATAGCCATGAAATGCTCCGGATAAACCAGCTCGTCCGGGTTTTACGGCTGACGAGGCGGTTCGTCGTCAAAATGGACGGCCAAGGCCTTCCCAAGTGAACAAAAAGCAGCCGGACGAATGCCGACGGGAACATGAAACGCCCCAAGCGCAGGTTCGACAGGCGAAAAGGGTGACAACCCGGCGGTCAGACGCTTTTTCGTGCCGCTTTCCATTCATGCGTCATTCCCCCTTGCCCTGGCTTGTCATCCTCCTACTGTCCCTGGCCTTTGCGGCCCAGCCTGCCCCCAGCCAGGAGCCAGAATCTCCGGAAACAACGCCAGCAGCTCCGGCAGAGGCGTACGAACAGAAAAAAAACGAACTCCCCCCTCTCGTCATCACCGCCACCCGCAGCGGCGAAGATCCGATGAAGGTTCCGGCCCAGGTCCGCACTCTGGGCCAGGAACAGCTTCAGGAACGCCAGGTCAGAACGCTGCCGGAAGCCCTGCGGGAGATCCCGGGTGTGAACGTTCAGAAGACCGCCAACGGCCAGGGTTCTCCCTTCATCCGCGGCTTCACCGGCTTCCGCAACCTGCTGCTCATCGACGGCATCCGCTTCAACAACAGCATCTTCCGGGAAGGCCCCAACCAATATTGGAACACCATCGACTCCTACGCCATCGACCGCATGGAGCTGGTTCCCGGCCAGGGCAGCGTGCTGTATGGCAGCGACTCCATCGGCGGCACCCTGAACCTCTTCACCAAGGGCAGCGGCTACCAGAATGAGCAGCCGGGCTGGTTCTTCCACGGGCTCACGTCCTACCGCGGCGCAACCGCCGAGGAGAGCAACATCCTGCGCCAGGAGCTTCAATTCGGACAGGGCGGCCGCTGGGGACTTCATCTCGGCGCCACCCTGAAGTCGTTTGGCGACGTCCATGCCGCAGGCATCGGCGACCAGCCGAAGACCGGTTATGACGAGTGGGCCTACGACGCCCGCCTGGACATCGCCCTGAGCGACCAGTGGACCCTGACAGCCGTGCATCAGCAGCTTCGCCAAAATGATGTCTGGAGAAGCCATGCCACCATCTACGGCGTCTCCTGGGAAGGCACCACCATCGGCACCGACCTCAAGCGCGCCTACGACCAGGAGCGCTCGCTTTCCTACCTCCGCCTTGCGGGCGAGGATCTGGACGGCATCATCGACGCCGCCAGCCTCACCGTGTCGCTTCAGTCGATGAATGAATACGAGCACCGCATCCGCCGTCCGGCCGACAACCGGCAGAACTATTCGGAGACGGAACTGACGACGCTTGGGCTCGACCTTCAGCTCCAAAGCGACACCCCGATCGGCAGGCTGACCTACGGCGTGGATTACTACCGTGACCGTGTGAACAGCGGCAGCAAAAGGTACCGGCTGAACGGCACCTTCAACCGGAACGAAATCCAGGGACCAGTTGGTGACGACTCGACCTATGATTTGTTCGGCGCCTATCTCCTCGACCAGATCGACCTGGGCGAACGGATCCACCTCCACTTTGGCGGCCGTTACACCTATGCTGACGCCAACGTCGGCAGCTATGATGATCAATCCACCACACGCCGCTTCGACAGCCAGGGCGACAACTGGCAGAACTTCTCCGCCACCGGCCGCATCATGTTCGACATGGATGACAAGGATCGTCACCGGCTTTTTGCTGGTGTCTCGCAGGGCTTCCGCTCCCCGAACCTTTCCGACCTCTCGCGCCTGGACATCGCACGGTCCGGGGAACTTGAACTGCCCTCCCCCGGCCTGCAGCCCGAGGAGTTCATCACCTACGAGATCGGCCTCAAGGTGGACACTGAGCACTTCAGCGGCAACCTGAGCTACTTTTACACGCACATCAATGAGATGATCATCCGCCGCGCCACCGGCCAGGTCATCGGTGGCAACCGTGTTGTCGAGAAAACCAACGGCGGCGACGGCTACATCCACGGCATCGAACATGCGGGAGAATATCGCTTCAACACCAACTGGAAGGTCTTCGGCCATGTGACATTGACAGAGGGCCAGGTGGACCAGTTTGCCGGCAACACCAATGTGCTCAGGCCGGAGCCGGCTTCCCGCGTGGTGCCGCTGATGTGGCGTGGTGGCGTTCGCTGGCAGAGCACGGACAGGCGTTACTGGACCGAACTGGTGGCCCTGGGTCAGTCGGACCTGGATCGCCTGAACACCGGTGACCGCCGGGACACCGATCGCATTCCCCCGAACGGCAATCCTGGCTTTGTCTGGCTGGCCCTGCGCGGTGGCTGCCAGGTCACGAAAAATCTGGACCTCACCCTGTCCTTGGAAAACTTGCTGGACCAGGAGATCCGCTACGCAGGCTCCGGCTCCAATGAGGCTGGCTTTGGAGCCGTCCTTGGCGCCACCGTCAAATGGTGACAGCCGGGCAACATCCATCCCTATTTGCCGATGCAGAAGGACGAGAAGATCACGTCCAGCACCTGCTCGACATCCACCGCTCCCACCACCTCCCCGAGCGCTTGAAGCGCTTCACGGAGATCAAGGGCGACATATTCCGGGGCAAGACCGCCGCCCAGGGCCGCCTTCGCGGCGGCGACATGGCTGCTGACCCGCTCAAAACAGACCTGATGCCGTGCATTGATCGCCACAGGATGGTCGCTCATCAGCGGACCGGAACGAAGCACCAGAGTCCGGATGGCATCGCGCAGGGATTCAATCCCCGCCCCTGTCTGGCAGGAAATCGCCACCGCGTCCTGCGGCCATCCCTCAGCCTGGCCCAGGTCGGCCTTGTTCAGCAGCAAAATTCGACGGCTGGCAGCTCCTTCGGGGAGTTCCACCCTACGCGTCTGAGACGGTGGCTGCGAGGCGTCCACAACCTCCAGGATCAGGTCGGCACGTTCCAGTTCCCGCAGGGTGCGCTCCATGCCGATGCGTTCAATGCCATCCGCCCCGGCCTCCCGGAGTCCCGCCGTGTCCACCAGGCGCAGCGGAATGCCATGGACCTGGATCACCTCCTCGATCGTGTCACGGGTGGTGCCCGCCGAGGGCGAGACGATGGCGCGCTCAAAGCCTAACAAAAGGTTCAGCAGACTTGACTTGCCCACGTTGGGCTCGCCGCAGATCACCGTCCTGGCCCCGTGACGCAGGATCCTCCCCTGCTCTCCGGTTTCAATCAGACGCCGGGCCCGCTGCATGACCTCGTCCATCCGGGCCGCCAGGGCCGAGCCGGTGTCGGGCGAGATGTCCTCCTCGGGAAAGTCGATGTAGGCTTCGACATGAGCGAGCACGGGCAGCAGAACTTCCTTCAGCGCCATGGCCTCCCTGCCGATGGCACCACCGAGCTGCTCATGGGCGGCGCGCAGGGCCAGGGTGCTCTGGGCATGGATCAGGTCCATCACCGCCTCGGCCTGGGTGAGATCCATCTTGCCGTTCAGGAAGGCGCGCTGGGTGAACTCTCCCGGACCGGCGGCACGGGCACCGGCGGCGAGCAGCGACTCATAGACCTTCTGCGTCACCAGCAGGCCGCCATGACCGTGGTACTCCACCACATCCTCGCCGGTGTAACTGGCCGGGGCGCGGAAGACCATCAGAAGCCCGTCATCCAAAAGCGTGTCATCGGCGGCACGGGCGGAGGCGCGGCAGGCCTTCCTTGCCGGCAGGTCTGCGACGGCCCTCCCGGCCTGAAAAACCCGGGCCGCCACCGCAAGCGCCTGCGGTCCGGAAACGCGCAGAACGGAGAGCGCCGCCTCCCCGGTGGCGGTTGAAATCGCGGCAATGGTGTCGTGCATCATGGGCTCGACATAGCCCTTCCGGGCCAGGGCTCAAATGAAGAGAAGCCTGAAGACATCAGCGACCACCGCCCAGGACCCGCATCTGGGCCCGGTATTCCCGGGGCGTGCTGCCGACGACCTCGCGGAAGCGCCGGTTGAAGTTCGCCAGGTTCCGGTAGCCGCAGTCGAGGGCGATGTCCGTGATGTTCTGCTGGTCCTCGGAGATCATGCGGCAGGCGCGACCAATGCGCACTTCGTTGATGTATTCCGGCACGGTCTTGCCGGTGCGCGAGCGGAAGAAGCGGCTGAAGGCCCCCTCGCTCAGATGTGCCAGCTTGGCGAGTTGCTTGCGGTCGATGTCCTCCGTGAGGTTCTGGTGAATGTGATCCACCACACGCTGCATGCGGTCCTGGTCGCCGGAATGAAGCGCGGGCTCATAACTTGCGCTGGCCAGGGGCGTGAGTTCCTTGGAGCGCGAAAGAAGGTCCAGGATGCCGAGCAGTTCCACGACACGGGCCAGGCCGGAGGCGTCGGCGAGACGCCTCATGCGGGTGGTGATTTCCTTGCGGGTGCTGCCGTTCACCTCCAGGCCACGGGCGGAGCGGCGCAGCAGGCTCTTGACCGGCTCCATCTCCGGCAGGCTCATGAAATCCGCCCCGAGGAAGGACTCGGTAAAACGGACGATGATGGCATCAACACTGGCACCGGCCACCTCGTCCTGATGCCAGACGTGGGGCAGGTTGGTGCCCAGCATCACCAGGTCACCGTCCACCAGGGGCGAGATGTTGTCCCCCACAACCCGGTGGCCGCGGCTGCGGATGGCCAGGGTGATCTGATATTCGGGATGAAAGTGCCAGCGCGTGCCGTAATCGGGTCCGTGGACGATCTCGCAATGAAACGACTCCCAGTCGCGACGCGGCACTTTTTCAAAGACAGGTTTCATAAGTGAACCTTTTTAAACGGCAATTCTGGCAAAGCCAATCACCAGATGCGAGCAAAGGACAAGAACTGACCTCGTCAGCGTCTGCCAACGGCCCTGCCATCCACCCAGCGTTCCAGCCATGGCACCAGGATGACGCCGCCGATGATGATGGCGGCTCCTATGTAAAAGCCCGTGCTCATGTGTTCCCGTGAGCCAAAGATGAGGGCGGCCAGCAGGATGCCGTAGACCGGCTCCAGGTTGTAGATGACGTTGACGGTGAACATTGAAAGGCGGCGCAGCACGTCCATGTAGCCCGCGTAGGCCCAGACCGTGCAGACGGAGGCGAACAGCATCAGCCAGAGCAGGTCCAGCCCTGTCGGCACCGTGACGTGTCCGTCTTCAAACCACAGCCAGCCCGCCAGGCAGACCATGGCTGCGCCGCTCATCTGATAAGTGCCCATGACGGCGAAGTGGCAGCGGGCCACATACTGCTTGCTGACCACGGCGAAAAGCGCCGCCAGAACTGCCGAGGCCAGGGCGATGCTGAAGCCCAGCCAGTAGCGGAACTCCACCTCATAGATCAGCCAGACCGCCCCCAGCATCACCAGGCCGACCGCCAGTTCAAGGACCCTCCAGCGGCGAGTCCCGTTGATCCAGGGCTCGATCAGCGAGCACCAGAGCATGGCGGTGGGCATCGCAGCCAGGCTGACCGAGGCGGTCGCAAGTCGCGCGGAGAGAAAGAACAGGATCCAGTGCAGACCCAGCAGCACACCTAACCAAAGCATCTTCCGCCTCTCCGCCGCCGGCAGATGCAGGCCGACCCGCATGAACCGTGCGGTCATGGCGAAGCCAAGCGCGGCAAGCGTGGTGCGCCAGACCAGCATCTCCACCGCCGGCATGGCGATCAGCTTGCCCAGGATGGCCGTGAAGCCCCAGGCAAGGATGACAAGGTGCAGCTTCAGCAGGTCGCGCATGAGGAGTGCTTAAAACGCCCCTCCCTGCCGCAGCTCGGTCATGGCACTCATTTCTTCAGCAGGTCACGGATCTCCGTGAGCAGGACGATGTCCGCCGCGGGAGCCGGCGGCGGCGCGGCGGCCTCCTCCTTCTTCATCATCGACATCAGCTTGTTGGCCGGCTTGACGATCACAAAGAAGATGACAGCGGCAGTGATGAGGAAGCCGATGATGGCCCCGATGACGGCCCCGATGTCGAGCTGAAGAAACGGCACCACCTGCTGAACCTTGGCCTCGACCCCGTTGGCCCCCTTCTGAACCACCTCGATGGTTTTCTCACCCAGCTTGATCTTCAGGTCGGGATTGGGACCGCCGCCGAACATGCCGAGGATGGGTTCGACAATGCCCTTGGTAAAGGCGCTGACGATGCTGCCGAAGGCAGCCCCGATGATCACACCGGTGGAGAGGTCGACGACGTTGCCTTTCAGGATGAACTTTTTGAATTCTTCAAGCATGACGGGACGGGGTTGATGTTCAGTCGCATTGCACCGGAATGCGCCTTTGAATGCCAGCCAATTCTTTGCCAAGCAGCGCGGGATTTGTCTCGGAGGTCATGCGGCGCATGAGCTCGAGCGGCCGTTTCTCCAGCCTAACCTCAAGTCTGGCCACACCGGCGGAGACAGTTTCGGTCTCCTCGGCGAACGGCAGTGTCTTGAACGCGGCCTGCGAGGGCCGGTAAAAGGCGGCCCTGCCGATGTTTTCATCAATCAGCTCCGACTCGGCACGGCCCGTCAGATGACTGACCGCGACATGGCAACCCAGCTCCACCGACCGGGCGGAGGCGCAGCGGTTCACCCGTTCCACCCCGCGCAGGGTTTCGGTGGCGCTCGGGCAGAGGATCAGGTCCAAGCCGCTGTCCCGCAGCCGCGCTGAGAGCTCAGGCACCTCGATGTCGAGGCAGATGATGACGGCCATGCGGAAGCCGCCAAAGCTCCAGAGGCGCAGGACATCACCGGCCTCAAATCCCGACTCCCAGGGCGTAAGGTGCAGCTTGTCCTGATAGAGCCATGCGCCATCTCGGACGATCCAGGCCCGGTTGCGCACCCTGCCCTCAGGAGTCAGCGACGGTACGGTGCCGAGCACGACCGCCCTGCCCGGACGCTCCAGCCTCTCCTTCAAAAGGGGCAGGCACTCCGACTCAAAGGCCTGCGCCACCTCGGCGAGCGTGGCCGATCCCACCTGGCGAAGCACATGCGGCTCCAGGCCCATCCAGGTGAACTCAGGAAGCAGGACCAGTTCAGCGCCCTCGTCCCAGGCGGTCTCGACCATGCAGATCACCGCCAGAGTGTATTCACGAATGCCGACGACATCGAGACACGGATCAAAGGTCCGCAGGGCCAGCGCCAGGGTTTCGACGGGCGGTTTCATGAGGATGGCGTGAGCTGTTTCAGCCAGAAGGTCAGCGTCTTGGGCGACTCCACCTGCTCACCGATCTCCTTCCAGACAAAGGTGGCCTGAAGCTCCGGATGCTTTTCATAACCCTGGGCGGTCCAGAAGCCGTCCAGCGGACGATACCCGGAGGGACGCAGCGGATGGTCAGCCGGGCGATCCACCGCACAGAAGGTGGTCCAGGTGGCCTTCAGTTCACGGGCATGGTCTTCACGCTCCCTGAAGAAGACCTTGCCGACGCCGTGGCCGCGATATTGCGGCAGAAGCACGGACTCGCCCAGATAACAAATTTTGGAAAGCGGCCAGCCCTGCCTTTCAAAGCAGGCTCGGAATGAAGGGTCGCCCTCGATCATGCCAAGGCAGGTGGTGGCACCGACCGCCCGGTCTCCATCCATTGCCAGCACAACCAGGCTGCTGGCGGCACGGGCGTAGGTGGCGAGGTAATCACGCTCCTCCTCCATCGTGCCTTCGTAAAGATAGGGGTACTCGTTGAACACGCTCAGACGCAAGGCGCCAAGCGCCTCGACATGAGGCAGGATTTCGGCGCCGTGCAGACGCAGATAGCGGAGATCATCGGCCATGCACGGCCCATGAATCAAGGAGCGGACTGGCGCAACGGCAAATCATGGGCGGATCAATGAGCGACCGCCTTCTCGGCGCCAAGGCCGGTGTGGGCGCGCACCTTGAGTTCGGCAAACTTGGCCTCCGCCGCCGGGTCACGTGCGGTGAGGACGGTGCCAAGCCAGGCGGCCAGGAATCCGAGCGGAATGCTGATGATGCCCGGGTTTTCCAAGGGGAAGAAGGCGCCCGCCTTGCCGAACAAGCCATTCGGACTCAGCAGGATCAGCAAGATCGAGGAGCCCAGGCCGACGCCCAGGCCCGCCACGGCTCCGGTGGTGTTGAAGCGCTTCCAGAAGACGCTCAGCACGATGACCGGCAGGTTGGCACTGGCGGCGACGGCAAAGGCCAGGCCGACCAGGAAGGCCGCGTTCACACTGGGCCCGAGGTAGATCGCGAGGCCGATGCTGACGGCACCGACGACAAAGGCCGTGATGCGTGCCACGCGCACTTCCTGACCTGGTCGGTGCTCCTTGCCGTGATGAATGACATTGGTGTAAAAATCGTGGGCGAAGCTGGCGCTGGCGCTCATGGTCAGGCCGGCGACAACGGCCAGGATGGTCGCAAAGGCCACCGCGCTGATGAAGGCAAAGAAGAGCTCGCCGCCGAGATGCTGGGCAAGGGCCGGGGCCACCATGTTGGGGTTGGGTTTGCCATCGGAGAGAATCTGGGCCTTTTGAAGGATCGTGGCCGCGCCAAAGCCGAAGAAGGTGGTGAGGATGTAGAACAGGCCGATGATCGCCATCGCCCAGACCACGCTGGAGCGGGCGGTCTTGGCATC
>JBIJBP010000059.1:0-30276 GCA_044345155.1 Prosthecobacter sp. | reverse complement strand
ACGCTTTACACCATGGGTTCCCGTGACGCGGTGGAGTATGTGATAGCGATCGACACGGCGACCGGAAAGGAAAAGTGGTCGGCGGAAGCCGGAGCCCTGCTGACGAATGGCTGGGGTGACGGTCCTCGGGCGACACCGACGGTGGATGGTGACAAGGTCTACGCCCTGAGCGGCAAAGGAGCGCTGGTTTGTCTCAATGCGGCCGATGGCAAGCAGCTCTGGAGTGCCGACATGGTCGCGCTGGGTGGCAAGGTGCCAGGCTGGGGTTACTGCGAAAGCCCGTTGATTGAAGGCAGTCTGGTGGTGGTCACCCCGGGAGGCGCCCAGGGCACCCTGGCGGCCTTTGACAAGGTCACCGGCAAACTGGCCTGGCAATCCGCCGAGTGGACGGATCCCGCCCAGTATGCCAGCCTGATCGCGGTGAGCCACAACGGCGCCCGACAGCTCATCCAGCTCACCATGCAGAGCATCGCCGGAGTGAACGCCGCAGACGGCAAGGTTTTGTGGAAGACGGAGTTTCCGGGCAAGACGGCGGTGATTCCAACGCCCATCTTCAAGGACGGCCAGGTGTTTGTCGCCGCAGGTTATGGAGTCGGCTGCAAGTCCGTGAAGGTCGGGCCCGGCAACGCCGTGGAGACCCTTTATGAGACGACGGACATGGTCAACCATCATGGTGGGGTCGTGCTCGTGGGGGACCATCTTTACGGTTACAATGACAAGGCGGGGTGGACCTGCATGGATTTCAAGACGGGGGCGGTGAAGTGGGCGGACAAGAAGGGGCTTGGCAAGGGCGCGATTCATGGCGCCGACGGCATGCTTTACCTGCTTGAGGAGCGGACGGGAACCGTGGTGCTGATCGAGGCCAGCCCCGAGGGCTGGAAGGAGCACGGGCGCTTTACGCTCAGTCCCCAGACCACCAACCGGAATCCCAAGGGCATGATCTGGACCCATCCCGTGGTCAGCGGTGGAAGGTTGTACCTGCGCGACCAGGAACTGCTGTTCTGCTTTGATGTCAGCGCCAAATAAGGCTCTTGGAGAGCCTGCGCAATGCTTGAAACCAGGACGGCGGTCCGTCAAAACATGGTTTCCCGCTTGCCTCTCCAGTCTTGAAACGCTAAACGCACCCGTGGAAGCCTGGCACGCGGCCTGCGTTGCTGATCCACCCTGTTCCCGCATGGCACACGCACTCCTCCCCCGAGCAACTTTTCACCGCCGCCTGGGCGCATGGTTGTGGGTGCTGCTCATGATGGCCTCGGCACCCCTGGTCCGGGCTTTCGATACCGTGGTGCTGGACGCCGGGCATGGCGACTTCGACCGTGGTGCGGCGATTGGCTATGTTTATGAAAAGCACCTGGCTCTTGATACGGCGAGGCGTGTGCAGCAACTGCTGGAGAAGGCGGGGCTGAAGGTGGTGATGACTCGTTCGCGGGATGTCTTCGTACCGCTTCCCGGTCGTGCCTCGGCGGGGAACCGGCATGGCAACGCCATCTTTGTCAGCATTCATTACAACTACAGCCGGGGAGGCAGCGGAGCCGGCGCGGAAAGCTACTACTACCACAGCAAGGGCTATGCCCTGGCGGCCTACATCCAGGCCTACCTGGTGCAGCGCACGGGCATGTTCAACCGCGGTGTGAAACACGCCAGCTTTCACGTCATCCGCGAAACCACCCGCAATCCTGCGGTGCTCATCGAGTGCGGCTTTGTCAGCAATTCCACCGAACGCGCCAGGATGATGACGGGTGATTTCCGCAACCGGATCGCCGAAGGCATCGCCCAGGGCATCGTGTCCTACAAGAAGTCCAACTGAGGAGACTTGCCCATGCTCGTGACTTGCCGGCAGATGCAGGAGATCGAGCAGCGGGCTTTTGAGCTCGGTGCCAGCGCCGGAGATCTGATGGAAAAGGCTGGATGCGGGATTGCCGCGGAAGTGCGCCGCTTTTTCCCGGTTCCGGGCACCCTGGTGATCTACCTGGGCAGCGGCAACAACGCTGGCGACGCCCTGGTGGCCGGCCGTGAGCTGCAAAAGCTTGGCTGGCGGGTGCTCGCCCGGTTGAGCGGGCCGGTGGACAACCTCAAGCCTCTGCCACGTGCTCACCTGGACGCCTTCAGGGACCTTCATCTGCTCAGGTCTCCGGTGAATGTCGCCGAACTTCCCCGGCCGATCGTGCAGTTGGACGGCCTGCTTGGCATCGGTGCGGTCGGCCCCATGCGCGAAGAGGTGGGTGCCCTGGCGGCCGAGATGAACGCCCTGCGCCGGGAGCAGCATGCCTTCACGGTGGCCATGGACATTCCTTCGGGGCTGAATGGCGACACGGGCGAGGCCGCCCCCGGTGCCGTCGAGGCCGACATCACCGCCACGGTGGCCTGCGTCAAGGCGGGCCTCGTCGCTGATTCTGCCACATCGTGGGTTGGGCGCATCGCCCTGGTGCCGCTGGCCGGGCTCGGCGCCGCCGAGGATGAAGGGCCGATGCTGCTGACGCCGGAGCTTCTGCGCAGCTGGCTTCCCCGGCGCAGCTTCGAGTTTCACAAGGGCCAGGCGGGGCGTGTGGGCATCCTGGCCGGTTCAAGGGGATTTCTGGGGGCGGCGGCGCTGGCCTGTTCAGGCGCCCTGCGCGCCGGGGCCGGGCTGATCACACTGCTGGTGAAGGAGGAGGTTTACCCGTTGATGGCCTCGCGTCTGCCCCCCGAGGTGATGGTGAAGCCGGTCAGGGATTACCGTGAAGCCCTGGAGATGAAGTGGGATGCGCTGGGCATCGGCCCGGGCCTGGGTTTTGAAGCCGCCGACGAGGTGCTGAACGTGATCCAGTATGCCGCCGTGCCCGCCGTGGTGGATGCAGACGCCATCACGATGATCGCGCGGACGGAGGTGCCGGTCTTCCTGACCTCGACACCGCCCCGTCTGCTGACGCCTCATCCCGGTGAGATGGCCCGGCTGGTGGGCGATGGTGAATGTCATCCCCGGATCACGCAGGCGGAGATGTGGGCCATGGCCCATCCCGGCAACGTGCTGCTGCTGAAGGGGGCCCGTACGGTCATTGCCACGGAGGGACCTCCGCCGCTCATCAATTCCACCGGACATCCTGGCATGGCCACCGGTGGCATGGGGGATGTGCTGACCGGTGTCTGCGCCGCCTTTGCCGGACAGGGGCTGGATCTCTATCGGTCGGCCGGCCTCGGAGCCTGGAGCTGCGGACGTTCAGCGGAGCTGGCCGCGCTTGCGCAAAGCCAGCTTTCCGTGCTGCCGTCAGACGTCGTCAATCACCTGGGCGCGGCGCTGAAGGAGTTGGAATAGGCGCGGCATCGTGAGCTTTAGCGATGCGTTGAGTCTGGAAGCAGGTCACCAGCGCTATGACAAGCACAATCGAATCAGCAAGGCATGCGTGTAGCAACGGCCATTTCATGGCTTCACTCCCTTTTACGGATGTCTTTCGCCGGATCGTATTCGAGGTTTTGTGAATCGTTTGGGTTGACTGTTCCTGTCACAATAAAGCAGGCGGTGTCTTCCTGGGTGATGTGGTCTGGGTAATAAGGCGTGACTTCGACGGATACAGCCGCGTAAAGTTTTCGGGCCTTGTTGCGGACGTAGAACTTCACGGTTTCAATGCTGTTGCCCCTCACCTGCTTGTATTCTTTAACGATGGCCTTCTGATAGCCCCCATCTGGTGCACGAAGCATGAACTCATCATCGCTCATGATGATTTCAGCGCCCCTTTGCCCCTCAATCTTCAACTGCCAATCGAAGGGATTTCGATAGCCGGGATGTGGTGGGCGTGCGATTTTTAAGATGATGTCGCCTCCAGCAGAGGTTTCGGCAGGCTGCGTAAGGAGGTCGATGCGAGTTTCCCACATCGGCGGTTTTGGAATTGATCTTTGCCGCACGCGAAGCGTCGGCTCTGCGATGGGGCGCTTTACGAGATGGAAGACCACCGGGTTCTTGGGGTCAGGCTCGATGAAATTCTTATGCCAGAAGCCTCCGTATTCAAAAGCTGCATCGTTCCATGGCCTCCGGCTATAATAGCCGTCTTTGCGGACATCCACACCCAAGCGCTTACCCTCGATTCCATTAATTGCGAACATTCCATTTGCATCAGAAGTCGTCGTTCTGTGTCCCACTCCGTCGCCACCATACTTGTCGCTAGTGCCGACCCATTCAAATTTGATTTCCGCCCCTGAAACGGGACGATTCAGTTCATCGACTACCTTTCCAAAAAATTCAATGGGCGTTCTCCATTCCGACGACAAATCCACTTTGCGTTTGGCGTCATATTCCTTCCAGCGCGGATCGTTAACTCCAATAAATGGAGTGCGAGCAAAGGGCTGAACAACTGTTGGCACAAGGTGTGGCGCTTTAGCGTCTTGCACTGTAGGAACTGGCATCGGAGCTGCCGAGATAGGCGTTATCACTTTCCTCGGGCTAGACAACCACCAGTTTATGCAGATGGCTAGCCCAATCAGAGTGACAAGGGAGGCGATTGTGATCACTGGTTTCATAGCGTTGAGCCATCCAGATCGTTGAAACCAACCTTCATGCGCTGAAGCAGCATATTAAAAAAGAAGTGCGTTTTCTGAATGGGACGCTGATACTGACCGCTGTGCTCTGTGCGTTGCTTGTCGAAGGGGTATCGTAAAGAACGGTCCATCAAATTGAAGTTTGTGAAGCCTGAGGTAGCTTGAACGCCGAGTGCCCGAGATTGCGGACGTGCAATGAAAGCCATGATTTCATGGTGGTCTGTGACGTAACGCAACAGCTGGGCCGAGCCTGCGCCCCCATCTCCATTCCACCAATATTGGCACCTTTGCTCCTGTGCCTGCGTTGAGAAGAACTTGTAATCACGATCAAAATGCACGCCGGGACTATGGTCAGGCTTGTAGTCAATTTGGTTCCCCTCCCAACTGACGTTCAAATTGCCATTGAAAGCTCTTCCTGTTGCCAGCGCAAAATCATTTTCGCTGTGGAAATTGTGAAAGCTGCCGGCAACGCCATCCATCAAACCTCGATAGCCGAGATCCGGTTTGGCGTTAAAGGGTGTAGGTTTGGAATGGTCCAAGCGAGTGAATGAATCATAGCGATTATTTTCATCGCTTGCATCATAGCACCCACTCGGAATGGCCGCTTGCATGGCGACATAGGAGCTGATGTTGAGCCCAGCTTTGAGAGCCGAGGCCATGACCACGTTGCCCATGCTGTGGGCGGCGACGTGCCGGGAGGGCTTGCTAAGGCTGTTCACATAGTCCCTCAAGGCGGGGCCGTATTTCCAGGCGACGTATTCGCTTTTGTTGTAATGGGCGGGAATGATGCCGGCACTGTCATCATTGACGTTGTAGGTCGGCCAGGCAAAGGCGGCATACCTGCCCTTGTAGCCCTTCCACCAGAGTCGTTTGAAGAAGGTGGCGGAGAATACACGACGGTCCGCGTCCGTCATGTTCCAGCCGTGCACCTGGACGATCGCCTCCTGGGTCTCATCAGGCGCAGGTTCGAAGCCGTTCCTGCCCGGCCAGGTGAACCTCTGGAATCCTGGTTGTGGCCGAGGAGGCTGGGCTGAGGCATGATCGGGCGGGTTGGGATAGACGCCGCCAGCCCGTTGTGCGGTCAGTTGATCCGCCGAAAGGTTTCCACCGGGAGGCAGGACACCCTGGGCGTTTTCAAACATTTCCAGGACATCCATGAACTTCAGCCAAATACCCGGGCCTTCCGTTGTCCGGCCATCCGGGGTGGACAGAACCATGCACAGCTGTCCCATGCCCTTGCTGACACCTTCAATCAGCAGGCATTGAGGTTCCGAGTGGGCATAGCCATTGGAACTGTAATGCAGGAAGCTCCTGGGCAGGTTTTGGATGCGTCCTCCATCCACCTGCAGGGTTTCACGGCTGTAACGCGTGCCCTGGGTTTGCAACTCCGCCCTGTTGAGGTTCCAGAGGTAGTCTTCCGGCCTGGTGATGCTGGGGTGCGGCCTGAAAACCCTCACCTTGGGCATCGGTGCCCCGGGTGACGGTTTCCATCTCAGGCCGATGCTGGCACGGCCTTCGGCTGCAAGGCGGGTGAATTCCTCAGGGATGGCAAACTTGACGAAGAGAAAGTCTTCCAGGTCACGCCTGTTGCCGATGCTGGTGTCGGATGCGTCCGTCACCGGGTGCTCCTCCTCTTCGTCATTGTTCGGCCAGTCGCTGTCATTGTTGATCCAAAAACGCAGCGGCCTTGCCTGGGATCCTGCTTCACCCAAATCGATCCGACCATCACGGTTGGCATCGATGCTGAGCACTGGCTCAGGCAAGGGAAGAATGCGGCTGGCAGCGAGCGGAGAGCCGGTGCCGAAAGTTTTGGTGATTCGGCTGCTGCCTGAACTGTCCGCCATCTCATGCTCCTGAATTCTGAAGGTTGGCAGCATCCTTGGACTGCTGCCGCCAACACTCCATTCCACTCCGATCTTCCAGTCAAATTTGCCAAATCCCCATTCCTGCCTTGGAAATCCATGAAACTCGGCGCTGTCGTTCCAACGATTGTCCTGGGTCAGATTCACCCAAATGGGACTGGGATGATGTGCCAGCCTTGAGCGTGGGATGGCGGCAAAGACCCCGCTTGCCCACGTTGTCCCAAGGTCCACTTCCCGCATCCGGACATTGTAGAAGGACACATCTGTCGGCTTCACCTGCACCTCCAGGGCCATGCCCACGCCTTGGGCGGCTCTGGGATACGTGAATTCCCCGATCTTGACGGCTGACTCCGAGGCTGGCTCCACCACGTTGAACCTCGCCTTGGCGACCTGCGGCCTGTTTCTGAAGACGGGGTAGTAATAGGGCGTCATTCCTCCGGTGTCAGGATCCCAGAAGACAAAGCTTTGTGAATAGGTCCCCAGCGTCATGCCCAGCGCTGGTGTGCAGGCCTGGCTGGCAAGCTTTAATAGCCGCACCGAGGGGCCTGCGCCAAGAGAGGAGTCTTCGCAGTGGCCCGTCAAAAAGGCATTCATGCCCTCGGGTTTGACAGCCACCCATGCTTCCTCGCCGACTCCGAACTTTCGTCGGGCCCTGTCTGAAGGGTATGACGAAAGCGCCTGTGTTCTCACCCAGGGGATGATCATGTCAAAGGTGCAGGGACACATGCTGCTTCTTAAACCCAGAGCACCGCCGTAGAATTGCCGGATCGGAATGGCAAAGGTCAGGGGTGCGTCCACCAGAATCGCATCGGACTCCCCTGAGTGGATCGTGAACTCAAGCGTGCAGTAAACTTCACGCAGCCCTGCCAAAAGACGATCTTCAACTCCAAGGGTGGTCGAAGGGGAAAGGCGCACTCTATAGGTTTTACCTGCCAGAAACGGCCAGCCTCTCTTGTTAAAGTCTGAAAGATAAGAAAACGTGCCGATTTCAGGAAAGCTTCTTTCACCGCGCGCATTCACCAGGTTATTGTCATAACTGGTGTCGTGCATGTTGTCCTTGTTGGACACTGACACGAAATAGCTGCCCGGGATCAGCAGTCCACTGCCCGTGGTGATGGAACAGCTGACGCCAAGCCTGACTTCGGGGACTTTCAGCACGGTGGGCGGGAAGAGGGTTCCATAGGCCGGTGCGGTGGAAGCGTTTCCTGAAGCAACCCCGCCCGGTTGATTGAGCGTCATTTTTTTATCCAGGGGGTCAGCGCCATATTGATGCTCACTAAAATCGTCATCTCCGTCTCCGTCGGTGTCTGCATTTTGCGGATTTGTCCCCAGCCGTTCCTCCTGCTGATTGTCAAGGCCGTCCCAGTCAGGGTCTGCGGCGGGATCATTTTCATCCTGTTCGTCTGTCAGATTGTTGACCGTCGCATCAAAGTATCGCGACTCCCATCCATCATTGAGGCCATCTCCATCCGTGTCTGGGTCGAGCGGGTCCGTGTGATAAAGGGTGGTTTCCTCACGATAGGTAAGCCCATCTTTGTCGATGTCGGCGGATGGGTTGGGCTTGCTTGCCGCACTGAACGGATTGCTGCCCATTTGCAGTTCCAGAATGTTGCTGACACCGTCGTTGTCGGAATCACGCTTCAGGGTTTCTGGATTATCCGGGTAACGCGGGTGGGTGCCGTTTTGATATTCCTCAAGGTTGGACCAGCCGTCATGATCGGGGTCAATCAGGGCGAGGATCCTGTTGCGCGCGACTCTTGCCGCATTGTCAGAGGCGGGGATGGCGATCACGGCATGGGACGCGGCGGTGATGGGATAGTCGGGCAGGCATCCCTGGCTGTCCCGTTCATTCGCGAGTTCGTGCAGCAGTACCCAGGCTGACTCGGGCAGATCATGGATCGAGGTGTCTGGATGATAGCCAAAATGCTGGGGCCCTGCCTCGGCGTCGAGGGCGCTGGTCTTGTTGAGCAGGTGGGCCGGCCGTTCATCCTGAGCGGTCTGGGTTTCCCAGGCGTCAGGCAGTCCGTCGGCATCGGCATCGCCCGCAGGAAGGGTGACGGTCACGACGCAGGTGGTGCTTGCTGCCTTCAGGCCAGCAGGCGCGTCACTCCCGGGTGTGGACTTGAGCGTCAGGTTCAGGGCACCTTTTTTCCAGGTCGGATTGACGTGGAGCAGGGCGATGCCCTGGGGGTCGGTCATGATGGGTGGCAGGGTGTTCTTGGGATGCCAGTCCCAGCTGGAGGAGCTGCCACTGCCGTGGGCCCAGGCCAGAAGGGTGAGGTGGTCCGGAGCGCTGGCCGTGAGACTCTGGCCGGCCAGGGGCCAGGAACCTCCCGGTCCACGCAGCACGGTTCGCAGGCGCAGGGGCTTGTCCATGGCATGCAGCGCGGATGCCGTTCGCTCGGTGACAGGGGAAAGGATGTCGATGGCATAGACGGGTTTTTTGCCCGCATTCAAGGGGTCGGTGCCGGTGGTCATCTCCATGGCGTCCGTGAACCCGTCGCCGTCCGTGTCACGTCCGGAAGTCTCCGCATAATCGGGCAGCCGTGGGTTGAGGTTGCGCAGGTTTTCATCGGCGTTCATGAGGCCGTCGTGATCGGGGTCCAGGGCGGCGAGCACATGCCAGTAAAGGGCGGCGGCCTGCTTGCCGATCCAGGCGGTGCGGCGGGTGTTCCAGGTGGTGGCGGGTGTGGCGGCCAGGGCGGCAGGGAACTTGGCCTCGGCAATCGCGTAGATGGGGACCAGATGGCTGCTGCGCTTCACCGGTTGGCCGTCAACCGTGGGCACATACTCGAGGATGTTCCAGCCTTCCCAGCCTGCTGCGCCCGGGGTCAGGCGGCCCAGAACCTGCCTGAGCGCCTCGGACTCGGCCTCCAGCCGGTCGTTTTCCAGGGTGAGCGCGGCACGCTTCGCCTTGATGGCGGCGGTGCTGCCGGTGAGCCCTGACAGTTCTGCTCCAATCGCACTGCGCCTTGCGGCAATGATCCCGGAGCGGTCAAGCAGCGCAGCCCTGGCATGGGGCAGGTCGCTGTCCGTCGCATCCCGCCAGTCAAGATCGTTGGCTGCCTCCCAGGCGGTGGGCATTCCATCTTCATCCGGATCCTTCGCCTTGGGCAGTTCCAGACCTCGCAGGCGGGTGCGCATGCTCTCCGGAAGACTGTCGGGCAGTGGATCGGGGACAATGAAGGGGGGCGTCAGCTGAGAAAGCCAGCCGAGGTAGCCCCGGGGCAGGTGGTCGGAACCATGGGTCGTCTGCAGGGCGGTCGAGGCTGCGTGGACGATGCGTTCCGGAGTAAAAAAGCTCGTCGGCAGTTTGCCGCCGTTCATGGTGGCGGTTTCATGAAGGGCCCGGCGCAGCAGGCCGTCATTCATCCAGGCGGCGTGGCGGCTTTGTCGGCTGAGGATGCCACCGTTGATGGCGATGGCGGCGGTCTTCGGAGGTGTTCGAGTCGTGACCTTGTAGGTGGCCGTCCTGGAGGCTGATGGCGGGGCGCTGGAGGCCACGAAGGGATGGGTGGCCACGGCCAGCGGATCCTTGCCGCCGCCGCCCCAGGAGCAGGTCAGCTCCTCCAGGGTCAGCAGGCCGTCGCCGTCTGGATCGGCCACGGCATCGGCAAAGTAATATTTGTTAAGCCTCCCCGGATAGGCGGCGTTCCAGGCGTCCTCCATCACATTGGTGAGTCCGTCAGCGTCGACATCGGTGCTCCTGGCCCGGTCACGCAGGTCCCGGCCTGCGCGATACTGGTGCACATTGGTCACGCCATCTCCGTCCAGGTCGCCATCTGCCGTGACCACCAGGGGAAGGTACATGGCCTCCACAAGATCTGGAATGCCGTCCTGGTCGGAGTCTGTGTAATCCGCGAAGAAGTAGTCATCATTGGCGGCCCACAGCCCCTTGCTGACGACACTGCCCAGATGAAGAGTGAACAGCGGTTCGGCAGGGCTGCCTGCGCTGAAGGTCAGCGTGGCGGAACGGGCCTTGGTGGTCGGCGCTGGAGCCAGGAAGCTGAGGGTCAGGGCGCGTGTGGCGCCTGGGGGAAGATCGGCGCTGGAGAGGAAGCCGAGGCGGAACTGCGCGGCATCAGGGCCCGAGAGGCTGGCATTGAGACGGGTCAGGGGCGAGGTGCCATTGTTGGTCAGGACGAGTGTCTTGGTCAGGTCGGCCTTGGTGCTGGTCGCGCTTTTGCTTGGAAACGCCAGGGTCGATCCAGCAGCGTGTTCAACGCGGCGTGTCCCCTCTGAGGCATCAGGTGCTGGAACCGTCTGGGAAAGGCTCAGGGAGAACTCGGGCGTCGCAGGCTCCCCGGCTTCGGGCGCCTCCGCCTGGGAAAGAACCAGCCCGGTGGGTTCCAGTGGATCGGTGTGGTAGGCATTCAGCTCCTCTCCGTCCGTGAGCCCGTCGGCATCCGTGTCCACATTCAAGGGGCTGGTGCCAAGCTGCACTTCATCGGCATCCGAAAGCCCGTCTCCGTCGCTGTCCGGCTCGCTGCCATTGGTGCCGAGCACCTGTTCCTCCGCGTCGCTGAGGCCGTCGTTGTCATGATCCGCAGGGAAGGCGTCCAGGGCATCCGGAATGCCATCGCGGTCTGTGTCGGCAGGAGCCTCGGACTCATCGTTGACGCCGTTGCCGTTGTGATCGTTCCAGAGGCTAGCGTCGGAGGGATGTGAATCACGATCCCCGGTGTAGCCGTCACCATCGGCGTCCTCGGCCCCGTCGCCGCCAGCGGCGGTTCCTGATCGTTCTTTGCCTGTGGCCATGGAGGCTTCGACATCATCATTCACCCCGTTGCCATTCCAGTCGCACCACAGGTCGTTGGAGCCGGGGTGAGAGTCCTGCAGGTTGCTGACACCATCCTCGTCCCAGTCCTCAAGCTGATCGTTGCGGCCGTTGAAGTTCCAGTCGTTGAACAAGGCGGGGTCGGCCGGATGGGAATCCGTCGAGTCCGAGGTCCCGTCGCCATCAAGGTCGGCTCCGGGAAGCTCGGCGTCATCGTTGAAGCCGTTGCCATTCCTGTCGTTCCATAAGCCTGGGTCCAAAGGATGGCTGTCCTGGCTGTCCGGCACATGATCGCCGTCGGAGTCGGGAATGTTGAGGGCTGACAGCGGGTCAGGGTCCACCGGATCTTTCAGTCCGTCTCCGTCCCAGTCATCGGCAGAGGCTCCCGCTCCGAGAAGGCGGGTGTTGACCGTCATGCAGCCATAGAAGGCATTGTAGTCGGAGATGCCGTCGGCATCGCTGTCAGGTGACAGTGGATTGGAAGCCGTGACCATGACCTCGTCATGGTCGCTGAGGCCGTCATGGTCGGTGTCGGGATTGAAGGGGTCCGTGCCCGCCGCAGATTCCTGGTCGTCGGAAAGATGGTCGCCGTCCGAGTCCTGTGCCGGGGCAGGACCGGTGTCAGGAGAAGGTTCAGGATCGTCTGCCGAGCCGGAGACGTCATTTGGGCCGGAAGCAAGCACCTGGGAAGATGCGGGCGGCAAGGGGAGGGGCGGCAGAAGGAGCTGGGCGATGAGCAGCCCATGAAGGAGATGCCAGCGGCGGGAACGGGTGCGCAGACGGCCTAACCAACAGGAATGAGGACCTCCATGGGAGGGGAGAGTGACAGGAGCCTTGGCGGGGGGAGAGAGAGGATCCATGGAGCGCTACCGGCGATCACCGGGGCTCCATATCTAGATAGATGACTGAAAACGAATAGTCGGTAAAACTACCGATACTGCGATCAATGCTCATTGTTCGCGAGGTTACCTGGGTATGGGTTTTCCGGGCTGTCTTGATTCCAGGCACCTCGGGAAACCAAGACATGGGTACTGGCATCATGCCTGTGCGCACAAGTTTGACACGTGTTCGCGATGCGACAGGCAGGTTTTCAGCAGAGCCATTCATCCTGTGCCGAATCCTCCATGCCGGTGTGGATGAGATTCCATTCAAGGCTGCGTATTCATCGCCATGCTGAAAGCATTCGCCAGTTTCCTTGCCGCCGCCCTGCCCGTGATGGCGGTTGATTTCATCAAAGACGTCCAGCCGATCCTGCGTGAACATTGTTATTCCTGCCATGGCTCGGGCAAGCAGGAGGCGGCGTTCCGGCTTGATCACAAGCCCAGCGCGATGAAGGGCGGTGATTTTGGCTTGGCGATCAAGCCCGGTCACGCCTCGGATTCAGCCCTGGTTCATGCGATTGAGGGAAAGAACCCGAAGCTGCGCATGCCGCGCAAGGGTGACCCGCTTTCGGATGACGAGATTGCGGTGATCAAAGCCTGGATCGACGCCGGTGCGCCATGGCCCGACAGCGCCAGCGTGAAGCTGGAGAAAAAGACGGATCACTGGGCTTTCAGGCCGCCGGTGAGGCCACCGGTTCCCGGCAGGCCTGGAATGAACCCCGTGGACGCCTTCATCCAGGACCGACTCGCCAGGGAGGGGCTGAAACCCTCGCCAAGGGCATCTGCCGAAAAATTGATTCGGCGGCTCCATCTCGACCTTGTCGGGCTGCCTCCGCCGCTTGAGGCGGCGGGCAAGGATTACGCAGCCCTGGTCGACGAACTGCTGAACTCGCCTCATTATGGCGAGCGCTGGGGCCGACACTGGCTGGATGCGGCGCATTACGCCGATTCCAACGGCTACGAGAAGGACCCTATGCGCTTCATCTGGTTCTATCGCGACTGGGTGATCAAGGCTTTCAACCGCGACCTGCCCTATGACCAGTTCATCATCCAGCAGATCGCCGGCGACCAGCTTCCCGGGGCCGCGCAGGATGAATTCGTGGCCACCGGCTTCCTGCGCAACTCCATGGTCAACGAGGAGGGCGGCGTCGATCCCGAGCAGTTCCGCATGGAGGCCATGTTCGACCGCATGGACACCATCGGCAAAAGCATCCTGGGGCTCAGCATCGGCTGCGTGCAGTGCCATGACCACAAATATGACCCGGTCACGCAGGAGGAGTACTACCGGATGTTCGCCTTCCTGAACAACGACAACGAGCCCTGGCGCGTGGTCTACACCGCTCCGGAGCAGATGCGGCGTTCGCAGGTCCTCTCCGGCGTCCGCAGCCTGGAGGAGAAGCTGAAGCATGGGAATCCCGGCTGGGAGCAGCGCATGGAGGCCTGGCGGAAGTCCATCAGGCCGCAGCCGAAATGGACCACGTTGAAGTTTGAGGATGATCCGAGCGGCGGAGAGAAGGCCCTGCGCCAGCCTGACGGCAGCATCCTGGCCCAGGGCTACGCCCCAACCAAAAGCGAGGTCAAGTTCATGGTGAGACAGGGGGCTCCTCTGAAGATCGCGTCGTTCCGTCTGGAGCTGATGAACGATCCAAACCTGCCCGCCTACGGACCGGGACGGTCGCAGAAGGGCACGGCGGCGCTCACGGAATTCAACGCCACCATGAAGGTGGACGGCAGGCAGGTGCCGCTGAAGTTTGTCCGCGCCACGGCCGATTTTGGCGAGCCCGAAAACACGCCGCTGGCGGCCTTTGCCAGGGATCAGGACGCGGCGAAGGACAAGCGTGTCACGGGGCCGGTCGGCTATGCGATCGATGGCAGGGCGGAGACGGCCTGGGGCATCGACGCCGGCCCGGGCCGCCGCAATGTGCCCCGTAACGCCGTGTTCGTGCTGGAAAAGCCGGTCGAGGTCACGGATGCCTCGGAGCTGACGATCGGGCTGAGCATGAAGCACGGCGGCTGGAACAGCGACGACCTTCAGACGATGAACCTCGGGCGCTACCGCATCAGCGCCTCGGATTCCTCCGAGGCGGAGGCCGACCCGTTGTATGGCGGCAAGCCCGTCTTCAGCGCCTACCGCAGCACCGTCGCCGAGTGGAAGCCTGTGAACGACGAGATTGAAGCCCTGTGGCGGCAGCATCCGGAAGGCACGACGACGCTGGTGCTCGATGCCCGTGAGCAGCCGCGCATGACCAGCGTGCTCAAGCGCGGCGATTTCCTGAAGCCGGGCGACCGGGTCAAGGCTGGCGTGCCGGCCGTTTTGAACCCGCTGCCGAAAAAGGCGGACGGTTCCCGGCTGACATTTGCGAAATGGCTGGTTTCAAGGGATGCGCCGACCACGGCGCGAGCTTTCGTCAACCGCGTCTGGCAGGCCTACTTCGGCACCGGGCTGGTGGAGACGCCCGAGGATTTCGGCACGCAGGGCGCGAAGCCCAGCCATCCCGAGCTGCTCGACTGGCTGGCCTGCGAATTCATGGACCACGGCTGGAGCATCAAGCACCTGCAGCGTCTGATCGTCACCAGCCAGACTTATCAGCAGGACAGCCGTGTCACGCCTGCGCTGCTCGAAAAGGATCCCTACAACCGGCTGCTGGCCCGCGGTCCGCGTTTCCGGGTCGAGGGAGAGATTGTCCGTGACATCCAGCTGGCGGTCAGCGGCCTGCTCAAGGAGGAGATCGGCGGACGTGGGGTCATGCCTCCGGCGCCGGAGTATCTTTTCCAGAAGCCCGTCAGCTATGCGCCCTTTCCCTGGAAGGTGGAGGAGTCGGACCAGAAGTATCGTCGCAGCGTCTATGTCTTCCGCCGTCGCAGCACGCCTTATCCCTTCCTAAGCACCTTTGACGTTCCCAATGGCGAGGCGAGCTGCATCCGGCGCGCCCGCAGCAACACGCCGCTGCAGGCCCTGATGACGCTCAACGAAACCCTGAGCCTGGAGGCGGCCGATCACCTGGCCGCACGCATGATCAAGGCGGGTGGCGGTGATGACAAGACCGCCCTTGAGCATGGCTTCCGGCTCTGCACCCTGCGTCGTCCAAATGCCCGGGAGATGTCAGTGCTGATGACCCTGCTCAACCAGCAGAAGAAGGCGGCTGAGGCGGAGGCGCTGGCGCCGATGACCGTGGTCGCGCGCGCCTTGCTGAACCTGGACGAGACGATCACCAAGGAATAGTCACCGCTGCATCACCGGCAGCAAGATGTGGGACGGGTGGTCCGAGTCATGAAGGACCGTGTTCACCGCCGTCTTCATCCGCCGGTGCTGCTGGAGGGGTTCGCCGGTGTTGGGATTGACGTCGAAGCGCGGGAAGTTGCTGCTGCTGATGTCGACCCGCAGACGATGGCCCTTTTTAAACACATTGCTGGTTGGGTAAAGCCGGATGGTGAGCTGGTGGGCCTTGCCGGGCTCCAGCAGCCTCTCCTCCTTCAGCGAGTCGCGGAAGCGCGCACGGCAGATGCCGTCGGTGATGTTCAGGTCGAAGCCGCCGGGCCAGTGCGGTGAAGGCGGATGCACGTCCACTAGCTTTGCCGTGAAGTCGGTGTCCACGCAGTCGGAGGAGACCCAGAGCTTGACCTCCAGCTCGCCTGTGATTTCAAGGTCGGCCTGCAGCGGCTCCGTTTGAAAGACAAGGATGTCGTTGCGGGAGGAGAGGGGCAGGGGCTGCTGCCAGTTCCAGACATGGGGGCCGCCGCGCTGGTCCCAGGCACCCTGGAGCATGATGCCGTCGCCGCTGGAGATGTTGCCGCCGATTGTCGGCACCGGCTGGCGCGGGTCGAAGACAAAGCTGGAGCTGCCCTGCTGCGGGCTGGTCGAAAGCCGGCCGTTTGAGCCGAGGTAGTAGGGCTTGGGCCGGCTGCCTTCGGGCGGCCAGGTGTCGGAGTCATGCCACTCTCCGCCATGACGGAGCAGCCCCTGCTCGGTCCTGCCGCCGTCGCCGGTGCCCATGGTGAAGTAGCGGACCTTGCGGGCAAATGGCGCGCTTTTGCCCACGCTATTGGTTCGTCCCTTGAGGGCATGGTCATACCACTCCAGCCGCCAGGCCAGTTCGTCAGGAATGGCGGCGTCGGGGCCGAAGTCCACCTGGCCATGACTGCTCCTGGACTGCTGGCCGTGGATCCACGGGCCCATGATGAGGAACACATCGCTTTTAAGCGCCGGGGTGAGGGCTCGGAAGTTCGCCGTGGTGTTGCCGGCCCAGGAATCGTACCAACCTCCGACCAGGTAGACGGGGATGTCCTTGTAGTCGGCGGCGTGGTCGATGATGTTGTTCTGCCGCCAGAAATCATCGTCGGCTCCATGACGCATGGCCTTGATGAGCCAGTCCTCGTATTCCGGGGCCAGCTTCAGCGGGGTGAGCCCGTGCCGCAGGGGCAGTTGGGGCAGGTAGCTGAGGCGGTTGTCCGCCATCTCCTTCAGGGCGGCCTCGGTGCCGGGGTCCTGGGCGGCGTTGCTGCCGCGGCCGGCGTTGAGCATGATCCAGTTCCAGAACCGCATTTCAAAGGCACCGGCGTTGCGCATGGACTGCACGCCGCAGTTGGAGACGGCGTCCACGGGGATGACGGTGGCCAGTCCGGGCGCCTTGGCCAGGGCCATGGCATGCTGGGTTCCGCCGACGTAGCTGGTGCCCATCATGCCGATTTTTCCATCGCTCCAGGGCTGGGCGATGATCCAGCGCGCGCAGTCGGCGCCGTCGTCGCCGTCATCGGTCATCCAGTGCCAGACGCCCTCGCTGGCATAACGGCCGCGTGTGTCCTGGGCGACGAAGGCATAACCATGACGGGCGAAGTATTCGCCGTGCTTTTTCGAACCCTTCTTGTTGTAGGGCGTGCGGGTCAGGATGACCGGGAGGCGGCCGTTTTCACCGGCGGGCCGGTAGATGTCGGTGGCCAGCCTGACACCGTCCGCCATCGTCACCATGACGTCGGTTTCGACGAGCACCTCCGGCTTGTCCTGGGCATGGAGCAGGGAGGCGGAGAGGCAGAGCAGGGCGATCAGCCGCAGGGGTGGCAGGCGGTGGCGTGACATGGTCAAACACAAACGTTGCGGCGGCGTGAATTTTGTTTCGGACTTCGTCCTTGAAACCCGGTTCGCGCCCTCCAATCGGGGCATGTTCATGAGCGGATTCACCGGCACACTCAACCCCCAGCAGCGTCAGGCGGCCACCCACATCCACGGGCCGCTGCTGATCCTTGCCGGAGCGGGCACGGGCAAGACGCGCGTCGTCACCGCCCGCATCGCCTACATGATCAACGAGGGCATCAAGCCGGAGCACATCCTGGCCGTGACCTTCACCAACAAGGCGGCGGCGGAGATGCGGGAGCGCGTGAAGGACATGTGCCGCGACGGCGCCGGCAAGAAGGTCGTGCTGGGCACCTTCCACGCCTTCTGCGCGCGGCTGCTGCGTGAGTTCGCCCCGAAGGTCGGCTACAAGCAGAACTTTGTGATCTATTCGCAGAACGAGCAGATCAGCCTGATGAAGCGGGCGATGAAGGACCTGCTGGTGAAGGAGGAGACGCTGGATCCGCAGGCCGTGCTGTCACGCATGAGCAAGGCCAAGAACTATGGTGAAAGCCTGGGCGATCCGAAGGAGGACATCTACGCGGCGGTGGCCGAGCGCTACTCGAACGAGATGCGTGCGCTCAACGCCATGGACTTTGACGACCTGCTGTGTCTGGGGGTCGAGCTGCTGGAGAAGAACGACGACGTGCGCTCCGTGCTGCACCGTCGGCACAAGTTCGTGATGGTGGACGAGTTCCAGGACACGAACTCCCTGCAGATGCGGCTGCTGCGCGCCCTGGTGCCGGCTCCCTACAACGTCTGCGTCGTGGGCGACGACGACCAGTCGATCTATGGCTGGCGCGGCGCGGAGATCACCAACATCACGCAGTTTGAGGACTTCTTCCCGAATCCCACAGTGGTGAAGCTGGAGGAGAACTACCGCTCGACCACGCCGATCCTGCACACGGCGAACAGCCTGATCAAAAACAACGCAGGCAGGCGTCCGAAGAGCCTGTGGAGCCGCAACGCCGGCAGCGCTCCGGTGCGCCTCGTCGCCGTGCAGGATGACAAGGAGGAGGCGGACATGATCTCCAAGGAGATCGAACGCGCTTTTTACGCCGACAAGGAGCCCTACGACAACTTCGCGGTCCTGTTCCGGACCAACGAGCAGAGCCGCGTCCTGGAGCAGGCCTTCCGCCAGCGCAAGATCCCCTACCGCGTCATCGGGGCGCGCAGCTTCTTCGACCGCCGGGAGGTGAAGGACATCGTGGCCTACCTGACGATCCTGCACAATCCGCATGACGACATCGCCCTCCTGCGCGTGCTCAACACGCCGACGCGCGGCATCGGCAACGCCACGGCCGAGCTGGCGAGGGACCGCTCGATGGAGAAGCATCACAGCGTCTGGGTGGCGTTGTGCGACGAGGACTTCCTGCGGCAGATTCCCGAGAAGGCGCGCACGGCGATCCGCGGCTTCACGGCGATGATCAGCAAGTATGCGGCGTCGGCGCAGGGCGAGGGGGTCATGCTTGCCGAGCTTGCCGAGCTTGCCGAGCATCTGATCCTGGAGACGGGCTACCGTGAATATCTTCAGAAGCTGGCGAAGACGCCGGAGGACTACAACGCCTGGGACAACGGGCTCAAGGAGCTGGTGAAGCAGGTCGCCAGCTATGACGAACGCAACCGGAGGGACGGACTGGCGGGCTTTCTGGACGAGATCACGCTCAATGACGAGCGTGAGGAGAAGGATGACATCGAGAAGAAGAAAGGGGTCTGCCTGATCACCATGCATGCCAGCAAGGGGCTGGAGTTCCCGATTGTGTATCTGCCAGGGCTGGAGCAGGGCATCCTGCCGCACAAGCGCAGCTATGAGGAGGGCAGGGTGGACGAGGAACGACGGCTTTTTTACGTGGGCATCACCCGGGCCAGGCAGAAGCTGACCATCAGCTTCGTGCGGACACGCGTCAAATGGGGCAAGCCGCAGACGGAGCTGCCAAGCCCGTTTCTCAAGGAGCTGGACCGGACCCATGTTCATGAGATCGACTACAGCCGTCACATGAACGAGGCCGTGGGTCAGGAGGAGACGACGAACTTCTTCGCTGGCCTCAAGGCGATGCTGGCGGACGGCTGAGCGTTCAAAGCACCTGGAGCAGTCGCGCCTTGCGGCCTGATGGAAGGGACACGTCATCTTCTGCCCTGGCCCCCATGAGCCGGGAGCCCAGGGGGGATGCGGGCGTGATGACCATCACCTCCCTGCCTTCCACCGAGACTTCAAGGCCGCCTTCGGCAGGTCCGATGAAGTAAAGTTCGTTCGCGCCCTGCTGGGCGAGCTCAACCAGGGAGCCGGCCCGGACCGAGTCGGAAAGGGAGGTGTTGAGCGCGGCAAAGTCCTGCCGTGCCGCCTGAAGTTCGGCGACCCTGCGGGCCTGTCCACGTGCGACGTAGGAGGCCTCCAGGGTGCGGGTGTCGTACTTGTTCTCAGCCTTGCTGTCCGGATCCGTCGCCGCCGCAAAGGAGGCCCTGGCACCGCGCAGCAGCACTTCCAGTTCGGCGTCGAGGCGGGCCAGGATGGCGGTGATGACGGAGGACTTCAGCATGAAGGACTGAGAAGGGGAGGAAGCGTGACATGAGCCGCCGGCAGGAGGTCCGCTCAGATGGGATTCAGGGCGCCTCGCTGGTTGCGGCTGCCGCAGGCCGGGCACTGGCTGGTCGGGGAGGCGGTTGCAGGCTGGTAGTTGCAGTTGCAGATCCGGCACTGGATGGCGATGCGACGGCGCCGTATCTCGCGGCGTCGTTCGCGCCACAGGGTCCATGTCCAGAGGGTGACGACGAGGCTGACGCCGAGCAGCATCACGACGACGATCAGGGTGCCCAGGTGCAGACGGATCATGGTGCGGACTCCTTGGTGTTATCCCAGTAAAACCCGGCTTCAGCCCATTCCAGGTCACCGCCCTGGGCTGTCCGGGGTTCGAAGCGCGTGCCGGTGATGGCGGCGCGCAGTCGGTCCATGATTTCCGGATCCTCGGAGGAGTTCAGGGGCAGGGCGATCTGCACACGACCTCCGGCGTCGATGCCGATGCGGAAGGCGACCCGTTCAGGATCGGTCAGGGGAATGTCCTGCCAGGAGGCTGAGGAGAGGGGTTTTCTTCCGGAGGAAGAGATGCGCATTCTGAGCCATGAACGCGGTTTGGCAGAAGGGGCTTCAACGGGGGCGATGACGGGCAGGGGCGGCAGGATGTCGTCAAAGCTCATCACCGGCAGGGGAGCATTGTTGTCGGAGGTACGCTGGCTGCCCGGTGACTTCAGTTTCATCTCGTAGCCGCGGCTGCCCGGGCGGAAGCCTGGAACCGCCGCCGCGGAAGGCAGCGAGGAGAAGGTTGGAGATTCGTTGGGGAGGAGGGTGAAGCTGCGGTCCATCGCCCGGTGGATGAGCGCGCGTTCGGCGGGCACCTCCGGGTTGAGCAGGATCATCTGCTGAGGCCGGGCGATCATCCTGGGGGCATCCGGGGTGACGATGCGGAAGAGGATGAAAAGCGAGGCGATGCAGAAAAGGGTGATGAGCAGGAAGGCGGCAAGCCAGGGGCCCCGGGCCTCCTTCCGGTGCCAGTCGAAGATCAGTCCTGGGTCCTCCGAACGACGGTGCTTCATTGCAGGGCGGCCTTGGGGTCCGTGGCGGGCGTGGTCGACACGGCCACCTCATAGCCAAGCTCCATGGCCATGCTGCCGATCTCGGTGAAATGACCGGAGGGCGCCAGCCTGTCGGTGTGAAGCAGGATGCGGCGTTCACCGTTGCGGTGGCGTTCGAGTTCGGAGCGCAGTTCCGGCCAGGTGACGCGTTTTCCATCAAAATAAACCGAGGCGTTGTCGCCCCCGGCGACGGTGATGATGTGGGCGCGGTCAAAGCCGGTGAGGCGGCTGCTTGAACGGGGTTTCTCCACCTGGATGCCGGACTGGACGACGAAGCCGCTGCTGAACAAAAAGTACACCAGCAGGAGCAGGATCGCGTTCAGCAGGGGGGTGATGTAGAGCCAGGGGCTTTGCCTGGGCAGATGGCTCTCAAGCTTCATGGCGCGAAGGAATGCTGGGCGTCATGAGTGGGATTTGCGGCTGCGTCCGCGGGCCTGGGCCTCCTCGGAGGGCTGGCGGAACTCCACGATGTTGTCCGCTGACTTGGCATCCTCGATGAGGTTGACGATCTCGACGCCGGCGCGCTCCAGGTCATGCATGATGGAGCGGGAGCGGGCGCTGAGGAAAGCGTAGAAGAGGTAGGCGGGGATGGCGACGACAAGTCCGAGGGCGGAGGTGATCAGGCTTTGATAGACGCCGCGAGCCACCTCGGCGGGCGTGGTGATGCCGTTGGTGTTGGAGAGGTTGGTAAAGCTGTCCAGCAGCCCTACCACGGTTCCGAGCAGGCCGATGAGGGGGCCGGCATGGGCGATGGCGTTGAGGATGGCCAGGTAGCGTTCCAGGCGAGGCACTTCAAGCTGGCCTGCCTCCTGGACGATTTCCTTGAGTTGTTCACGCGTTGAGTTGTGGCGGAGCAGGGCGGCATGGATGACCCGGCCGGCCGGGACCCGCGTGGCCACGCATTCCTGAAGCGCCTCAGGGAAGTTTTTCCGCCGGATGAGCGCTGCCAGCCCGGCCAGGAACTCACCGATGTTCATGCTTGCCCGGTGATAGTAGGCCAGGCGTTCCAGGAAGATTGCCAGGGCAAAGCCCAGGCAGGCCATCAGCAGCCATACCAAGGGGCCGCCTTTGGAGATGAGTTCGGTCATGGTTCGGGAAAAGTGGGTTGTAGGGATGAACTCCAGCCTGGCCGGGCCAGTACCAGGAGATCATCAGGAGCAGGATGGATGCCTCTTGATTAGAATTCCAAAAAACGCCACAAGTCTAGCCTGCATCTTTCCCTGAGCCAAACATTTTGACCCCTCCTGCATCCAGCCCCTCCAGCGCCCGGGTTCTCCTGGCTGAAGAGAGCCTGCCTTTCCGGCGGGTGATCCGGGAGGCCCTGATGTCCTTCCGGGACTGTGATGTCGATGACTGCCCCACCGCCGAGCGTGCCTTCGAACTCGCCCTGGCACGCCCTTACCAACTGCTGATTCTGGCCCTGCCCCTGCCGGACATGAGCGGCATCATGCTCGACCGCCTGATTGCGCGGGCCTATCCGCTGGCCCACCGGGGCAGTCTCACCGCCCCACCGGTCATCTTTCTGGCCCGTTCTGCAGACGGCGGGGAGCTTACCTCCCATCAGCGCGATGCCCGTTTTCGCGGAGCGATCCCGTATCCGCCTCGCCTGGACATTCTTCTGACGCTTACCCAGGGCCTGCTGCCAGACAGTTCGGCCCGACCCGTTCTGCCTCCCCGTGTTTCCTGACCCTTCCCATCCGGCCCCGGCCATCAAAATCTGCGGTATCACCCAGGAACAGCAGGCCCGGGACATCATCACCCTTGGAGCCGATGCCCTGGGCATCAACTTCTGGCCAAAGTCGAAACGTTACCTGCCTTTGGAAAAGGCGGGCTGGCTCCGGGAGGTTCATGGCATGACCTCGCTGGTGGCGGTGCTGGTCAATGCGGAGGCCGAAACCATCGAGACCTTGATCGAGGAGCGGCTTGTCGATGTGCTGCAGCTGCATGGTGACGAGACGCCGGCCGAGGTGGAGGCGCTTCTGAACCGGGGCATTCAGGTCATCAAGGCGCTTGCCGTCCGAGATCGTGACTCCCTGCGGCGCATCGGCGAGTTTCCCTGCGAGTCCATCCTTCTCGATGCCTACAATCCTGGTCTTTATGGTGGAACCGGAGAGACCTTTCCCTGGGATCTGGCGGTGATGGCCAGGGAGCAGTATCCGGACAAGCGCATCATCCTGTCCGGGGGGCTGACGCCTGCCAACGTCCGTCAGGCCGTCGAAGAGGTGCGCCCTGCCGCCGTGGACGTGGCCAGCGGCGTGGAGTCTGCACCGGGCATCAAGGACCTGGACATGGTCCGCGAGTTCATCGAGCAGGTGCGCTCGGCGGTCACGGCTTGATCCTTGGGGGCGGCTGGCTTTGGTAAGATTGATGTCCTCACTTCTGCCCGACCACGCCGCCGTCTCCGCGCTTCTTCGACACCGCCGTTCCATCAAACCTGCCGATCTTGACCCGGCACGCGGCGTTGAACGGGAGCTGCTTCTGCAGGTGATCGAGGATGCCACCTGGGCGCCTAATCATGGATTGACCGAGCCCTGGAGGTTCCATGTTTTCACGGGTGCATCGCGCTCCCTGCTGGCGGGCGGGCTGCAGAGGGCCTACCGGGAAAGCACGCCGCCGGAGGAGTTCCGGGAGGACAAGATGCAAAAGATGGGGGAGAACCCGCTGCTGGCCCCCGTGGTGATCGCCTGCGTCATGGAGCGTCACGGCGGAGGTGGGAAGATTCCTGAGATCGAGGAAATCGAGGCCGTGGCCTGCGCGCTGCAAAACCTTCAGATCAGCGCCACGGCGGCCGGGCTGGGGGGTTACTGGTCTTCACCCCCCGTCCTGGAGTCTCCGTCATTCCGCCAGTGGCTTGGCATCCGGGCCGAGGATCGTTGCCTGGGTCTGGTCTACCTAGGCTGGCCGAAGCCGGAGCTGAAGTGGCCGCGCAGCGTACGGCGTCCAGCGCTGGACAAAGTGGTCTGGCGTGAAGGGACGGCTTGATTCCCGGGCTGCTGTGGCAAAGCCTGTCCTTGGTTTCTGATTTCACGCACCATGCTTCTTCCTGAACTTCGTTCCCAGATCTGCGAGGCCAATAAAGCCCTCGTTCCTTCCGGCCTTGTCCGCCTGACCTGGGGAAATGTGTCCGGCATCGACCGGGCCTCCGGCCTCTGGGGCATCAAGCCAAGCGGGGTGGATTATGCGGCCTTGACTCCGTCGGACATTGTACTGCTCGACCTGGAGGGCAGGGTGGTGGAAGGTTCCTTGCGGCCTTCCTCGGACACGAAGACGCACCTGCATCTCTACCGTGAGTTCTCCGAGATCGGCGGCATCACGCACACGCACAGCCTGCATGCCACGGTGTTTTCCCAGGCCGGTCGCGAGTTGCCCTGTTTCGGCACCACGCATGCGGATCATTTCCATGGCACTGTGCCGGTCGTGAGGGCGCTGACGCCTGAGGAGGTGGCGGCGGATTATGAGCATTTCACCGGTGTGGCCATCGTGGAAAGGCTGCGCGAGCTTCGCCTGAGCCCCCTGGAGATGCCGGCGGTGCTGCAGCTTCACCATGCTCCCTTCACCTTTGGCCGGACGGCGATGGACTCCGTCAACAACAGCATCGCACTGGAAATGTGTGCGCACATGGCCCTGGGCAGCCTGACCTTGAACCCCTCGCTGCAGCCGCTGCCGGAACACATCCTGGAAAAGCATCATCTGCGCAAGCACGGCCCCGGCGCTTACTACGGCCAGGGCGGGCATTGAGCCAGGTCACTCGGCTCCGAAGAACCCGCCCAGTTTGCGGATGCGGGTCGGATGCCGGAGCTTGCGCAGGGCCTTGGCCTCGATCTGACGGATGCGCTCACGGGTGACGCTGAACTGGCGTCCGACCTCTTCCAGCGTGCGACCGGCGCCGTCCACGAGGCCGAAGCGCTGCTCGAGCACTTCGCGTTCACGAGGGTTGAGGGTGTCGAGCACGTCCTTGAGCTTGTCGCGCAGGAGGTTCATGGCGGTCAGCTCCATGGGGTCGCGGGCCTCCTTGTCCTCGATGAAGTCGCCAAACTCGGTGTCACCTTCGCTGTCGCCCACCTTGGCCTGCATGGACACGGGGGTCTGGGCCATGCGCAGCACGGCGTTGACGCGCTCGACGGGCAGATGGATCTCGTCGGCGATCTCCTCAGGTGTGGGGTCGCGTCCGAGTTCCTGAAGGAGCTGTTTGTGGACCCGCATCAGCTTGTTGATCGTCTCGATCATGTGCACCGGAATGCGGATGGTGCGGGCCTGGTCGGCGATGCTGCGGGTGATGGCCTGACGTATCCACCAGGTGGCGTAGGTGGAGAACTTGTAGCCGCGCCGGTATTCAAATTTTTCCACGGCGCGCATCAGACCCATGTTGCCCTCCTGGATGAGGTCGAGGAAGGACAGGCCGCGGTTGGTGTACTTTTTGGCGATGGAAATGACGAGCCGAAGGTTGGCCTCAATCATCTCTGTCTTGGCCCTTGTGGAGTCGGCCACGCACCGACGGGCCTCTGCCGCCTTGATGCGGAAGTTTGCCGCCGACTGCCAGGCTTCCTGCTCGAACTTGACCAGGACCTGCCGGGGTTCCTGCTTTCTTGGATGGGCCTTGATCTCGGCCTCCAGCTTGTCCAGTTCGCCAAGCTTGCGTTCGATCAGGGCGACGAAGTCCTCGTTGATCTTCTGTTTGAAGAAGAACTTGGCGCAGAGCTTGAAGTAGCTGCTGCGGGCCGTGTCGAAGGCGGACTGGGCGGACGCCTTCTTCTTGTCGGCGGCGCTGGCGATGGCCTTGTAAAGCGTGCAGCACTTCTGGTAGGAGTCGTCGGCCTGCTGGGCCAGCTGGGTCAGCTTCTTGAAGTAGAGGTCACGTTCCTCGGTCTTCCGGTCGATGACGAGCCGGTCGAATCGTTCAATGCCGCTTTCCAGGTTGCGGGCATATTGAAGGTAGCTGGCGGCGACAAAGCCGATGTTCTGAAGGCTCTGGAGCAGGGAGTTTTCCGCCTGTTCGATGCGCTTGGAGATTTCGATTTCCTGCTCACGGGTCAGCAGGGGCACCTGACCCATCTGGCGCAGGTACATGCGGACCGGGTCATCCAGCATGTCGAGGCGGGTGTCCTCCTTGGGGGGCAGGACGCTTGCGGCGGTTTTGCCGACAGGGGCCGGGATGCTGGCGCCAGCATCCGCCGAATCCGTGATGCGGATTTCCAGGGAACGCAGTCGGATGATGATTTCTTCGATCAGGTCCGGCGTGATGATGCCGGAAGGCAGGGCGTCGTTCAGGTCCTCCCAGGTGAGCTGATCCTGATCCTTGGCAAGCCGGATGAGGCCGCGGATGCGGGACTGCACCTCGGGGGCGTTGATGTCATTGTAGACAACCGTGGGGGTGGCGGCCGCCGCCGTGGCTTTGCGCGGCCTGCCTCGACCCCGCTTCACCAGCAGGCCTTCAGGTGTGACCATGGGCTCGGGGCAAGGCTTGTCGACCAGCGGATGCTTTCGCGGCCTGCCGCGTCCACGTTTGACGGGCGCATGTTCTGCTGGTGCAGATGCAGCAGCCGCCGAGGCAGCCTTTGAAGAGGCGGCAGGTCGGGCTTTGCGTTTTCCGGGAGCTGTTTTTTTGGAGACGGCCATAGGGCGCCGTTGAATGTCTGGGGCGGACAGACACCGCACATCAGGGGTGACGAGCGGGGATGGGGAACTGTGACTATCGAAACGCCCTGTCTGAGGTCAAGGTGTTCTTCCAAGATAATCCCGGGGTCAGTCTCAAATCAGATGTCACCGGACTGGGGGCGGTTACGGCATCGAAAACCGCCGGAACAACGACCCGCAGGCGACATAAAAAAACCCTGCCATGAACAGGCTGCGGTAGGGCACCGCGCCCCAGTCGCCCTTTTGCAGGGCGATCCAGAGCAGCCAGCCAAAGTATCCGCCGAGAAGCAGCTCCGCCCACAGGCCCACGGATTTCCCCGCCTTGTAGTGAAAGTTGCGGGTGGCCGCCTCCGCCTTGTGGCTGACCCCGTACTTGGGGGTGCGGACAAATTCGGACTGATGGCCGAGCAGGGCCTCGATGACCGCCCTCGCGTTGTTGATGGTCATGCCGATGCCCAGGGCCATGTAGAGGGGGATGTAGGGCAGGGCCTTCAGCCAGCCCAGGGGTCGCTGGGCGCCCTGGGCGGTGAGGTAGAAGGCGATCACGGTGATCGTGGCAAAGAAAAACAGCGGCAGGTCCAGGAAGACCGCCTTCTGCCAGGAGTTCTGCGGCAGGAAATCCCAGGGATAAACGAGCACCAGTGAGATGAGGGTCAGCAGGTTGGCGAAATTGGCGCCGAGATGGGCGGTGGCCTCCAGCTTGGTGTGCAGGGGGAAATCGCTGCGCCAGACCTGGCCGAGCATCTTCAGGCAGACCTGGATGGAACCCTTCACCCAGCGATGCTGCTGCGACTTGTAACCGTCGATGTCAGGCGGCAGCTCGGCGGGCACCAGCACGTCGTTGAGGTAGACGAACCGCCAGCCCTTGAACATGGCGCGGTAGGTCAGGTCCAGATCCTCGGTGAGGGTGTCGGCACGCCAGCCGCCGGCTTCATCAATGGTGGTTCGTCGCCACAGGCCTGCGGTGCCGTTGAAGTTGCAGAACTCCCCCCAGCGGCTGCGCGAGGTCTGCTCCAGCATGAGATGGCCGTCGAGCAGGATGGCCTGCAATCGCGTCAGCAGGGAGTAGTCGCGGTTGCGGTGGATCCAGCGGGCCTGGACGATGCCGACCTGCGGGTCGGTGAAATGATGGATCGTGCGGTGCAGGAAGTCCGGGGCCGGGGTGAAGTCGGCATCAAAGATGGCGATGAACTCGCCCTTCACCGTCGCCATGGCCTCGTCCAGGGCGCCGGCCTTGAAGCCCTGGCGGTTGCTGCGGTGGCGGAACTCCACATCGAAGCCCCGGGCGCGAAGCTGGTCCGCATGAGCCCGGGTCAGCTCGGTGGTTTCATCGGTCGAATCATCCAGAAACTGGATCTGGAGCCGGTCCAAGGGGTAGTCCAGGGCGCTGACATGGGCCACCAGCTGGTCAAGCACGTCCGCCTCATTGTAGAGCGGCAGCTGGACGGTGACGCGGGGAAGCTCCTCAAACCGGCCCTGGGGGACGGGCGGATTTTTACGATGGCGCCAGTAGCCGTAGAGAACCTTGATCTTGTGCGCTCCAAAGGCGGACAGTCCAAGGCAGAGGATGATGTAGCTGGAGAGCCAGAGGAGCGTTTCCCACCGGAGCATAAAAAGGGGGCGGAGAGAGGGCGCGGCGCTGACCGCCGTCAAGGGCAATCAAGAGGCCTAACGACCTTTTAAGGAGGGTTTCACCTCGTCCAGGGCGCTTTGCACATCCCCCCGGTGCGGGACGCCCTCCTGGGCGCCGTGCTTGAGGGTGGACAGGGCTGCCGCGGTGTTGGCCCAGCGGATGGCCTCGTCGATTTCCGCTCCTTCGGCAAAATGGGTGGTGAAGACGCCGGCAAAGGTGTCGCCCGCACCCACGGTGTCGACGGGCTTCACGGGGTGCGCCGGGACTTCCTCGACTCCGGACTTGCTGATGTGCAGGGTCGGGCTGCCGCCCCGGGTGATGATGATGTGGCGGATGCGTCTGGCGGTCAGCCGCTCCTTCCAGGAGTCGTGATGCTGCGCGGCGGCGGCGGGCGAAAGGTCGAAGATCTCCCGGGCCTCGTGCTCATTGACGATCACCACGTCGAGCTTCACATCGCCCCAGGGAAAGGCCTTGGCGACAGGGGAGGGATTGAGGACGACGGCCACCTTGGATTCATTGGCGATGCGGATGGCGTCGATGGCGGCCTCGAGGGGGATTTCCAGCTGCAGCAGGAGCGCCTTCGCCACGGCGATGCGGGCGCGCTGCATCTTGATCGAAGGACCGGTCAGGGCACCGTTGGCCCCGGGGATGACGACGATCTGGTTTTCACCGGCCTGATCGACCGTGATGTAGGCGCAGCCGGTGACACCGCGGATGGTGTTCAGGGCGCTGCAGTTGATCCCCTCCCGGCGCAGGTGGTTGCGGTAATCCCTGCCGTCCGGGTCATCGCCGAGGTTCCCAAGGAACATGACCTGGGCGCCATGACGGGCGGCGGCCAGCGCCTGGTTGCCGCCCTTGCCTCCGAAGCGTTTGACGAGATTCGTGGCCACGACGGTCTCCCCGGGGCTGGGCAAATGCTCCACCTGCGCAATGAGGTCCACATTGAGTGAACCGATCACGACGAGGTTGGCGGCGGAGGGTCGGGCCATGAGATTAAGAAAACGTGGGAAGGGAGGCAAGCCTTCCCATGCCTGGCCCATTTGGCAAGCCTGCGCCGAAAAACTTTGGGGTAGGAGGGGCGGGGCTTCGGGAAACCAGGGGATTGAAGGACCCGGAGGTTGAAGAACCAAGGACCAGGAAGCCAATGACCAGGGAAATCCCAGGCTTCAAACCGCCAAGTCTGCTTCGGCCTTTCAGGGAGTCACGGGCTTGGACCTGGGGCCTGGCTGGCTCAACGGTTCTCGGGGCCATCTCAACGCTCACACCCATCGGCAGCCCTGGGCATTGTCAGATGAGCTGGGGCATTCCCTGGTCATTGAACCCTGGACATTGGGGATTTTCTATCTGCTACCTCGTCGCTGGCTCCAAGCCCACCCAATGCTGCCTGCCGTCCCTCTCGTCGCATTCGCTCTCATGGCCGGGGTTTGAAGGAAGAACAGGTCCATCGGGCGCGTTGCTCGAGTTCCCATGAAGCTGATCCGTTCCCTGCTGCTGCTTGCGACCTGCCTTCTCGCAGGTCTTGCCAATCTCCCCGCCCGGGTTCCGAATGTCGTGTTCATCCTCGCGGATGACCTGGGGCCCGGGGATCTCGGCGCCTATGGCCAGAAGAAGATCCGCACGCCCCACCTGGACCGCATGGCGGCGGAGGGCATGAAGCTGACCCGCCATTACTGCGGCAACGCCGTCTGCGCACCGTCGCGCTCGGTGCTGATGACCGGCCTGCATCCCGGGCACACCTTCATCCGCGACAACCGGGGCACGGCGGACAACAAGGTCAAGACCCAGGGCGGCATCCCGGCCACGGAGGGACAGCATCCGATTCCCGACGAGGCCAGGACGATGGCCGAGGTCATGCGCGACATCGGCCTTGCCACCGGCGGCTTTGGCAAGTGGGGCCTGGGCGGGCCGGCCAGCAGCGGCGCGCCCCTGAAGCAGGGATTTCAACGTTGGTTCGGCTACAACTGCCAGAGCGTCGCGCACAACTTCTACCCGGTCTATCTCTGGGATGACGACCGGACGATTCCGCTGAAAAACCCGGACTTCCCCGCGCACGACCGCTTCAAGCCGGGGGAGGATCCGACCCGTGAGGAAAGCTACCGCCGCTTCCAGGGCTCGGAGTACTCCGCCGACCTCATCGCCGAACAGGCGCGTGAGTTTGTGCGCAGGCACAAGGACGAGCCGTTCTTCCTCTACTGGCCGACGACGGTGCCGCATGTGGCCCTGCAGGTGCCGGATGATTCGCTGCG
>JBIJBP010000171.1:0-9392 GCA_044345155.1 Prosthecobacter sp. | reverse complement strand
GCACCGCAGCGCGCCTGCGCGCGCCACCTTTCAAGATCATCGCTTTGGTTCCCATAGGTGCCACGCCTCTCGCTCCGCCTGCCTCCGCCTGCCACCCAGTTCACAGGGCGCTGCGCGTGACGCTTACTGCCATTGATCAAATCCATCCGCTTCTTCGGTTATTAATATCATACTTCAGTGTGCCAGCAAATCGAAGCTCACTTGGTGCCTGCCATGGCCTTTTTCAAAGCATCGGCCATCGTCTGCATCTCCAGGTGGGTGTAGCCGTCATTCACGCGGCTAGAGGCATGACCGAGAATATGACGACGAATTTCCTGCGACACGCCCGCGTTGGCAAGTAGGCTGTTGCATGTGTGGCGCAGGCTGTGAAAGGTCTTGTTGGTCCAGGTCTGGCCTTTGCTGCCATCCTCCTTCTCACGCCGCTCGCGCACGACGCCAGCGGCATCCAGGATGTCGGAGAAGCCCATGGAGAGCCCTACAGGACTGCCCGTTGGCAAGCATGCCAGGGATGGACACAGGAAGCCACTGCTGACCTTCAGTGAGGTGATGTGGGAGGCCAAGGGCTCAACAAGGGGCACCTCGACGACAGCCCCTGTTTTTCTCTGCTTGCATCGCCAAACTTGGTGTTTGCCCTTCCCTGCAAATTCCTCCGCCTTTGCCTGCGCGCAGTCCTGCACGGCGTGTGCGGTGCCGGGACCTCACAGGCGTCATCCAATCGCACCAGGGTGAGGCGTGCCTGGCCGGGAACGGTGAGCTGGGCGGCGAGGAAGTCGTTGAAGGCGCTGACGGCGGTCTCCTGCATGGGCTGCCTGGAACCGGAGCGGTCGGGGATGCAGGCGATTTCAGAGAGGAGCGGGTTCATGAGGAAGCCACACTCACACTGAGGGGCGGACATTCATGGCGGTGGTGATCCAGATTGTTTTTTGGAATCCAGATAAATCTCGGTCATGTAGGCGATGAACTTCTCCAATTCGGCATTGAATTCGGGGCAGTCCAAAGGGTTTTGGTACCACCATTTGACGAGGACACGGTCCTCGGGCTGATCCGAGTCGGTAATGCGTTTCTGGGCATTCGTCACGTCATCCAGGCACGATCTGACAAACTGTTTGCAGGGCAAGCTCTCCCAAAAGTCCTCCAGCGCAGCCCGGTCAGTTTCGTCGAGTTCCTCGGGCAGGTCGGCGAATGTATGCCCACTATCGATAAGGGTGAGCCCGTCGGGTATCGACTGGTATAGAGGATGCATATCGGTGAAAGGGCGGCTATCTGCCCCGATGGGCATTAGCCACATGAGTCGGAGGTGGGGCTTCAGGTCCGAGACTTGGCTGATGCCCAGGAGTTCGGGCAGGCCAAGCCCATTCATCGAGAGCGACCTGAGCAGGTCCCGGAGCGGGTGATCCTGGATGCAGAAATAGCGACCGGAGGGCAGACGGGGCATCGCGGAGTGGGGTTACTGGCTGGACATCCAGTCGCGCTGGGTGAGGACAGGCACGCTGCGCTGCTGGCAGAGGCGGATGGTGTGGCCGGTGCCGCCGCTGGATTGGTTGGATTCATCGACGAAAAAGATGGCCACCGAGGCCGGGGCGAGGCCGAGGGCGGGACTGCCGAGCACTTTGAGACCATCCCGCACGAGGTAGAGGGACTTGCTGTAGGCTGGCGTGCCGGAGAGACTGCGCAGGTAGAGCTCAAAGAGCCGACGATTTTCTGGGGATGCGGCGGTGCAGGCCTGGATGAGCGGCTCTTTTTCACCGAGTGGCAGTTCGTCCAGCGCGTGGCACACGGCACCCGCGGGGCGGCGTGCACGCCCCATGCCAGGCGTGGGCAGGACCAGCTGCAAACGGCGCGGGTCCACCTCGGCGACGCCCTGCGCGAAGGCGTCGTCACTACCCTCGGCATTGCCGCTGCGAAAGATGGCGTGTGGTAGCTCCTCGGCAAGCAGGCGGGCGAACTTGGAAAGCCGCGGTCTCAGTGCTTCCGGGACGCGGCGCGTGCCCTCCAGCAGAATGACGGGCGCAGGAATCTGCGGCAGGGCGGCGGTGAGGGCGGGAGGAAGCATGGGTGGGGACAACACGATTGATGTGTGACTTTATAGCAGGAGGGGTAGGACAAACATGGGGTGACCGGCTGAAAAAATGCGGTCTTGTTTGCCTCGTGCCGAAGTCCCAGGCCATCGTCTCCACCAGGGTTGACCTGCCCCCCGAGTTTGGAACGGTTATTGTGAGAGAGTCGGGACGTGACTGTTGGTTCGGCTTGGAAGTCGATGCTTGAGTCGCGAACTCGGCGGGACTCCCCCCGAGCGAACGGTGCGGCCAGCAGTCGTTGCAGTCCACGCGCCAGGCCTCAATGATTTGCTTCGCTTTGTCCATCCGCGTGAACCTATGCTCGTTGAGACAATCGTTGCGCATCTCGCCGTTGAAGCTCTCGATGGAGGCGTTCTTCTGCACCGGCTTGCCCGGTTCGATAAACACGTGCTCCACACAATGCTCATCGGCCCAGCGCGCCAGCGCCTTGCCCGCAAACTCCGGTCCGTTGTCGGTCAGCCGCCGTTTGGGATGGCCTTGCTGGGTCACCAGCCGTTCCAGGACGCTGGTCACTCGCTGGCCGCTTCAAGAGCTGTCCACTTCAATGGCTAGACATTCCCTGGTGTGGGCGTCCTCCCGGACTGGCGCAGGCCGGTAACAGTAGCTGCTTGCCGACAGCCCTATGAGCCCGCAGGCGCGGCGGATCCCCACCGCGTGCTCCCGCCTCAGTGGGCTGACTGTCAGGGAGGCAGGTCAGTTGTTGATGTCCCCTTCCTCACCCCCATGCGATCTCGACCTTCTGACCGTGCTGGTCGTGGGCTGGGTTCAGTGCCCGTAGTTCCAGGGTGAGCTTTTCCGGGGTGGCACGTGCGGACACCCAGCCGTTGGGACGCTCCTTGGAAAAGACGTAGGCCACCGGCGGCAGGTTGATCAGGTGGATGCCCGTGGCCTCATGCACTTTGTGCCCCCATGCGTGGGTGTGCCCATAGACGAAGGCCTTGACCTTTTTGTGCCTGCCCAGCACCTCAAACATCGCGTCGCTGTCCATCATGCCCGTCGGCTTGCTGCCAGTCGGCAGGGCGACCTGGGGATTGTGATGAGCCATGACCACCGTCGGGCGATCCGGGCAGGAAGCCAGCGTGCGATCCAGCCAGCCGCGCTGCAGTTCGCCCAGTTCACCCGGGGTCTTGTTGACCTCGTGAAGCGTGTCCAGAAGGACCCAGTTCATCGTAGCCGAACTGAGCAGTTCCACATGCTTGCCCTCGACCGGACGCGGATCCTGCGGGCTGGTCATGGCACCGATGAAATACTTGCGGTCATCGTGGTTGCCCAGGGTGCAGTGAACCTGGATGGCCGACTCGCGCAGGGGCTCGATCAGCTTCACAAAGGCGTCATAATCCGTCTGCTGCCCTTCAAGATAGGCGCAATCACCGTTCACCAGCACGCCAAAGGGCTTCTGGCCGATGCCAAGCACCTGGTTGACGCAACGGCTGAGGTTCTCCGCCATGACCGCCCCGCGTGCCTCCAGCTTCATGTCTGCGGCGATGTGGGTGTCGGAAAAAAGCACCCAAAGCTCCCCGTCTGTGTCGCCACGGGCGGAAGCCAGACGAGGGGCGAAAGCGGTGGCAAGGCAGCCTTTGAGCCAATGGCGGCGGGTGATGGGAGGAAAGGTGATGGGCATGGTTGGACTGGTGAAAGAACGCAGTCAGATGGCCTCTGCTGTCACGGGGAGATTGTGCCAATGCTGGCATGAAGGCACCCCCAAATGCGCCAAGAGGGCTTTTTTTCATGAAGCTCAGACTTTGCAAACTGCCGAGTTGGCATTTTGTTCGCTACCTTGGAATCTATGACCGAACCAGCCACCGTTCTGATCGTCGATGACGAAAAGCACACCCGCGACGGACTGCGCCTGTCGCTGGAGGACGAGTTCGACTGCTATGTCGCCTCCAACGCCGCCGAGGCCCTGGAATACCTGCGCAACGACCCGGTTGACGTCATGCTGACCGATCTGCGCCTGGGCGAGGATGATGGCATGAAGCTGCTCGAACAGGCCCTGGCTATGCCACGCCCGCCCGTCTGCATCATGATGACCGCCTACGGCAGCGTGGACACCGCTGTCGAAGCCATGCGGCGCGGTGCCTATCATTTTGTCACCAAACCGCTGAACCTGGACGAGGTCGAGCTTCTGGTGAAACGCGCCCTGCGCAGCCGCAGCCTGGAGCAGGAGAACAAGGTGCTGAAGCAGCAGGTCGAGCAGAAGTTCAGCATCGAGGGCATCCTCGGGCAGGCCGACGCCCTGAAACCGATCCTGGAGACCCTCCAGCAGGTGGCGCCGACCCGGGCGACCGTCCTCATCGAAGGTGAAAGCGGCACCGGCAAGGAACTGGTCGCCCGTGCCATCCACAACCTCAGCGGTCGGCCCAAGGCCAGGCTGGTCACCGTGCACTGCGCCGCACTGTCCCCGCAGATCCTGGAAAGCGAGCTGTTCGGGCATGAAAAGGGCGCCTTCACCGGCGCCCAGGAGCGCCGCATCGGTCGCTTCGAACTTGCTGATGGAGGCACGCTGTTCCTGGATGAGATCGGCGAGATCGACGCCAACACCCAGGTGAAGCTGCTGCGCGCCCTGGGCGAACAAACGATTGAACGAGTGGGCGGCGCGAAGCCCATCAAGGTGGACGTGCGCGTCATCGCCGCCACCAACAAGGACCTGGCCAAGATGGTCGAGGAGGGCAAGTTCCGCGAGGACCTCTACTGGCGGCTGCGCGTGGTCACCATCCACATGCCGCCGCTGCGGAACCGCAAGGGCGACATCCCTGTGCTTGCCGACCACTTCCTCAAGGATCTCGCAACGGCCAATGGCAAGACCTACAAGCCGCTTGGCGAGGACGCCCTGCCCGTGCTCATGAACTACGACTGGCCGGGCAACGTCCGCGAGCTTCGTGCCGCCATCGAACACGGCGTGGTCATGAGCAACAGCAGCCGGGTGACGGCAAAGCATCTGCCCGGTTACCTAACCCGTCCCGGCGGCCTTGGATGGCGGGTGGCCACCTCCGCAACCGACAAGCCTGTCTCAACGGTCGTTGCCCAGCCGGAAAAGGCCCCTCTCGACATCCACGAGGTGGAGAAGCAGCTTATCATTGAGGCCCTCGAACGCGCCGGAAACAACCGCAGCGAGGCTGCGGAAATGCTCAACATGAGCCGACGCAGCCTGCAGCGGAAGCTGAAGCAGATGGGCATGGTCCGGAAGCATCGGAAGCGCACCCCGCCGGCCTCGTGACACCCTGCCGGACGAATCTCACTTTCGCTCAATCCATCGGTAGGCGTCGCGGGAGTTCTTCCAGAAGTACTTTTCGGAGGCGTCCCCCCCCTTTCCATTGAAGTAGTCGCGCACCAGGTTGAAGACGACATCATAAGACGCGCCGCGATCGCTGACCGGCCAATTACTGCCGTAGATGAGACGGTCGGGACCGAAGCTTTCCCAGAGATGATCCAGAATGGGCAGATAGTAGTCCACCTCGCGGGGAGCCTTGCCCTCCTCGCACTTCACCTGCTCGACCAGCGCGGAAACCTTCATCCAGACGTTTTTTCGACGGGCGATTTCCGTGATGCCCTCACGCCAGCCGGGGCGCAGCGACTGCGGATCACCGCTGCCGCCCAGATGATTGATGACAATGCGCAGGTCCGGCACGTCCTTCGCAAGCTTGGAAGCATGGGGCAGCAGCTCCGGACCGCCATTCAGGTCAAGTTCAAGCCCCTGCTCAGCCAGCACCCTGGCACCCGCAAGCGCCGCATCCCTGTGGGCGTCGATCCTCACTAGGTCGGCACGCCAGCGAATCCCGCGAAACACCGGATTGGCGGCGAACCGTTTCACGTTCCTGGCAAAGTCCGGTGAGGTCGGGTCCAGGTTGCCAACAAAGCCGACGATGCATTTTTCCCGCGCCGCCAGGTCAAGAATCCACTGGTTGTCCTCCACCCACTGGCTGGCCTCGACAATGACCGTCTCCCTCACGCCGTGAGGCTCGGCCAGCGCCCGCCAGTCGGCAGGCATGACCTTCCGGTAAAGTTTTGTGCCCTTGCCCGGCCAGGGCACACCTTCGGGCCGGGTTGGATCATAAAAATGCGTGTGCGTGTCGATGATCCTCGTCGCCGCCATGGCAGCACGCGCTGGAAGGGCGGCGGGAAGCAGGGCGGCTGAGGCCTGGAGTAAACGGCGACGGTTCATGGGGCCCTTATAACGCCCGGTCACCCCCCAGTCCTGCGGCTGTCGGCAGGGAAAGCAGCCTCTCACTGTCCGGCATTGTCATGATTGCGAATCAGAACAGCGGGCAAAATGATCCAGGGTTACGAATGCGACTTGAGCAAGCAGCCGGAAAAGCTTGTATCACTTCTTGTTCAACCCTCCGTGACATGAATGCCCGTCTCCGCCTTGGCCTAACCATTATCCTGTTCATCGCGTCCGCCCGGGCGGAGGTCAGGCTGCCAGCCCTGTTCAGCGACGGGCTCGTCTTCCAGCAGGGCAAGCCCCTGTCCATCTGGGGCTGGGCGGCGCCGGACGAGGATGTCAGCGTCCAGTTTGCCGGTCAGACCCGCGCGGCCCGTGCGGACCTGGACGGCAGATGGCGGGTGATCCTGGATCCGCTTCCTGCCAATGCCAGCCCCCAGGAGATGAAGGTGAGCGGCAAAAACAACCTCACCCTGAAGAACCTGCTCGTCGGCGAGGTGTGGATCTGCTCCGGCCAGTCGAACATGCAGTGGACGGTCAGCCAGTCGGCCAACCCTCAGCAGGAGATCGAGGCGGCGAACTTTCCCCAGATCCGCATGTTCAACGTCGAACGCGCCACGGCGATGTCCCCTGCCGATGATGTCAAGGGCTCCTGGAAGGAGGCAAATCCCGGCAACGTCGGCCAGTTTTCCGCCGTGGGCTACTTCTTCGGCAGGCATCTGCACCAGGTGCTGAAGGTGCCTGTCGGCCTCATCAACACCTCCTGGGGCGGAACCCGGGTCGAGGCCTGGACCAGTCGCGAATCCCTGGAGGAACGCCCCTGCGCCGCCCAGATGCTGAGCGACTGGGACGGCATCCGTCAGAGCTGGGATGCCACGGCCGAGAACGCCAGGCATGAGGTCGCCAAGGCCGAATGGCAGGCCCAGGTCCAGAAGATCCGCAAGGACAACGCCGCCCTTCCCGCTGACAAGCAGGTGAAACCGCCGCCCGCACCGCGCCCGCCGGATGATCCCAACAAGACCCCGCATCACCCCGCCGTGCTGTTCAACGCCATGGTCGCCCCGCTGATCCCCTATTCCATCCAGGGCGCCGTGTGGTATCAGGGCGAGTCGAACCAGAAGCGCGCCTTCCAGTACCAGGAGCTGCTGCCCAACATGATCAACGACTGGCGCACGCGCTGGAACTCGGAGTTCAGCTTCTACATCGTCCAGCTCGCCGGCTTTGGAAACGGACAGCCTGTGGCGAAGGAGCCCGGCCTGCCAGACACCTGGGCAGAGCTTCAGGAGGCGCAGTACCTGACCGCCATCACCCTGCCACGCTGCGGGCTCGTCGTCACCAACGACATCGGCGAGGAGAAGGACATCCACCCGAAGAACAAGCAGGAGGTTGGCCGCCGCCTGGCCCTCTGGGCGCTCGCCCACGACTATGGCCGAACCAACACCGTGTTCAGCGGGCCCATGTTCAAGAACGCCGTCGTTGAAGGCGCCCGGGTTCGCGTCCAGTTCGATCATGTCGGCGGCGGCCTGAAGACCCGCGATGGCGGTGAACTGAAGCATTTCCAGATCGCCGGACAGGATCAAAAATGGGCCTGGGCGGAGGCGAAGATCGAAGGCTCCGAGGTCGTCGTTTCCAGCAGCGCCGTCCCAAATCCCGTCGGCGTCCGCTATGCCTGGGCCGCCTGGCCGGAAGGCGCCAACCTGATCAACGCCGAAGGCCTGCCGGCGAGCTGCTTTCGCACGGATGAGTTCATTCCCAGCACCCTCGGCGTGGTCTCCCCCTTCCAGGAGGTTCAGAAGGCGCAGTCACGCTAAGCCACCCATCCGCTCCATCCCCGCCCTTCTTCGTGCATGGAAGCGCTGAGTCCCTGCGTTTTCTTCCACCATGTCCAACCGCCGCCACTTCCTCGCCACCGCCCTGGGTTCCGCCTTTGCCGCCCCGCTCATCGCCCAGGAGGCCAAGCTCAGCTACAAGGGTGAGAACATCCATTACGGCCTCGTGACCTACATGTGGGGCGCCGACTGGGACCTGCCGACGCTCATCAAGAATTGCGAGACCGCCGACGTGCTCGGCGTCGAGCTCCGCATCGAACACGCCCACAAGGTGGAGCCCGGACTGTCCGACGCCGGACGCGCCGAGGTGAGGAAACGCTTTGAAGACTCCCCGGTCGAGGTGCTGGGCATGGGCACCAACTGCGAGTTTCACAGCGCCGACGCCGCCGAGGTGAAGAAGCAGGTCGATCTCGCCAGGGATTACATCAAGCTCAGCCACGACATCGGCGGCAGCGGCGTCAAGGTGAAGCCTAACAACCTGCCCAAGGAAGTGCCGGTCGAGAAGACGCTGGAGCAGATCGGCAGGTCCCTCGCGGCCCTCGGCGACTACGCCCTTGGCTTCGGCCAGGAGATTCGTCTGGAGGTTCACGGAGGCGTCTGCGACCTCGGCCACATCCGCACCATCATGGAGGTGGCGGCACGGGACAACGTCCGTGTCTGCTGGAACTCCAACGATCAGGATCTCGAGGGCGAGGGCATCGCCGGAAACTTCGCCAAGGTGCAGCCTTATCTCGGTGCCACCACCCACATCCGCGAGGTGAACGAGGGCAAGTATCCCTATCCTGAACTCGCGCGCCTTCTGGTCGATGCGGATTATGCAGGATGGGTGCTGCTGGAGGCCCGCACGAAGCCGGGCGACCGTGTGGCCGCCCTGGCCGAACAAAGGAAGCTGTTCATGGAAATGGTCACGAAGGCCCGTGCTTCCGCCGCCTGACGGACCACGTCACAGCTTGATCTCCATCGCCTGGGCCGCACGATGGGCCCTGGCACGCGCCGTGTTGATGTTTTCCGCCCGCGCCAGCGTCACCGCCATGCGCCGCTGACCGCTGACCGTCGGCTTGCCAAAGAGGCGCACCTGTGTGTCCGGCTCGGCAAGCACCTGGTCAAGCGAGCCAAACTGAACGCTGCTGGACTCACCTTCGACCAGCACCGCACAGCTCGCGCTTGGCCCATGCTGGTGGATGTTCGGAATCGGCAGGCCGAGGATGGCTCGCACATGCAGGGCGAACTCGCTCAGGTCCTGGGAGATCAGCGTGACAAGACCCGTGTCATGCGGACGCGGCGACACCTCGCTGAAGATCACGTCGTCGCCCTTGATGAAGA
>JBIJBP010000005.1:0-83741 GCA_044345155.1 Prosthecobacter sp. | reverse complement strand
GCGGGTGGAAATTGAGATCACCCGGGGCAGGGACACCTTTGAGCGTCTGGTGGACATCATCGCCCAGCCCCGGCATGTCACCCAGGGGTTGGTGAGCGCCGAGCTGGTCGAGACGGCGGAATGAGCGGCATCCAGCCCTGGAAGCGGGACTGAGAACGGTTTCAAAGTATCACACTTCGCGGTTGCCAGACAAAGTCGGCTGCATGTAGCCTCCGCCGCCCTTCGTTAACTCCGCCCCAGTTTCCCCGACCATGAGCAAGAAAAAAGCCGCCAAGACCGCCCCCAAGAAAGCTGCAAAACCCGCTCCCAAGAAAGCGGTGAAGGCCTCCGGTAGTTCCACGAAAAGCCTCCTGGTTGAAAACCGGGTGTTCAAGCCCTCCGCTGACTTTGCCAAAAAGGCGCGCATCAGTTCGATGGCCCAGTACCAGAAGATGCACGCCGAGTCGTTGAAAAACCCGGACAAGTTCTTCGGCCGTGAGGCGAAGGAACTCTCCTGGAGCAGGCCCTTCAAGAAGGTGCTGGACTGGAAGTGCCCGAACGCCAAATGGTTCGTTGGCGGCCAGCTTAATGTCAGTGAAAACTGCCTCGACCGCCACCTGGACGGCCCCCGCAAGACCAAGGCCGCCATCATCTGGGAGGGCGAGCCCGGTGAAAAGCGCGTCATCACCTACCAGCAGCTGCACCGTGACGTGTGCCGCTTTGCCAACGTGCTGAAGCGTCACAAGGTGAAGAAGGGCGACCGTGTGGTCATCTACATGCCGATGGTGCCCGAGGCAGCCGTGGCCATGCTGGCCTGCACCCGCATCGGTGCGATGCACAGCGTCGTGTTCGGCGGCTTCAGCGCCGAGTCCATCAAGGACCGCGTGACCGACTGCGGTGCGACCATGGTGATCACCGCCGATGGCGGTTACCGCCGCGGCGCCGTGGTGGCCCTCAAGAAGAATGTCGATGACGCCCTGAAGGGTGGGGACACGCCCGTGAAGTCGGTCATCGTGCTCAGGCGCACCGGCCAGGACGTGCATATTGAGGAAGGGCGCGACTACTGGTGGCACCGCGAGCTGGAGTATGTCGATGCGAAGTGCCCGGCGGTGGCGATGGATTCCGAGGCACCGCTTTTCATCCTCTACACCAGCGGGAGCACGGGCAAGCCCAAGGGCATCCTGCACACCACCGGCGGCTACCTGCTGCATGCCTACATGACCAGCAAGTATGTCTTCGACCTGCGTGACGACGATGTCTACTGGTGCACGGCCGACATCGGCTGGGTCACCGGCCACAGCTACATGGTCTACGGCCCTCTGGCGATGGGTGCGACCTCGCTGATGTATGAAGGCGCGCCCAACTGGCCGGAGAACGACCGCTTCTGGCGCATCATCGAGGAGTATGGCGTCACCGTGTTCTACACTGCGCCGACTGCGATCCGTGCCTTCATGAAGTGGGGTGATGAGTGGCTGAAGAAGCACGACCTCAGCTCGCTGCGCCTTCTCGGCACCGTGGGTGAGCCGATCAATCCCGAGGCCTGGATGTGGTATCATAACCAGGTCGGCGGAGGCAGGTGCCCGATCGTGGACACCTGGTGGCAGACCGAGACCGGCGGCCACATGATCACTCCGATCCCCGGCGCCATCCCGACCAAGCCCGGCACCGCCACGCTGCCCTTCTTCGGCGTTGACGCCGCCGTCGTGGACGATCTTGGCAAGGAGGTCGGCAAGGACGAGCAGGGCAAGCTGGTCATCCGCAAGCCCTGGCCGTCCATGCTGCGCGGCATCTGGGGCGACAAGGATCGTTATCAGAAGACCTACTGGAGCGACTTCAAGGGCTGGTATTTCGCCGGCGACGGAGCCCGTCGTGACAAGGACGGCTATTTCTGGATCATCGGCCGCATCGACGATGTACTTAATGTCGCCGGCCACCGCCTGGGCACTGCCGAGGTGGAGAGCGCTCTTGTTTCCCATTCCGCCGTGGCCGAGGCCGCCGTGGTGGGCCGGCCGGATGAGCTCAAGGGCCAGGGCGTCGTCTGCTTCGTCACGGTCAAGGAGGGTGTCAAAACCAGCCGCGACCTGTCCGAGGAACTCAAGAAGCACGTCCGCAAGGTCATTGGTCCGGTGGCCACGCCGGACGAGATTCGTTTCGCCGCCGCTCTTCCGAAGACCCGTTCCGGCAAGATCATGCGTCGCCTGCTGAAGCAGATCGCCTCCGGTGAGACGCTCAAAGGTGACACGACCACCCTGGAGGACATCAATGTCATCGCCGCCCTGGCTGCGGCGAGTGGCGAGGACTGACGCAAATGAACATGGTCTTCAGCGCGTGAGTGTGTTGAGGATTTTCACAGCCCCTTTTGCTTCGAGCTTAAGGGGCTGTTTCTTGATGTTTTTCCCTGCATGGGGACGAGATTGGGGATGACCATTGTCCAGGCAGCAAGGACCAGGGAGTGTTCCAAGGTGCCAAGGCTCAATCCTCGCAGGGGAAGGCAGAGAAGTTGTGATGAGCTTCAGCTGGTGATCTTGGAGCCGGCTTGGGAGTGATGGCTGCGGCAGCATTAAAAAGGCAGCTTGGATGGCCTGTCGGCCGGGCTGCTCGTGCGCTTGGGGGCATCGTGACGGGGTGACGGGCTGATGCCCATCACCCTGCCCAGTTTTCGAGTTCTCTCCTCAGCCCTGCTTCGTCCGGATGTCGAGGAGCTGTTTCATGACGTGGTTCAGCCTGCCGCTCCAGCTCGCGGTGCCGAAGGCGTCGTGCAGGTTGCGGTACAGGGTGTAGAGCTCACGGTAGACCGCGACGTTTTCTGGGATGGGATGATACACCTTCTCGCGGGTGGCGGTGACCCTGGCCTGGAGCTTGCCAAGGTCATCCGCACCGGCGGCGGCGGCGCCGAAGATGGCGGCGCCCAGGGCGCAGGTCTGTTCGCTCTGGCTGACCTTCATCGGCTTGCCGATGATGTCGGCGTAGATCTGCATGAGCGTGGCGTTCTTGATGGACAGGCCGCCAGTGTTGATGATTTCGTCGATCTTCACGCCGTATTCTTCGACGCGTCTGATGATCGTGAGCGCACCGAAGGCGGTGGCCTCGATGTAGGCGCGGTAGATTTCATGGGCCTCGGTGTGCAGCGTCTGGCCGAGCAGCAGGCCGGTGAGGCGCACGTCGACGAGGATGGTGCGGTTGCCGTTGTTCCAGTCGAGGGCGAGCAGGCCGGTGGCGCCCGGTTTCTGGCCGGTCATGGCCTTTTCCATGTTCACAAACTTCTCTCCGGGCGTGGCGCCGTAGCTTTCGGGGACGAGGTGGTTGACAAGCCAGAGGAACAGGTCGCCCACGGCGCTCTGTCCGGCCTCAATGCCGTGGAAGCCTGGCAGCACGCTGCCGTTGACGATGCCGCAGACGCCCGGGATGTCGGCCAGAGGCCTGTCGGCCGGGGCGATCATGAGATCGCAGGTGCTGGTGCCGAGGATTTTCACCAGGGTGCCCTCCTTGATGCCGGCACCGACGGCCCCCATGTGGGCGTCAAAGGCACCGACGCTGACGGCCGTGCCTTCCTTCAGGCCAAGACGTGCGGCCCATTCCTCGCAGAGGCCGCCGGCGCGGGTGTCGGCGGTGTGGGCTTCGGAATAAAGACGGTCACGCAGCTCGGCGAGGCTTGGATCCAGACTGCCAAGGAACTCCTTGTCCGGTAGGCCGCCCCATTCGGAGCTGAACATGGCCTTGTGGCCGGCGGCGCAGATGCTGCGCTTGAGGGTCAGCGGGTTGGTGTTGCCGGTGAGCACGGCGGGGATCCAGTCGCAGTGCTCGACAAAGCTGAAGGCGGCCTTGAAGACCGTTTCATCGATGCGTCGGAGACGGAGGATCTTGCTCCAGAACCATTCACTGGAATAAATGCCGCCGCATTTGGCCATGATGTTGGGGCGCATGGCCGTTCCGAGCTGGGTGATCTCGGCAGCCTCGGCATGACCGGTGTGGTCCTTCCACAGCCAGACCATGGCATTGAGGTTGTTCTTAAACTCCGGCAGCAGGCCGAGCGGCGTGCCTTCATGATTGACCGGGATTGGCGTGCTGCCGGTGGTGTCAATGCCGATGCCGACCACCTGGGCGGCATCGAAGCCGGGGATGGTGGCCGCCGCCTGCTGAAGGGCGCTGCGGGTGACGCTTTCCAACCCGTCGAGGTAGTCCTGCGGGTTCTGGCGGGCGACGTGCGGGTCCTTCGGGTCCAGTAGGATGCCCATTTCACCGCTTGGATAGGGGAAGACAGCCGAACCCACCTCCGCGCCGTTGTCGAGGTCGATGAGCAGTGAGCGGCAGGAGTTGGTGCCGTAATCGATGCCGAGGGCGTAGCGTTTCATGCGATGAAGGGAGGTTGGGCGGGGCGACCTTTACTAGCCTGCACACTCCAGCGCGAAAAGACAAAACCGGACAGCTTTTGTGACCTTGGCGTGCAGGTTTTTGACAAGAAGAAGCCCGGCCCCGCAGAATGGTGGAAGGCCGGGCTGGATAGGTTTTGCCGCAGGGGCTTCAGGGAACGACCTCGCCGGAGCCGGTGTAGATCCATTTCTCCACGACGCCATTCTTGATCTGGGCCTGGGCCTCGGTGTCGAATTTGCCGAACATGGTCATGGTTTCGTACTTCACATTGACCTTCCAGATGCCCTCCTCAAGAACGGGGTCGCTCCATTCCTTGATGGCATCGGGCTTGATTTCCGTGACCTGGCCGGACTTCATGCTTGCGATCAGGAGGGGATAAGTGCCGTCCTTGTCCTTGGTCGGCTTGTCGTTGCCTGCCTTGGCGGTGCTGCCTTTGCTGCTGGCCGGTGCGTTTTTGGCGCGTTCCGCCGCAGCGAGACGATATTCATGGGCGTTCTTCAGGCTGGCGATGTAGGCGACCTTCCAGTTTTCGTAACCGGCGTTCAGGATCTCCTTCAGGTTCGTGTCATCGAGGGCCACGGAGGCCTTCATGGGCGAGGTTTCGGTGGGGGAGACGAGGATGTTGAGGCCATCCTGGCCGCGGGCGATCATGGTGCCGCCGGCCTTGACCTGGGTGGAGGCGGTGTTGGCGCCCATCTTCATGCTCAGGGTCAGGTCACGCTTGATGGTGACCGGCCTGGGGAAGGCGGAGGCTGGCAGCTTGGTCCAGTTTTCCGTGCGCTCTTCCAGGCTTGGCAGCACCGGGGCCACAAAGGCGTTGGGATCAACCACAGGCTTCGGCATTTCAGGCATGGGCTCCGGCTTGGGCTCCATAGGCTTAGGCGGCTCGGGCTTGGGTTCCTCCATTTTCGGCTTTGGCGCCTCGACGACGGCTACCTTCTTCTTGACCACTGGAGGCGGAGCCGGGGCGACAGCGACCTCCTTTTTATGCTTTTCAAACTTCACATAGTTGGCAAGCACCGGGTAGGCGTATTCATAAGAGAGGTAGCCGACCGCCGCAGCTAGGATAAGGATGAGGATGCCTTTCATGTTCGGGGGGAGGTGTAGTGGATTCTATGCCGAATTCAACTCTATGTAAGGAACGGACAGCGGGGTCAGCGTCTTAGCAAGGGACGAATCATCATGCTTCTCAGCGAGCCGTCTTTGTGCCAGCCCCCCTCCCATTGCACCACGCCCAGGAGCCTGTCTGGCGTTTTTTTCCCCAGAAAGACCTCGGCGCGGACCAGGCGCAGGGTCAGGGAGCCGTCCTGGCCGACCTCGATCCGCTGGTCCTGGTCGCTGTTGATCCAGCCGTCCTCGGTGAAGAACAGGATGACAGGCGGCGGGCCGGAGGAGGGAAGGGGTCGGGCCCGGTCCGAGACAGGTCTCAGGGTCAGGGTAACGTTCATGTCCTTTTCAGCAGCCTCGGCCGACCAGGCGTCGGAGGGGTGGGCGTAACGCGATCGTTCCTGGGCAAAGACGGGCTGCCAGGCGGGGTCGGGGCTGCTGGTGGCCGCCACGGGCAGGCTGAGACTGAGTTCCAGGGTGCCGGGGTGGCAGGTGCTGGCGCAGCACATCCAGGCCGCACGGCCTCTCAGGGTGATGCTGTCGCCGGGCTGTAGACTGGCCGGGGCCTGGATTTCCGTCTGCAGGAGCACGTCACGCTCATAACCCTGGGCTTTGATCTGGAACATCTTCGTTGCCTCCGGTTCAGGGTATTCAAGCGGCCCGGCCTTGAAACCCTCGGGCAGCTGCCAGTCGAGGGTGGTCGGGACACCGACGATGCCCGGCTGACGCCAGTAGGTGTGCCAGCCTTTTTCATGCTGGATGAACAGGCCGACGCGGAAACTCTGGCCTGGAACAATCGCCGTGGTCTCGGGCACCAGCCGCAGCTTCAGGCCCGTTTGGCCCGGCAGCAGGCCGGCGGACAGGCAGATGAGAAGAAAAAGAATGGGCCAGGCATGGAGCCTGTTGGCGGAAAACCGGAGCATGGGGGCAAGTAAACACGCGGTTCATGCGCGGTCTTTAACAAAGCACGCGCCAGGATTGCTCTGCGCATCTCCCTGAAATCAAGGCAGGGCATCCACCCCGCCTTAGTTCAGCTCCACCTTTTCCGGCGTGCGTGAAATGAGCTGGTAAACCGGTCCCATGCCTTCCAGGAGGCTGTTCCAAAGCCCGGCCTCGGGCTTCAGCGTGAGCACCTGCCTGACGGGGGAGGTGACGATCCAGGAGCGATGTTGGATTTCGCGCTCGACCTGGCCCTTGCTCCAGCCTGAGTAGCCGACGAAGCCGCGCACGTCATGGCCCATGCTCAGCTCATGCATGGCGTCGTGCACGGAGAGGTGCGTCTTGCAGTGCAGGGTGCCGCTGCTCCGGCTCCAGTGCAGGGAGGCAAAGGCGAGCTTGTTGGTAGACACGGGGCCTCCGATGAAGACCTGGACGCGGCCCAGGGCGCCCAGATCCTGGTCGGGCAGCAGTTCAGCCACCTTTTGTTCCAGCGGGCGGTTGAGCACGTAACCAAAGCTGCCGTCCTCCTCCGAGTGAGCGGCGAGGTAGATGACGGAACGGTTGAAGTTCGGATCACGCAACGATGGCGAGGCCAGCAGCAGGCTGCCCGTCAGCGGGGAATGGGAATCGGACTTGGACATGCAGGCCTAACTAGCCGACGCCGAGCGCTTCTGCACCGGTTTTGTTGCGGCTGAAACCATGCGCGGCATGAGCCGGTCGCCGGATTTGCTCCGGCACGGCATCCTGGTGTGGACGGCCGTAATCATCCCGCTACGGTGGCAGGATGGATCCAAACTGGAATGATCGAATTGTCATCGTCACCGGCGGCGGTGGCGGCATGGGGCAGGCTGCGGCGAAGCGTTTCGCCGAGGCCGGTGCGAAAACCTTTGTCTTTGGCCGCACGCTCGAATCGCTGCAGGAAACCGCCGGGCTGTCCCCGCGTATCATCCCGGTGGTCTGCGACGTGGCGGACACCGCCAGCGTCGCCTCCGCCATGGAGGCGGTGCTTCAGCATGGCGCTCCCTTCGCCCTCATCCACGCCGCAGGCATCAACACGCCGGACCGGTTCCTCGCCCATGCCGATCCGGCCAGGCTGGTGACCGAGGAGAGCTGGCACAGGGTCCTGGAGATCAATGTCATCGGCGTCGCCAACATGATCCAGGCCGTGACCAGGCCCATGGCGGCCAACGGCGGCGGGCGCATCGTCGTGGTGTCCTCGACCGCAGGCCATGGCTTCGACTCCTTTGCCGGCGTGCCTTACACGGCGAGCAAGTGGGCCGTTCACGGCATGCTCTTCACCGCCCGCATGCAGCTCAATGCCCAGGGCATCGTCGTCTCCGAATATGCTCCGGGAGAAGCCGACACACCTCTGGTGAAAAAGCGCCCGGTGCAGCCCACGGCGGAGCACAAGAGCGCGATGATCACCACGGAGGACTGCGCCGAGGCGATGTTCTTCATCGCCTCCCAGCCGCACAGCATGAGCATCATCCAGCTCCCGGCCTACCAGCCGTTCGGCGGCATGCCCCCGCAGATCACCGCGCCCTGGCTGGCTGGCTTTGACATCCGGCAGGTCTGAAACTCGAAGACCGAGCCATCCATCCGTCGTTTGGCAAGCGCACCAAACTCATCCGGGAAACGGGTTGTTTGGGTGTTTTGTCATGATGATGGATTCATGGGTCGTCATGAGCTTTGGCTTGAGGCCGTATGAAAGGTCTTCTGCGCTGCTGGACTCAAACGAGGTGGTGACGAACTGAAGCCTTCTGGTGTTAATCTTCGGGCTTTCAAGCCCATCGGGCTTGCGTCATGCAGCCCAGGGGAGTGCCGAGCGACAGCGAGTGCTCTCCTGGGAATCCCAAGCACCCCCGATCCTCGTTCGATCATGAACCCCATCGGGGTTCCGTCCAAGCGATCAACCTTTCGGGCGCGCATCCCCTTCGCCACACCTCTGACGGGACCCCGTCGGGGTCCGTCATCTGATTCCGCCAATGCACACTTTCCCCCAGGAGAGGCCGCTGCGCGTCCACTCCTGGGCTGCATGACCGGACCCCCGTCGGGGTCCTGAGGAACCTGTGGGCTTGATGGATTCTTCGATTCGATGGCAGCCATGATGTCTCTCATCGCCGTCCTGGGGATGTTCGAATCATCTACAGCCTTCGAGCTTGGCGGCAGCAAAGTAGCCATCTCGCTCCGCCGAGATGAGCTGAAGGCTTGCGTCGGCAGGAGGGGCTTCCGAAGTTCGTGAACGCTTCAGCTTGCCGTATTGGCCGCTCCTTTGCTTCGCGTTGCACTCCTCAGGTGATCTTCCTCGGTCTTCTTCTTCGGCCCCGACGCTGCGGGGCCTTGCCAGGGGGTAGCGAATCATCCAAAGGCAGCAAGGCTGGCGGCAGCAAAGTAGCCATCTCGCTCCGCCGAGATGAGCTGAAGGCTTGCGTCGGCAGGAAGGGCTTCCGAAGTTCGTGAACGCTTCAGCTTGCCGTATTGGCCGCTCCTTTGCTTCGCCTGCTCCAAGCGTTCCGGCTCCTCATGATGAAACATGCTGCACCTCCGCCTGAACCTCCGCCTGCATCTCTGCTGGGGTGATTCATCCGGCAACAGGATGGCGCATCCAACTCATCCGTGAAGCGGGTTGATCTGGTGTTCGGTCACGATGCCCGATTCTTAGCGGCTCACTCCCTGTTGGGTTCTGAACCTCGAGCTTCGGATTTCATCTTTCGAACTTCCGCTGTCTGCCTTTTCCGTTCACTTCGTCACCACGTCCACGGGTGTCTGCTGGTCGGCGGGCGTGGCCTTGTCCTTGAGAATCTTCAGCGCAGCCTCGATGCCGAACACCGCCAGCTGGTCGCCATGCTGGTCGGCGGTGGCCAGGATGCGACCGTCGGCGAGCAGCGGCTTGACGGCGGCGATGTTGTCAAAGCCGACGATCTGCACCTGCCCGGCCCTGCCTGCGGCCTGCACGGCGGCGGCGGCCCCCAGCGCCATGTTGTCGTTGGCGCAAAGAAGGGCCTTCAGGTTCGGATGCGCGGCCAGGATGCCGGCGGCGACCCCGTTGGCCTTCTCCATCTCCCACTGGCCGCTCTGGACGGTGACGACCTTCATGCCGGCGGCCTTCATGGCGTCCTCGAATCCTGCGCGTCGCTGCTGGCTGTTGAAGGCGGTGGTGACGCCTTCAAGAATGGCGACCTCGTCCCCGGCCTGGAGCTTTTTTGCCAGCACCTCGCCCACGGCCCGGGCTCCGGCCCGGTTGTCGGGACCGACGAAGGGTGCGATGAGCCGGGACTCCCTGAGCGTTTCAACATCCAGCTTGTTGTCGATGTTGATGACCAGGATGCCGTCGGCCTGCGCACGCCGCAGCACCGGCACCAGCGCCTTGGAATCCGCCGGGGCGATGACGAGGGCCTGCACGCCCTGCGCCATCATTTGTTCGACCAGGCCGACCTGCTCGGCGAGGTCCGTCTCGTTCTTGATGCCGTTGACGATCAGCTCGTAGCCGCCGGCATGGGCGGTCTGATGCTTCTTCGCGCCCTCGGCCATGGTCTGGAAGAACTCGTTCGCCAGTGACTTCATGACCAGCGCCACCTTTGGCTTGCCGGCGGCGGCTGCCGCCGGGGCCTCCGGTTTGCAGGAGGCGCAAAGCAGGGCCAGGCTGGCGGCGAGGAGGCAGGGAAGGGGCTTCAGGGGCATGGTGGTTTGAAACGCAGAGTTGGTTGGGTGACGGGCGGCCTCATTCAAGGCCAATCTCCCGTCCTGGGAAACGCTTTTTATGCCGTTCCCGCCCTCCGTTGCTCCGCGGGTCGAAAGGAGCGGACGGCTTCATGCTTATTGCTGAGCATGAATGTGATTCAGCAGGAGAACGCCCGCCCGGGCTCCGACGACTGGCAGCTCACCCGCATGCGCCTTGACGGCAGCGGCTACCGCTCGCCCTTCATCGAGGGCTACTGCTCGCGCCAGTCCGTGAAGGCCGGGGATGAGTTGGACATCTTCGTCAGCACCCAGCCGGCGGCGCGGTTCAAGATCGAGATCTTCCGCACCGGCTGGTACGGCGGCAAGGGCGCGAGGCTCATGACCGAGATGGGCCCGTTCGAGGGCCGGCCGCAGCCCGTGCCTGTTGTCGGCCCGAAACGCCTGCGTGAGTGCCGCTGGCAGAAGTCCGCCACACTCACCATCCCGGCCGACTGGGTCAGCGGCGTCTACCTCGGCCGCCTCACCACGCTGCCTGCCTCCGCCGACGAGCCCTACTGGCAGAGCTACGTTGTCTTCATCGTCACGGACGACCGCCCGGCCGACATCCTCTTCCAGTGCAGTGACAACACCTGGCAGGCGTATAACAAATGGCCCGACAACTACTCGCTCTACACCGATCCGAAGGGCAACCAGGGGCCGTGGTCGGACGTGAGCTTTGACCGGCCCTATGCGAAGTACGCCCAGATCTATGAGAACCCGCAGTCGGTGGGCAGCGGCGAGTGGCTGTGCTTTGAGTTCCCCGCCGCTTTCTGGTTGGAGCAGCAGGGCTATGACGTCACCTATTGCTCCAACGCGGACATGATCACGCCCGACCACGGCCTGAAGTGCCGTGCCTTCATCAGCATCGGCCATGACGAATACTGGGACATCCGCCAGCATGACAGCGTGGCCAAGATGCGCGACGCCGGGGTGAACCTTCTGTTCCTTTCCGGAAACTCCGTCTGCTGGGTGACGCCGTTTTCGTCCAACGCCGACGGCGTGCCGAACCGGCGCATCTTCCGCGGCGGCCCCTATGGCGGGGATTATAAATTCGCCGTGGACCGTGAGAAGGAGCATGGTCCCTACCCGCACCGCGGACCGGACGAAGGCTATCTAATGGGCGTGCGCAACATTGATCCTGTGAACGGCGGCGGCGACTGGACCTGCGTTAAGCCGGATCACTGGGTGTTTGCCGGCACCGGCATGAAGGCTGGCGACTCCGTGCCGGGCATGATTGGCTGGGAGTATCACGGTGATCCCCCGGCGGACCTGCCCGGGCTGGAGATCCTGGCCGCAGGCACCGCCTTCCAGGGCGGTCGCAATCCGCAGCACTGGCAGGCGGTCATCTTCGACGGTCCGAAGGGGAACTTCATCTTCAACGCCTCGACCATCTGGTGGGCCCAGGGGCTGAGCAAGCCGCCCGGGCACATGCCGGTCTGGAGCCACTACTCCCGGCCCCACGGCACCGACCGCCGCGTGCAGCAGATCACCGCCAACCTGCTCCGGCGGGCGCTGAAGTGATCGGCTGCTTTCCCGCTTGCCACCCGGCCCGCGCACGCCAAAGACGAGCCGAACCACATGGAAAAACTCATCGTTCACGGCGGCGCGCCCCTGAAGGGCCGGGTCAACATCAGCGGCAGCAAGAATTCCTCGCTGCCCATCCTCGCGGCCACGCTGCTGACCCAGGACACCTGCACCATCCGCAGGGTGCCCGACTTGAGTGACACCAACTACATGGTGCGCATCCTCGGCGAACTGGGCGCCGAGGTCGAACGCGCCAGCGGCGTGGTGGTGGTGAAGGCGGAGAAGATCAAGTCGGTCGCGCCCTATGACCTGGTCCGCAAGATGCGTGCCTCCATCTGCGTGCTCGGACCTCTCACGGGCCGCTTGCGCAAATGCACCGTCTCCCTGCCCGGCGGCTGCGTCATCGGCGACCGCCCGGTGGACCTGCACCTCAAGGGCCTCGAAGCCCTCGGCGCCGAGATCCAGGTGGATGGCGGCGACATCCGCGTCAATGCGCCAAAAAAAACCTTCAAGGGCTCCACCATGAACCTCATGGGCAAGCATGGCTCGACCGTGCTCGGCACCGACAACGTCATGATGGCTGCCGTGCTCGCCAAGGGCACCACGATCATCGAAGGGGCCGCCGCCGAGCCCGAGGTGGAGGATCTGGCCAACTTCCTGATCAAGATGGGCGCGAAGATCGAAGGCGCGGGCAGCAACCGCATCATCATCGAGGGCGTCAAGGAGCTGCACGGCGCCGAGCACACCGTCATCCCCGACCGCATCGAGGCCGGCACCTTCCTCTGTGCCGGGGCGATGATCGGAGAGGGCATCAGCATCCGCCGTGTCATCCCTGAGCATCTCAAGACGGTCATCGAGGTGCTGAAAAAATGTGGCTTCCCCATGGAGGTCGCCAAGGACAGCATCAGCATCGCCCCGAACCCCGCCGCTCGCGGCTTCGATCTGACCACGCTCTGCTATCCCGGCTTCCCCACCGACATGCAGGCGCAGTTCTGCGCCCTGGCCTGCGTCATCAACGACGTCTCCACCATCACCGAAACCATCTTCCCGCAGCGCTTCATGCATGTGGCGGAAATGAAGCGCATGGGGGCCGACATCGACCTCCAGGGCGCCACGGCCCGTATTCGTGGCGGTGGTCGCATGAAGGGCGCCCCCGTGATGGCCAGCGACCTGCGCGCCTCCGCCGCCCTGGTCCTCGCCGGCCTGGTGGCCGAGGGCCGCACCGACGTCAACCGCCTCTATCACATCGACCGCGGCTACGAGCACCTGGACGACAAGCTCGCCTCCCTGGGGGCCCAGCTCGAACGCGTTCGCGAGCGAGCCAGCGTCCGGTCTCCGTCCGGGCCTGTCATGGGTCAGGCTTAAGGATGGAAGGATGGAAGGATGGCTAGACTCCAGTTTTCGGGGGCGTCTTCCGTGCGCTACCTCTTTTCGTTCCCGTTTCCGTCCTTGCACACCCCGCCGAGCCGTGCCACTATCCTGGCCGCAAACGCGCACACTACCCCTTGGTGTAATGGTAACATAACAGATTCTGACTCTGTTGTTCAAGGTTCGAGTCCTTGAGGGGTAGCCACCAAAGCCTTCACAAACAAGGCATCACGGCGAGGACGATCACCCAGCTCAAGAGTGGCATCGGCCTGTTAATTCAGGGAGGCGGATGTTCTGTGGATGCCGTAAGGCTGAATCTCTCGCAGACCGGCTTCATCAGCCTCGGAAGCAACCGGCAGAACTTCTTGCTGCATGCCGTAGGCATGGATGGTGAGCGGTCTTGAGTTTGCTTCCTGATTCTGTCCGAACGTCTGGAATCCACGGCACCACTAAGCGGGTTGCCCTTCTGGGCAAAAAAGTGGCGGTGAGGGAGGGATTCGAACCCTCGGTAGCGGATAAGGCTACGCATCTTTAGCAAAGATGTGCTTTCGACCACTCAGCCACCTCACCAAAAACCTTCCGCACGGGGCGGCAGGACGGCGGTATGTATGGAGACATGGGAGCGTGCGTCAACGCCAAAGATGCAGAGGGCGAGAAAGTTCCGGTCCGGCGCCGGGCACGCCCCGTCAGATCACGCACAGGTTCTTCTGTTCGGCAAGGTGCCGGGCGGCCCGAATCACGGTGTCCGCTGCGGCGAGGACTTCCTCGCGGGTGTTGAGGCGCGAGAGTGAAAAACGCAGGGTGCAGGCGGCTTCCTCGGCGCTGCAGCCCATGGCTTCCAAAACTGGCGAGGGATGTAGGGCGGCCGTATGGCAGGCGGATCCTCCCGAGCAGGCGATGCCGCGCTGGTCGAGCAGGATGAGCATGCCGGCGGCATCCACGCCGGGTAGGGAAACACTGGTCGTGTTGGGCAGGCGCAGGGCTTCCCGGCCATGAATGACGGAACCGGGAAGCTGGGTGAGAAGCTGATCTTCAAAGGCATCGCGCAGCGCCGCCATCTGCATGGGGCCGTCCTGCTGCAGCCAGGCCTGCGATTCCAACGCCGCCCTGCCCAGGGCGACGATGCCGGGGACGTTTTCCGTGCCGCTTCGGCGTCCGGATTCCTGACCGCCGCCGACGAGCAGCGGTCGGAAGGGGGCCTCATGGCTGACCCAGAGCACGCCGCAGCCCTTGGGGGCGTGCATCTTGTGACCGCTGAGGCTGAGGTAATCGACCGGCACCTGGCGGACATCGACCGGCAGCTTGCCTGCCATCTGCACGGCATCGGCATGGACCAGGGCGCCGGCGGCATGGGCGGCCTCGACGATTTCCGCCATGGGGCAGACGACCCCGGTTTCGTTGTTGCCCCAGATCATTGACACCAGGGCTGTGCGACCGGGCTCAAGGGCCTGCTTGAAGGCATCGAGGTCGAGCCGGCCCTGGGTGTCCACGGGGATGCGCTTGACTCTGCCACCGCGCTGTTCCCAGCGTGTGGCCCCTTCCATGACGGCGGCATGTTCGACGGCGCTGATCACCAGGAGGGGGCGGTCGGGCCATTCCGCCTGGGCGAAAAGCAGCACGCTGGCGATGCTTTCCGTGGCAGCACTGGTGAAAATGATCTCCTCGCTGCGGGCTCCGATGAGTTCCGCCACCTGGCCGCGGGCCGATTCCACCGCCCTGCGGGCCTGCCTGCCCCCGGCGTGGCTGGCGGAGGCGTTCGCATAGCTCTGCGTCAGCCAGGGCAGCATGGCCTCAAGCACGGCAGGCAGCACGGGCGTGGTGGCGTTGGCGTCGAGGTAGGTCATGGCCTGATGCCTCCATGTTTCTGGAAACTGCGGGCGCTGTCCAACGGGAACACCGGGGATTCCGGGACAGGATTCGGGGCGTTGAATTCCCTCCGTCGAAGGGAAACAGGTGGACAATTCAGGCGGCAACCCGCAAAATCCCCCGTCATAATCCCGGCCCTAGAGCGTATTTAGCAGCCCCCAAGTCATGATTCGCACCCCCTTGTCCCTCGTGGCTGCCACCCTGGCGGTCATCACTCCGGCTCTTCCCCTGCGCGCCGAGACGAACTTCGGCCAGGTGGCCATGCATGTGGCCTACATGCTGCAGAGCCAGCATTATTCGCATCGTGACTTTGATGACGAACTGTCCGCCAAGCTCCTGCAGAACTACCTGAACCTGCTCGACTTCAGGCACATCTTCTTCACCCAGGATGACGTGGACATGCTGAAGTCCAAGTATGACACCACCCTCGACGATCATGTGCTGATGCGCAACATCAGCCCGGCCATCGAGATCTACGACATCTACAAGCAGCGCGTGCAGGAACGCCTGGCGTTCGTGAAGAAGTCCCTGACGAGCCACAAGTTCACCTTTGACTCCAAGCGCACGGTGGAGCTCAAGCGGGACAAGGCGCCTTATCCAAAGAACGTGGCCGAACAGGACAAGCTCTGGCTCGACATCCTCGAGGAGAACATGCTTCAGGAAAAGCTGGCTGACGACGCCAAGGCCGAGGAGGCGAAGAAGAAGGCTGAGAAGGCCGCCAAGACCGCCGCTGAAAAGCCCGCCGGCAAGAAGGACGACCAGGCTGTCAAAACGGACGCCGCCGTTGCCAAGGCCGGAGAGAAAAAGGAGAAGGAGGAGACGCCGGTCGAGCGCGTGCAGAAGGACTATGACCGCCTGCTTGAGAGCATCAACGAGAACGACCAGGAGGACATCGTCGACTTCTTCCTTTCCAGCCTCTCCACGGCCTACGATCCGCACACCGAATACATGAGTCCGACGGAGACGGACAGCTTCAATATCTCGATGAAGCACAAGCTTGTCGGCATCGGCGCGCTGCTTGGCCTCGTGGATGACGTGGCGCAGATCCAGGGCATCGTCGTCGGAGGCCCTGCGGACAAGCAGGGCGAGCTGAAGCTGAACGACAAGATCACAGGCGTGGCCCAGGGCGAGGCTGAGTTTGTGGACACCAAGTACCTGAAGCTGCAGAAGATCGTCGACATGATCCGGGGCAAGGACGGCAGCACCGTCCGTCTGCGCATCAATCCTGCGGCGGACCCCGGATCCACCAAGATCGTCTCCATCGTGCGCGGCGAGGTGGAACTGAAGGAGAAGCTGGCCAATGCCGAGATGCTTGTCACCCCGGCCGAGGAGGGCAAGCAGCCGCTGAAGCTGGGCTGGATCAACCTCTCCTCCTTCTATGCCGACATGGAGAACGGCACGGTTTCCACCACGGACGATGTCCAGAAGCTGCTGGCGCGGCTGATCAAGGAGAAGATCGACGGCCTGGTGCTCGACCTTCGTGGCAACGGCGGTGGCTCACTGGAGGAGGCCATCCGGCTGACGGGCCTGTTTGTGCCCTCCGGGCCGGTCGTCCAGGCCAAGGACTGGCAGGGACGCATTTCCTTCCGCGAATGCGAAAACGAGAAGGCCTTCTATGACGGTCCGATGATCGTGCTCACCGACAAGACCAGCGCCTCCGCCTCGGAGATTCTGGCAGCAGCCCTTCAGGACTACAACAGGGCCCTCATCGTGGGTGACAAGTCCACCTTTGGCAAAGGCACCGTGCAGACCATCCTGCCGGTGGAGCGCTTCATGCCCTTCTATGCCAAGAAGGACAGGGCCGGAAACCTCAAGGTGACGATCCAGAAGTTCTACCGCATCGCCGGCGGCTCCACCCAGCTCAAGGGAGTCGAACCCGACCTCGTGCTGCCGTCCATTCGAGACGTGCTCGACATCGGGGAGGCCTCCGCCGACAACCCTCTGCCCTATGACACGATCCCGGCGCGGAAGTATAACCTGATCCATGAAAAGGGCTTCCCGGTCGCGGACCTGGCCAAGCGCATGGATGAACGGGTCAAGGCCAACCCTGAATTCCAGTACATCGTGGATGAATCGAAGCGTCTTAAGGACCGCATTGACCGCAACACAGTGTCACTGAACCTTGCTGAACGCCAGAAGGAGACGGCGGAGACCAAGGCCCGCCGCGAGAAGCAGGACGCGGAACGAGCCGCCCGGGTCAAGGAGATTGCCGCCAAGGCCAAGGAAGGCTTCAAGGTCTACCATCTCACCCTCGACAATGTGGACAAGCCTGAACTGGTCATCGAATCCGACTTCACCCGCGAGCAGAGCACGGGAATGAGGATGGCCAAGCGTGACGATGACGAGGAGGTCGAGCCTGCCGCCGCCAAGTTCCCCTACGGCCTTGAGCCGATGAAGCTGGAGGCGGTCAACATCATGCGTGACCTGCTGGACCTGACGACCAAGCGTCCCACGACGGCCAAGGCTGAGGGCGCTGTTCAGCCGGCGAAGTAAGCTGACGACACAGGACACTTTGAAACCCAGGGCATAAACCCTGGGTTTTTTGTCGGGAGGTCAAAAGGTCACGCCCATCACCAGGCCGACGACCGTGGCATCCTGGGCGCCATCCTGCGGGGTGATGACGTGCTGCAGGGTTGGTTGAAGCGTCAGCCATTTCGAAAGCGAGGTCTTGTAGGTCAGTTCAAGCGTGGTCTCGCTCGTGGTGCTGAACGTGCCGGAGCCTGCCTGCGCGGCCACAAAACTGCCGCTGAAGCTGACATAAGTGACCGCTGCGCCCCACAGGTCGCCTTTTCGAAACCCGGCACCCGTGAAGCCGAAGTCCAGGGAGAAATCCACGACGCTGCGCTCCGTCCAGGGGGCGCAGCCCAGCCGGGTGAACAGCGCAAGCCGGTCGTCCGCATCCTGGGTGATGCCGCCGAGAAGCGTCTGGTCGATGATGACGTAGGCATGGCCGTTGCCGTGGCTCATGTCTCCGGTTTTGTTGACGGTGGTGAGGCCGGTGTTCCAGCCGGACCCCAGCTTCCAGGTGCCCGGCCGTCCCGCCAGCTCGTAGGCTTTTGAAAATTCGAGCAGGACTGCGGCACCGTCATCGCCTGCCACGCGGGTGTTGGAAGTGCGCAGGTTTCCACGTTCGCCACCGGTGTCGCCGTCATAAACACCGAACTGTAATTCATGATGATCGTCCATCTTCCATTCCAGCGAGGCCCCCAGGGCCGCCACGGGATAAACCGGCGCAGAGAAGTTGCCGTTCCATGTTTGAACCGGCGAGCCGAAGGAGGCGTTTGTGAACAGGTTGGCGCCCTTGGAGTTCATGAAATCCATGTCGAGCGTCACCCAGCCCGCCTTGAGGGTCACTTGATCATTCAGAAAACGCTGCTGGAGCCAGACCTGGTAGGGCCGTGCCGTAGCGACACCGGCGATGCTGCTGACTTCGTCGAAGTTGCCGATGTAGGCGGAGGAGGGGTCAGAGCCCTGAAGCCAGAGGCCTTCGGCGTGAAGCAGTGCGCCCTGCCAGCCCAGGAACTTCTCCAGGTCGAGTTCCAGGGACAGATCCAACAGACCCTGGCTGTCGAAACCACGCCGGAATCCGCCGGCCAGATGTTCGATGGCCGAGCCCGTGTAGCTGGCCTGGAACTGCAGGCCGGCGTCAGCCAGACGTTTGCGCAGGCCTCCCCAGCCGCCGGTAAGCGTGTCGTCCGCCGTCGCCAGGGGGGAGAGAAGAAGGCCTGTCCATGCCAAGAGACGAAGCAGGTGGTGACGAAGGGCGGACATGGGTGTCGGTGGCGGGCACAGAGCTAGCGGGCGCGGTTTGAAATGTCCAGCGCAGGGTGCCGGAGCCAGGGCGCACGGTGATAAGGTTCGGAACAGTGCACACAAACCTCCGCTCAACCTGTTTCCGTCCGAAGGATGGACCTGGTGTTCGAAGAAGCGTGAAGGCTGCTCGACGCTTCTTCTGCGTTCGTGGTGCTGCGGAATCGGCGTTCCGCGCTCCGGTGCCAGCTTCAGGGAACCCTGGCCGTTGGGTTTTCAACGTGTCCGGCAGGACGCTGTCCGGAGCCTGGCTGGTTGTCGTCGCCGATCTCCCGGCGCGCCGCCTCCGCCAACCGGGTCAGGCTTGCCACGATGTCCGGATGCATCGCCGAGACCTCCTGCTCCTCGCCGACGTCATCACGCACGTTGAAGAGCCGGAGCGGCGCGGCTTCCCTTTTGTTGGTCAGGTTGCCCCGCTTCGACTTCAGCGGAAGGTAAAGCTTCCAGGGGCCGCTGCGCACCGCCTGAAGCTGGTCCATGTGATAATAGAAGAAGCCTTTTTCATCCGTGGGCGAACCCGCCCCCGGTTCATCCAGCAGCAGCGGACGGATGTCATGCCCGTCAATGTCCGCCTTTGGCAGGGCTGCGCCAGCAAGCGCCGCGAAGGTCGGCAGGATGTCGAGCATGGAGCAGAGCTCGCGGCATTCACGGTCGGCGGCGATCCTGCCGGGCCAGCGGGCGATCATCGGCATGCGCATCGCCCCTTCGCTGGTGTTGTAGCCCCAGCCCTGGTAGGGTGCGTTGCTGCCCTGCGGCGGCCTGCGCTGGGGCGCGCCGTTGTCGGAGGTCCAGATGACCAGCGTCTTTTCATCCAGGTCCAGCCGTTTCAGCGCCGCGAGGATCTCTCCCATGGACCAGTCCAGCTCTTCCACGCTGTCGCCCCAGTGGCCGTTGGCGGACTTGTCCTTGAAGGCGGGGCTGGCATGAGGGTCGCTGGTGCTGCCGGGCATGGCGTGGGGCAGGTAGAGAAGGAAGCGCTTCTCCCGGCTGGCTTCCAGGAAACGCACGGCCTCCTCGGTGTAGCGTTTCGTCAGATAATCCCGGTCCACCGGCGCCTCGACGACCTTTTCATCACGCATCAGCGGCAGCTCAGGCCAGAGGTCCGGCTTCTTATCGCGGGTCATGTCATCGCTGTAGGGGATGCCGAAGAAATGATCAAAGCCCTGGCGGGTGGGCAGGAACTCCGGCTGGTCGCCGAGGTGCCATTTACCGATGATGTGGGTGGTGTAACCCGCCTGCTTCACGACCTCGGCGAGGGTTGTTTCCGAAGGGTTCAGGCCGCGCGCGGCGATCGGCTGAAGCACGGCTCCGCCGGTGGCGCTGAGGTGCATGTGGATGCGGCGGGGGTAGCAGCCCGTCATCAGTGCGGCACGGCTGGGCGTGCAGACGCCGCTGGCGGAATAGAAGCTGGTGAAGCGCGTGCCCTCCGCCGCCATGCGGTCAAGGTGCGGCGTGCGATGTCGGGTCTGCGGGTTGAAGCAGCGCACGTCGCCGTTGCCCAGGTTGTCACAGAGGACAAAGATAAGGTTAGGCGGTTCGGCGGCCGGGAGGGCTGCCGCGAGGCAGAGCAGAAGGATCAGGCGCTTCATGGCCGGGGTGGTGCAGGGTCAGGATTCGGCGACCACGGGTTTCTCCGCATTGACGCCGAGGGCGAAGAGGCCGGCGAACACAAAGGCGACGGCGCAGAGCCAGACGCCCTCGTGGTAGTCATGGTTGGTGTCGTAGGCCCTGAGGGCGGCGGTGAACAGGAGGGGCATGAGGCCTGCGCCAATGTTGCCCCACATGTTGCCCCAGCCGAACAGCTGGGCCTGATGCCTGCCGCTGATGTCCTGCATCGTGGTCCACATGGCGGGCAGGCCGATGTCGGCAAAGAAGGCCACCAGGCCAAACGCCACCGCCATGCCCCAGGGCGAGTCGGTCCAGAGGGCGAGCGGATAGCAGGCGGCGGCGGCAAACTTCGTGATCGACATGGGCAGCATGCGGCCCAGGCGCTTGCCTTTGCGACGCGTGATGGCGTCGGTCAGCGCACCGCCGAGCGGCAGGGCGAGGATGCCGATGGAGAGGGCGGCGGTGGTGATCCAGCCTGCGGCCTGGTCGTCAAGGTGCTTCGCCTGCTTGAGGTAGTCAGAGAGGGAGAGCACGAGGAAGGCCCAGCCGATGTTGGTGAAAAACTGCACGCCGTTCGCCATCCAGAGATTGCCGCTGCGGCAGGCGGCGCGCAGCGGGAAGCGCCGGGGCGGATCCTTGACGGGCAGGAACTCGCCGCGGCCCTCGGCCAGCAGGCTGATCTCAGCGGCATTGCAGCCCGGATGCTGGCGCGGGTGGTCGCGGAAGACCTTCCAGAATCCTGCGGCGACCAGGACGCCTGCGGCGCCGTAGATCCAGCCGGCCCAGCGCCAGTCGCCTGCGGTCAGGATGACATAGGCGGTCAGGCCCGGGGCCACGGCACCGCCGACACGGCCGCCCCAGGAGATGACACTGCTGGCAAAGCCGCGACCCTCGACATGTGCCCAGCGGGTGAGCAGGCTGCTGCCTGCCGGGTAGTAGCCCGCCTCGGCCAGCCCGCAGAACAGCCGTGCCAGAAAAAGTGTGGCGAAGCCGGTGGCAAGGCTGGTGGCGGCGGTGAAGAGCGACCATGCGGCGATGTAAAGCGTGATGAGCACACGGGCTCCAAAGCGGTCGCTCAGCCAGCCTGCCGGAACCTGGAAGATGGCGTAGGCCCAGAAGAAGGCCAGCTTCACCCAGTCGGACTGGCCTGGGGCGAGCCGGATGTCCTTCTGAAAGGAGTCCGAACCAATGATGTTGGCGAGGCAGATGCGGTCGAGGTACATCAGGAAGGCCACGAGGGTCGCGGTGATCAGGATCTGGCGGCGGACCTGGGTCGGGGATTCGGAAGGCATCACGGCGTACATCAACGTCATGAGCAGAGGCTTTCTCCCGGCAGGAGCGGAGTTGGCCGTCAAGTTGTCAGCTGTGGTGCCTGTCATGACAGAAAGGCGGAAAGGACATCCCTGCTTGCGATCCACGAACAAGGCGGCACTCTGCGGCCCATGAAACCTGTCTTTGCCGTTCTCATCACCGCCGTGGTCTCCTTTGTCTGGGGGCTCATCTCCTGGACCCAGCTTGGCTGGCATCAGGCAGGGATGAGCGACTTCAAGGACGAAGCCGTGGTGGGCAAGGTCATCCAGGAAAACGTCGGCCGGGGCCGGGGGATTTATGTGCTGCCCTTCAAGCACGAGGCTCTGACCGTGGCCTCCGAGGAGGAGCAGGCGGAGATGGAGAAGAAGCATGAGCAGGCCTACATCAACGGCCCTTACGTCTATGCCATCGTGCGTCCTGGAAAGACGGAGTGGACGATGCGCCGCAGCCTGATCCAGGGCTTTGTGCGTTCGCTGCTTGCCTCGATCCTCCTCGCCGTGCTGATGTCCCAGCTGACCATGAGCTACCCTGGCAAGCTCTGCTTCACTGCGGCGATCGGCGTCTTTGTCGGGCTCGCCGCCGACGTGCCTGACTGGATCTGGTTTGAACTGCCCGGCCGCGACCTGATGGTCAACATGGCCGATCACTTCATCGAGTGGGCGCTGGCCGGCTCCGTGCTGGCCTTTTTCTTCGGCAAGGAGCTGAACGTCAGAAATGACCGCTACTGATGAATGAGGGGGTCAGCGGCCCTTCTGCAAGACAAGGACGAACAGCAGCCTGCCCTGGCGCCATTTGGGGCCTGAGATAAAGAGCGGGCTTTCCGCCTTCAGCACGGCGTCGGTCTTCACCAGCACCTGCTGGTCGCGCCAGAACTGGAGATGGAGGTTCATGCCGCCTCCCTCCGCCGGGCCCTTGGAATCCACCTTCAAAAACAGGTCCTTTGTGGGCACCACCCAGCTTTCGTATTCGCGGAAGACGTCCTGGAGATGCTGGCCGATGACCTCGTAACGCTTCCATTCGAAGACCTTGCCAAGCCTCCCGGGAATGTCGGCAAACTCAGCAGGCACGTCCACCTTCGGCATGGCGGCGGCCTCGATGTCGTCGTTGGTGGCGAAGACCAGGGCGCCCCACACCTTAGCGTCCGTGGCGGGCTTCTTGACTGGCAGAGGCTGCACGGGCGGCGGCTCCTGGCCGTGAAGGCAGGCTGCGGCCGACAGGAGGGTGATGAGGGCCAGATGCTTCATCCGCGTGGATTCGTGGTGGTGAGCAGCAGCGGCTGGTTGCGTGCATCCTTGGACATCACCGCCACGGCGCGGCCATGGTCGTCAAACAGCGTTGTGGCGGCCAGAGCCTCGTCGACTTCGCCATGACTGATGTTGAAGCCGACGATCTTGCGGTCGGCGGGCATGTCCTCCAGTCCGTCGAGGACCAGCACCGTGGCCTGGGCGTCCTTGGAATGGAAGCTGCGTGCCTGTACGCCGGCCTTCGGCACATAGATGCTGTGCACCAGTTCAGCGCCTCCGGCCGTGGTGCTGTTCTGCCAGGCGACCAGCCCCGCCAGGACCAGGGCGGCCGTGGCAAAGGCCGTGGTCAGCCAGGGCAGGCGCAGCCAGCCGAACCAGCCGCCGGAGACGGCGGGTGAGGGCTGGGCGTTTTCATCCTGGGCCAGGCGCACCTGGATCTGGCTGTTGAAAAAGTCGGCGTAAGGCACCGGCATCTCGGCGGGCAGGTGGCTGCGCAGGTCGCTGCTGAGGCGCTTCATGAGCGCGGCCTCGGCCTGCAGCGAGGGGTCGGCGGCGAGGCGCGCCTCAAAGGCGTCCTGTTCGGCGTCGTTCATTTCTCCGTCCAGCCAGCGGAGCAGTTCGTAGTCTTCAGGCGGCGTGTTCATAACAATCTTTGAGGAGTTCCTGGAGCTTCTTGCGGGCGTAAAACAGGCGGCTCATCACCGTGCCAAGGGAGCAGGGGACGGCGGCCGCGATCTCTTCATAGGCCATGCCATCGACCTCGCGCAGCAGGATGACTTGCTGGTGCTCGGGGCTGAGCTTTGCAATGGCCGACTGGATGCGCCTGCCCAGCTCGGCGTTCTTCAGGGCGGTGTCCGGGGCGAGGTCGCCACGCGGCACGGCCTCCGCCCCTGCGGCGATGCGGTGCTCGGTGCGGGAGTCGTCAAACTCCCCGTCGGCCTGGAGCTTCCGCTTCCGCAGCCAGTCATAAACGACGTTGTGCGTGATGCGGTAGAGCCAGGTGTAGAAGGCCGAGTCCATCTTGAACGAAGGCAGGGCGCGCCAGGCCTTGATGAAGGCCTCCTGCGCGAGGTCCCAGGCCTCGGTTTCATTCTGGATCATGTGATGGGTCATGGCGTAGATCCTTCCCCGGTAGCGGCTCACGAGCACGTCAAACGCGCGCGTGTCGCCCGCCTGGCAGCGCTTGACCAGGTCGATGTCCGGGACTTCGCCAGGATCAGGCGCAGCAGGGGCGGGCATGCTTTCGGAGATGGCGGGGTTTCAGACGCACGGAGGGACCGGTAAATTCACGTGAAAAATCAGGCGGGCTTATTCTGGCGGTTCAGCCGGGCGCCGTCAAAGGTTTGCCGTTGTCCTTCGGGCCCAGCCGGATGAGAAAGGGCACCGCCTGCCGGGCCCAGGCGGCCGCGTCCGGGAAGCCCGCCGCCTCGGCACCGAAGCAGCTGCGCAGCATGTCGGTGTCGATGATGCCCGGGTTGAGGGGAATGACCGCCACCCTGCCGCCTGTCTCCTGGGCGGCGGCCTGGGAGAGACCTTCGACGGCGTACTTGGTGGCACAGTAGGGAGCCACCTCCGGGGCGGTGCAGCGGCCCCAGCCGGAGGAAAAGTTGACGATGACGCCGCTGCCGCGCTTTAGCATGGGTGGCAGGAGATGGCGCATGACGTTGGCCACGCCCTTGATGTTGATGTCGATAACACGGTCAAACTCCTCCACCGGCACCTGCCAGACCGTCGCATTGCGGTTCACCACGGCGGCGTTGTTCAGCACCAGGTCAGGCAGGCCGCAGCCGGCCGTCATTTCCGCACAGAAGGAAGCCACCTGCCCGTCATCGCTGACATCACAGGTGCGGAAAAAGTGCTCGCTGCCATGCTTCTGGTTAAGCGCGACCAGCCTCGTCCCGTCCCGACCGCAGCCCGCCACGGTCCAGCCGCGCGCGATGAACTCCTCCACCATGGCGCGGCCGAGGCCGCGGGTGCAGCCCGTGATGAGGACGATCTTCGACGAATTCATGGAACAGGCACGCAGGTTAACTGCTTCCGGATGCCTTGAAATCACGAAAAGAAAAGCGCGGCCATTTTCCGGCCGCGTTCCGTAAATGTCGCTACCCAAGACTCAACTTCCCCGATTATGATGACCGCTTCCATGTCCACTGTTCAATCCTCAGCCCAGAGCCGCCAGTTTCCCAAGTTCGACCTCTACCGTCTGCTGCACACGGTGTTTCAGCCCACCTTCGGCTGTCGCATCTGCATCCTGATCGATCTGCCGGATCTCGCGGAGGCGAAGGGCATGGCCTTTCTCGGCAACCCGGCCCGCGCCATCCAGCGCCGTGCCTATGACCATTTCCACCAGGGCCTGCATGGCGGCGTGATGGAGGAACTGGCGCTCAAGGGCGGGGAGATGTTCGCCTATGTGCAAACCGGCGGCAGCAATCTCGACCTGCCGGACCTCTGTGTGGACATGGAGGGGCGTGAGCTGAGCCTGGAAAGGGATGTGTATCCGAACTACGACATCATCCTGGCCATCACCACGTTCTCCGCCACCGCACCGCTGACGGCCTTTGCGAAGCAGTATGGCTTCCGTGGCGCCACGCTGCATGGCGTGAACGAGGTCATCCTGAACAGCGGGCTGGCCGTGAATTATGAAGAGGTCAGCCGCGATGCCGAGAAGCTCCGTCTTGCCATGACGCGTGCGGACTCCGTGGAGATCGACTTCGGCCTGGAAGACGGCAGCGTGCTAACCGCAAAGCTCGAGCTCAGCGGCCAGGAGGCCCAGAAGTCCCACGGTCTCTGCCGCGGCACGGAGCCCGATGTGGCGAACCTGCCCGCAGGCGAGGTTTATTTCGTGCCGACCGGCGCAGAGGGCCACTTCCCGATGAAGTATGAGGACGGCACCCTCGGCAAGCTGACGGTCACGGGCGGACGCATCATTCAGAGCGAGCTCATCGCGGGAAGCCAGGCGGTGATTGATGCGCACAACGCCCGGCTTCAGGACGACCCGATGACGGGAGTGCTGGGGGAGCTTGGCTTCGGCACCCAGGTGCTTCCCGTGTCCGGTTCCGACATCCAGGATGAAAAGGTGCTGGGCACCTGTCACCTGGCCACGGGCCGCGACGACCACCTCGGCGGGCACATCACGCCGGACCAGTTCAAGCGCCGGCAGAACGCCACGCACGACGACATCCTCTTCGCGCCGCACAAGACGCCGAACTTCGACATCCGGCAGGTGCGCATGACCCGCGGCGCGCAGAAGGAGATCCTGATCGAGCACTTCCAGCCTTCGAAGTATCTCCTCGACGCACTGGCCGCAGATTGAGTTCCTCAAGCCGGGGCGGAGCCAGGTCGGGGGTCATTCCTCCGGCATGGACTCCGCCTGGAGGACAACCGAGGCGTCACACTTCTTCAATGCTTCACGCAAGGCTGCCGTGCCTGCGCCATGCCTGGCGATCAGCTCCTGGGCAACCAGGTAGGCGGACTCAAACCGGCCGTTGCCGCTGGCGTCCAGCCACACCGGGTTGGTCGCGCCGATGACACGGGGTGTGAAGACCTTGCTGCTCGGCTGATAGGGACGCGGAATCTCCCAGAAAGGCTCGGTCACTCCGGGTCCCGTGGCCATCGCCACGAGATGCATGTCATGCGCCGGCCGGGGCAGCTTCCAGAGAATGCGCGCCTTTTCACCTAGCCTGTGCGGGTCATGGACAGCCTGCTCGCGGATCAACGTGCCATTGGCGAAAAGCTCCACCCGGTCCGCCTGCACCCAGGACGGCCCCTGCACGACCACCTCCACCGTGACTTCATCACCAAGGCCGGTCGCCAGGTCGCCGGTGGTGAAGCGTCCGTTGACCTGCATCGTGGTCATGAGACCGAGGCTGACAAGCAGGCGGCCCTGCTGATAACTGCGCCAGACTTCGTCCAGATCGGGCCGGGATTGGGGTTCATCCGCCGCCGCCGCATAGGTCCGGCCCTGGCCGAGGATGTAGCGGCTGACGTCGTGCGAATCGCTGGAGGCGACTGCGGCAATGCGGTGCCCGCGGTTCAGCAGCGCGAACCAATCATGGAACAATAGATGGATGTCCGACTGCATGGCGGCCGAGGTGACGACCTCCATGGCGTCCACCTTCAGCGATCCGGCGCGGCGGTGCCTGCCTGTACTCGGGTTGAAGTGCAGGGAGCCAAGCGGCGTGAAACCGCTGTGAATGTCACGTGGATGATTGAGCGTGATGACCCGGACTCCGGGCGTGGAGCGTATGGCCGGGATGAGCTGCGCCCAGTCCTGCATGCCGGCATCCACGAGCGCTGCTCCGGGAGCGATGGGAAAGGCGTTGAAGTGGCCCTGCCTCGTGGTCACCTCGTTGCCAATGACGGAGGTGAAGCGGTCGTTCAGGCCCAGGGCCGCGGCTGCCGGCGCGTAGTCGGTGTGATGGTTGTGGTCGGTGGCGATGGCGAGTTCGATGCCCTCTCCGGCGATGGTGATGAGGCGTTCCTCAACGCTGGCGTCGCCATGGCCGCTGTGGGTCAGTGTATGGATGTGGCTGTCGGCGGCAATCCAGCCCCGGGTGTCGACCTCGCGGATGAGGTTCAATGAGAGCGTCCGGTCTTCATCACGCTTCACGGAAACCTCCGTTCTGCTGACGCTCCATTCAAAGCCGCGCCCGGCATGAAGCACGTAGTCTCCAGCAGGCACATGCAGCACGGCATGGCCTCCTTTCGTGTAAACGACGCCGGTGCGTGCCGCGACCTCCCGGGCAGGTTCGGCGCGCAGGGGCTGCAGCGTGCCGTCCCTGCGTGTCAGGGTGAGACGGCAGGGGAGTCCGGCCTGGGTCGTGGCATCCGCCACAGTGATGTCGAGCCTGGCGCCGCCCACGGCGTCGTTGAGAGGGCAAAGCTCAAGAAAAACAGGACCGACCTCGATGTCATCCAAGGCCTGGTGCGCCTCGATGATGAGCTGGTTTTCACCTTCGCGAAGCGTTCCCGCCGGCACGGCCAGCACGCATTCCTGGGCAGGTTCGGCATGTGTCAGAGATCCGAGCCTGCGGCCGTTGAGCAGCACGGGCCAGGCAAGTTTCACGTCCCGCTGCCAGATGCGAAGCGTGCATTCGCCGGCGTTTGCATGGGCTTGAAAATGAAGCTCAAGCCGTCCGGCGTCGACCTTGCGGTCCTTGTGAAAGTCCCATTCGAACTGCCCGTCCCTGCCGAGCTGCAGCCTTCGTGATTCAAGGCATAGAACCTCCCGGGCCGGTGCCGGGCCATGCGGCAGGAGCAGGGCGGTGGTGAGCGTGAGGGTGCGCAGCAATGACATCCTGGATCATAACGCGGCAGGACGCCTGCTTTCATGGTGGACATGATGATTCAGGGCTGGTGAACCCAGGCGCTCCGGCTTAACATGACATCCTTCCATCGCAGGACCACGCCATGCATGCCCATCCCGTTGACGACGTCCTCCAGCAGCTTCAAACCGACGCCAGGTCCGGGCTGGATTCCGCCGAGGCATCCGCCCGGCTGGTGAGGCACGGCCCGAACGAGCTGCCCGAGGCGGAGCACAAGCCGATGTGGCGCGTTTTTGCCGGACAGTTCGCCAGCCCGCTCATTTACATCCTTTTTGTTGCCGCCGTGATCTCGTTTGCGATGGGCCACGCCAGCGATGCGCTGGTGATCCTTGTCGTCGTGCTCGTCAACGCCGTCATCGGGGCCATCCAGGAGGGGCGCGCCGAACATTCGATGTCGGCGCTGCGGCGGCTTTCCGCACTCAAGGTCCGTGTCGTGAGGGAGGGCAGGGAGTGGCTCATCGAGGCCCGTGAACTGGTGCCTGGCGACATCCTTCTGCTGGCGGCGGGCGACCAGGTGGGCGCTGATGCCAGGCTGCTGGAGGCCGCCGCTCTGGAGGCCGCCGAGGCGGCGCTCACGGGCGAATCCCTGCCCGTGCAGAAGCAGACGGGCCAGGTTCCGGAGGAGTCGGCGCTCGGGGACCGCAGGAACATGATCTACTCCGGCACGCACCTCACCGCAGGGAGGGGACGCGCGGTGGTGGTGGCCACGGGTCTGCAGACCGAGGTGGGCAAGATCGCCCGCATGACCGCCACGGCGCAGGAGCCTAGGACGCCGCTGGAGCTGCGGCTCGCCCAGTTCGGCCAGTGGCTCGTGGCGGCCAGCATCGTGTTCTTTGCCCTGGTGCTGGCCTTCGGCCTCCTGCGCGGCATCGCGTTTGTGGACATCTTCATGGTCGCCATCAGCCAGATGGTCTCGATGGTGCCGGAAGGCCTGCCGGTGGCGATGACGATCGCGCTGGCCGTGGGCATGCAGCGCATGGCGCGGCGCGGCGCCATCGTGCGCAGGCTGGCGGCGGTGGAGACACTCGGCTCCACCAGCATCATCTGCAGCGACAAGACGGGCACGCTGACCAAGAACGAGATGACCGTCACGGTGCTCGTGATGCCCGATGGCAGGCGCATCGAGGCGACGGGCGCGGGCTATTCGCCGGATGGCCGCCTGGTTCAAGATGGTCGTGAGCTTGATGATCCCGCGCTGCGCCGCCTTCTGGAAGCCTGCGTCTTGTGCAACGACTCCCAGCTTGTGCCGCCGGACGTGGCTGACGGGCGCTGGCGGGCGCTTGGCGACCCCACCGAGGCCGCGCTCCTGACGGTGGCGCTCAAGGGCTGCATGGAACCCGAGGCGCTGCGTCGGCAGCACCCGCGTCATGCCGAGATCCCCTTTGACTCCGCCACGAAGATGATGGCCACGCAGCATGGCTCGCGCGTCATCGTCAAGGGGGCGCCGGAGTGCCTGCTGCCCTTCTGTGATGTGCAGCCGTTTGATGTGGCGGAGCAGCTGGCCGCACAGGCCCTGCGCGTCCTGGCAGTCGCGGAGCTTCAGGACGGCGGCATCGACGAGAAGGCCGGGTTTGAATCCTTCCGGGGCCGGCTGCGGCTTCTTGGTTTGCTGGGCCAGATGGACCCGCCGCGTGATGAGGTGAAGGCGGCGGTCGCCGAATGCCTCGGCGCCGGCATCCGTCCGGTGATGGTCACGGGCGACCACAAGGCCACCGGGCTCGCCATCGCGACCGCCCTGGGCATCGCCAGGCCTGGAGACATCGCAGTGGACGGCGCCGAGCTGGAGCGCATGCCGGAGCAGGACCTGCGTGCGGGTCTGGACCGCATCTCCGTCTTCGCCCGGGTGCATCCGGCGCAGAAGCTGCGCATCGTCGAAGCCTTCCAGTCGCAGAGACAGGTGGTCGCGATGACCGGTGACGGCGTGAACGACGCGCCGGCGCTTGCAGCGGCGGATGTCGGCGTGGCGATGGGCGTCACCGGCACCGAGGTGGCGAAGGGCGCGGCGAAGATCGTCATCACGGATGACAACTTTGCGACCATCGTGAAGGCGGTGGAGGAGGGCAGGCTGGTGTATCAGAACCTGAAGAAGGTCGTGCTCTTCCTGTTTGCCACCAGCATCGACGAGGTGGTGGTGCTGCTGCTGGCCTTGCTGGCCGGGCTGCCGCTGCCGCTGGCCGCGGTGCAGATCCTCTGGATCAACATCGTGACCGAGGGGACGGTGACGGTGAACCTCATCATGGAGGGGCTCGAGGGCGATGAGATGCGGCGAAGGCCGACGCCGTCCGGCGAGGCCCTGATCACCCCGCCGATGTGGAGGAGGCTGCTGCTGATGGTCGCCACCAGCGTGACGGCCATCTTCGGCTTCTTCGTGTGGCGGCTGCGGAGCGGCGCGCCGTTTGAACTGGTGCAGACGGAGACCTTCACGCTGGTGGCGGTCTGCCAGTGGTTCAACGTGCTGAACTGCCGCAGCGCGCTGAAGTCGAGCCTGAGCCTGGACGTGCTGAAGAACCGCTGGCTCATCGGCGGCCTGCTGCTGGGCAACCTGCTGCACGTGCTCGTCATCTACACCGACACGTTGAACCACATCTTCCACACCGTGCCGATTCCTCTTGGCGACTTCCTGCTCCTGGGGCTCATCGGCAGCAGCGTGCTGTGGGTGGAGGAGCTGAGGAAATGGGCTGCTCGTCGAAGATTGCCTCGGACATGAATCTTGCCATCTTCAGCGGTTTCATGTCCGAAATCCTCATCATCCTTCTCCTGCTCGTCCTCAACGGCGTCTTTGCCATGGCCGAGATCGCCATCGTGTCGGCGAAGAAGGCGCGCATGCAGAAGCGTGCGGAGGACGGCAGCCGCGGCGCGAGGCTGGCGCTGCGCCTGGCGGAAAATCCGGAGCGGTTTCTGAGCACGGTGCAGATCGGCATCACGCTGGTCGGCGTGCTGGCGGGAGCCTATGGCGGTGCGAGCCTGGCGGGCCATGTGGTTCCGTGGCTCCAGGGGATTCCCTGGCTTGCCGGACATGAGGAGCAGGTGGCGTTCGGACTGGTGGTGGCCTTCATCACCTACCTTTCCCTGGTCGTCGGCGAGCTGGTTCCCAAGAGCCTTGCCCTGCGCAACGCCGAGGGCATCGCCTGCCTGATGTCAGGCCCGATGGACTGGCTGTCACGCGTGGCGAGCCCGCTGGTCTGGGTGCTTGAGCTGAGCACACGGACGCTGATGCGCTTCTTCGGAAACAGCAGATCACCGGCCGGACCGACCCTGGCGGAGGTGGAGGTGCTGGTGCGCGAGGGCATGGTGACGGGCAACCTGCACCATCGTGAAAGCGAGATGGTGGAGGGCGTTTTCGACCTGCGTGAGCTGAAGGCCGAGGAGATCATGCGGCCGAAGCCCAAGGTCATCTTCCTGCATGTCGATGAAACGGCCGCAAGCGTGGCGGAGGAGCTTCAGTCAGGGGCGCGCCAGGTGGTGTTTCCGGTCTATGATGAATCCAGGGATCATGTCGTGGGCATGGTTTCGCTGCGCGCCCTGTTTCTCTCGGTCGCGGCCGGGCAGGTGCAAAAGGTGAGCGAGTTGATGCGCGAGCCGGTGTTTGTCTCCGACAACCAGCCGGCGCTGACGCTGCTGGAGGAGCTGCGCCGCGCCTCCCATCATGCCGCCGTGGTGACGGATGAGTTTGGCATCGTGCGCGGCCTCGTGACCATCGAGGACCTGGCCGAGGAGGTGGTCGGTGAGCTGCCGGTCAACCGCCCTGATACGCCGGGAACGCCGATGATCCGCGAATCCGGCCCCGATGCCTGGATGGCGGACGGCATGACGGAGATCGATGCGGTGAACGAGGCGATCCCCGGCTTTGAAGTGGTGTCCGAGGCGGAGGCCGACAGCTTCCAGACCCTGGCGGGCTTCATCATGCAGCATCTGGAGAGGCTGCCGCGCGAGGCGGAGAAGTTCAGCGTGGGCGGCTTCGAGATCGAGGTCATCGACATGGACCGTCAGCGCATTGACAAGGTCTGCGTCCGCAGGCTGCCCAGGCCGGAGCCGGAGGATGCCGCTGGCCAGGTATAACCCAAACCAAGGTTTCAGCCCTCGTTGTCAGGATCATCGGCGCAGCAGGCTCCGCAGTGGACGTAGCAGTCGTCGCAGATGATCTCATCGCCGAACCTGGACGCCTCCGGCGCGCCGCAACGGCCGCAGAAGGCAGGGCTGGCATCAGGGGAGTCAGGCGGAGGTTGGATCTGGTTGTCCGGCATGGGCCTGACATTCATTGCCCGCATGGTTGGATGAAGCCAGCGGCTTCCGCTTTCCGTTTGCGCCCCGGCGGTCTCTTTTCAGACTCGCACCACGCATGTCCCTGATCCCCCGATTTATCTTTTTGCTGGCGGCTGCCGCCGCGCTGGCCTCCTGCCAGACCGGCGGCCTTTCACCGGCCCAGCTTCAGCAGTTGGAATACCGTCGCATGGCCATCGCCGCCGAGCCGCCCGGAGACTACTACATCGGCCGCCGCTTCCACATCGACCGCACGCATTTCTGGGGCTATGTGCGCCGGCCTGGCGAGAGCTGGGACAAGTCCCGCCTGGTGGTGCTGAACGAGCGCTTCATGAGGCAGCCTGACCGCTACCCCGAGATGCCTGAGGGTGACACGCCCGCCTATGGCTTCGACCATAACACCGAATACCGCCTTTGGGGCTACTACTCGGGACGCAAGGTGTATGACCCGAACAGCAACATGATCCTGCCCGAGTTTGTCCTGCAACGTCATGAGCTGAAGGACACCTCGCCCGGCTGGCTTTTCCGGCCTGACGAAAAGTTTGACGGCGTGCACCTGTTCCGCGGCGAGGTGGGGGCGACTCCCGGCAAAAGGTACTAGTCCGAAGCCAGCCCGCCCGAGATGCATGATCCACATCGTCCTCTTCCAGCCAGAGATCCCGCACAACACCGGCGCGGTGGGCCGGCTCTGCCTGGCGACCGGCGCCCGGCTGCACCTGATCAAGCCGCTGGGCTTCAGCCTGGAGGACAAGTATCTGAAGCGTTCCGGCCTGGATTACTGGCACGAGGTGGATGTGCGTGTCTGGGGGGACTGGGACGAGTTTCACCGGTCTGTCGGCAGTGACGACCTGCTGAAGATGGTGGAGGTGCAGGGGGCCGGCGTGTACTGGGAGAGCAACCTCGCGTCCGCCGACAATCTCTACCTGGTCTATGGTCCTGAGACGCGTGGCATCCCGCCGTCGATCATGAGGCTCGGTGAAACCCTGCACATACCCATGAAGGGCACCCGCAGCCTGAACCTTTCCACGGCGGTCTCCGTGGTTCTCTATGAGGCCGTGCGTCAGCGCGCACAGGCCGGAACCGCCCTTGGATCATGATCGCAACACCCGGGGAGATGACGGAGATCCAGGGCCGTGCCAGGGCCTGGGTGCAGGTGCTGCACCTGCCTTTCCGGCAGCAGCGCTGGCGCGGCCAGGCCGGCGGCTTTCTAGGCCTGGGCACGGGCAGCAGCCTCGAGTTCCAGGATCACCGGACCTATGTGCCGGGGGATGATCCGCGCCAGATCAACTGGCAGGCCTACGCCCGCACCGGCAGCTACACGATGAAGGTCCACCGAGAGGAGGTGCGTCCTCAGGTGGATGTGCTTCTGGACGCCAGCGCGTCGATGTCGGCCTATCCAACAAAACGGCAACGCACGCTTGAACTGCTTGCGTTCGTACTTGAGGCCGCCTTTTCCGCCGGGGCCTCCGTGCGCGCCTTTGCCGTGAGAGGGCCGGCTCATGCCGTCCTGGAGACGGACGCACTGCGCTCGGGCCGCTGGTTCGAGGCCCTGGAAAGGATGTCCGCTGAAGGCGTCGCTGAACCGCCCGTCCTCTCTCGATTGCCGCTGCGCGCCGGCTCCATGCGGGTGCTGATCAGCGACCTGCTTTTCCCATCCGCGCCGGAGCCGCTTCTGGCGGAGCTGGTGCGCAGCCAGGGCAGGGGCATCGTGTTCGTGCCCCATTGCTCCGCCGAATCCGCGCCTGGCTGGCGGGGCAACCATGAGTTTGTCGACTCCGAGACGTTGCTGCCTCAGGAGCATCGTGTGGAGCCGGATGTCCTGAAAGGATACATGGAGGCGTATGCGCGGCACTTTGACCTTTGGAAAGCCGCCGCCATGAAGCTTGGCGCCGCCCTGGCCCGCGTGGATTCTGAGGCGGGTTTTCTGGACGCCCTGCGGGCGGAAGGCTTGGCCTGCCATGCGGTGGAGGTGGCGTGAGACACGTATTCCTGCCATAAGACGACCATGCCCGCCGCCCTGCAAAAACGACCCTGGTCCTGGAACGCCCCCGTGCTTGAAAAAGCGGTCGGGCAACTGATGCAGGGATGGAGGCCTCAGCTCGGTGCGCTGGACCTTTCGGACAAGCTCATTGTCGTGCCCACGATGGAGGCGGGACGCCGGCTCAAGGAGGCCCTGGCACGCGCCACGGACGAGCATGGTGCCGGCGCCGTCGTGCCCTGGGTCTGGACGCCGGAGACAGTCCTTGCCCCGCCCTTGCGCCGTGGTGCCGTCGCGTCGCGCCTCCAGTGCCGGATGGCCTGGCAAAAAGTATTGCAAACAGTTTCGCCCTCCACGCTTGAGGCCCTCTTTCCCAGGCTGCCGGAAGAACGCGGCTGGACCTGGGAGCTGGAGATGGCGGAGCTTCTCGCGGAGCTGAAGTCGCTGCTCGGCGCCGGCGGGCTGACCTTTGCGGACGCCGCTGGAAGGATCGAGGCGGATGCGGCGCGATGGAAGGACCTGGCCTGTCTGGAGGCGGCATTCCTGGAAGAGCTTGAAGCTGCCGGGCTGGAGGAGCCTCAGGCCGCCAAACGTGCGGTGGCTCACGAGCCGCTGCTTCCCGAAGGCGTTACTTCGGTGCTGGTGCTGCCTTCACCCGACCTCACGCCGCTGCTCTCGACCTGGCTGCAATCCTGCACCTCCGGCGGCACGCAGGTCACGGTCTTTGTTCATGCTCCTCAGGAGATGGCGGGCTGGTTTGATGACGCCGGACGTCCGCTGCCCGGTTTCTGGGGCGAGCAGGCGGACCATCAGTTGCCGCTGACGGAGGAGCACATCCATGTCTGTCATGATGCCGCCGCGCAGGCGGCTGCCGTTCTGGGCCTGATCCGCCAGGCGGCGCCGCAGGGGCGTGTCGCGGTTGGCATCGGCGATCCTGAAGCCGGGGCGGTGTTGATTGAAAAACTGCGGGTCGAGGGTGTGCGTGTCTTTGAGCCCGGCGGCGTGCCGCCCATGCAGACGGGCCTGTGGCATGTGCTTCAGGAAATGCAGTCGCTTCTGGGCGGAGGCGCCTGGAGGGCTTTTGCCAGCCTGCTGCGTGTGCCGGAGGTGAGGCAGGGCCTGGTGGGCGCCGTTGATGACGAAGCCGATGAGCCTGCGGCTGACGAACAGGAAAAGCAGCCGGCAGGCGCGGTGAAGCCTTCAGGGCTGCGCCTTCTGGAGGAGGCGGATGATTTCGCCGCCAGGCACCTGCCGGTGACGCTGGACCATGGCATCGAACTGCTGGACTCCGCCAGGAGCCCCCTGCTGGCCCGCGCCATGAAGGGCATGCAGGCGCTGCTTTCCCGGATGAGAAGCCTGCCGCCGGCCGATGCGGCCCGGGAACTGCTGACGTGCTTCTTTGGCGCCCGTGAGTTTGTGCCTAACGAACGACGTGATCATCTGCTGCAGGGCCTTGCCGACGCCTGGCTGCTGGCCTGCGCCGAGGTGCAGGAGGAGCTGCCGCGCTTCGGGCTGCGCGCCGGGCCGGGCGAGCAGCTGGCGCTGTCGCTCCAGATGATCCAGGACCGCTCCCTGGGCGAGCCGCGCGGCGAGGTGGACCTGGTGCTCCAGGGCTGGCTGGAGCTGCTCTGGGAGCCCGCGCCGCATCTCATCGTGGCAGGCGTCAACGAGGAGCACATCCCCGGCATTCTGACCTCGCACCCCTTCCTCCCGGACGGTGCCCGCGACGCCCTCGGCCTGCCCTGCCTGGCGAGCCGTTTCGCCCGCGATGCCTACCTGCTGCGCGCCCTTGCCGAGATGCGAGCCGGGCCTTCGGGCTCGCTTCATCTGACCTGCGGCCAGTGGAGCGAGCGTGGAGATGCGCTGCGTCCCTCCCGCCTGCTGCTGCTGTGTCCGGACCACCGCCTGCCGGACCGTGTGGAGCACCTGTTTCCCAAGGAGGACGGGGCCGTCCATGCGGCCGAGCCGCCGCGCACGCTGCTCTGGCGCCTGCGGCCGAGGATCGCCGCCCCGGTGGTCGAAACCATCTCGCCGACGCGCCTGCGCTCCTACTTGAACTGCCCCTTCCGCGACTACTGCTCCAACGAGCTGGGCATGGCTGCGGTGGATGCCTCCCGGCGCGAGCTTGACGCCATGGGCTTCGGCACGCTGGCCCATCATGCCTTCCACCAGCTCGCCCTTGATGCCTCGGTGAAGGACAGCGAGTCCGAGAAGGAGATCGCCGACTTCCTCGTCGAGGCCGCGAGGCAGGAGCTGCACCGTCTTCATGGGCAGAGGCCCGCGCCGCTGGTCAGCATCCAGTTTGAAGCGCTGATCCAGAACCTCCGCCATGCCGCCGAGATCGAGGCCGCCCAGCGTGCCGACGGCTGGCGCATTCATGCGGCTGAAATGAAAATGGGTTCGGCTGCGGATGCGCTGCGCATCGACGGGGCGCTGCTGAAGGGCAAGATCGACCGCGTGGACCGGCATGAAAAGACCGGTCGCCTCCGCCTGATCGACTTCAAGACCTCCAACAAGGTGCGCAATCCACGCGAAGCCCATGCGGAGAAGTTCGGGCCGCGCCGCCGGCTCTCCGACGCCGACCTTTGGAAGACCTTCGAGCTCGGGGGCGAGACCTGGCTCTGGCAGGACCTGCAGCTTCCTCTTTATGCCGCCGCCATGCGTCAGCAGGGGCTGAGGGTGGATGAGGCCGGCTATTTCTGCCTTCCCAAAAGCGTGCAGGACACCGCCATCCTCACCTGGGAGGACTTTGACGACGCCTGGCAGGATCATGCCCTGGCCTGTGCCGCCGAAATCGTTCGCCGAATGCGTGAAGGCCTGTTCTGGCCGCCTTCGGAGAACGCCTTTGAGCAGGATTATGAAGAGCTTTTCCTGGGCGACATCCTGACGGCGGTGGAGCCCCTGTGACCGTGCTTGTCCTTCGCTGTGCCGCGTTTGTTCTCATGCCAAAGAGCGCAGGGTTCGGACGTTTTCATGCTTGTGCGCCCCAACCCGCTCATTCTGCTGTTCTGCCTGATCCTGCCCCTGTCCCTGCCTGCTGCGGATGAAGGGGCCGTGCTGTTCAAGAACGTCTGCGCCCAGTGCCATGGCGAGAAGGGCGAGGGCAAGCAGGAGGTGAGGTCGCCCTCCATCGCGAGCGAACCCTCCTGGTACGTGACCACGCAGCTCCTGAACTTTCATGACGGCAAACGTGGCTCGAACACCCAGGCGGATCCGCAGGGCGCCATGATGGCCGGGATCGCCAGGTCATTGAAGCCGGAGCAGATTGAGGCGGTGGCGAAGCATGTGGAAAGCCTGCCCCTGGTGGTTCCGAAGGAGCGTGAGATCCCCGGGGCTGACGTGCGCCTCGGCCAGGAGCTGTTTTATGAGCGCTGCATGGAATGCCACCGCTACAATGCCAGCGGTGAGATGGCCTTTGGCAGCCCGCCGCTGGTGGGACGTCAGGGCTGGTACCTGCTGGACCAGCTGAAGAAGTTCAAGGGGCTGCACCGCGGCGCGGCCAAGGGCGATGAAAAGGGCGCCAAGATGGTGCAGATGGCGACGCTCTTCATCGCGGACGAACAAACGATGAAAAACGTCGTCGGCTACATCCTCACGCTGAACCCGGCGCCGCCCGACGAGGCTGGGGATGATCTTTTCAAGGCTCCGGCCGCCGGCCAGTGACAGGACGTGGCTTCCGGGCTAGCATGACGGCATGAGCCTCCGCCTGACCCTCATTGCAGCCGTGTCCGTCGACGGCTTCATTTCACATGGAAAAGGCGTGCCCTGGGACCTGCCGGCGGACCGGTCGCAGTTCCGTGAAAAGACCCGGGGGCGCTGGCTGCTGCTGGGCCGCCGGACCTATGATGAAATGACCGGCTGGTTCCGGCCAGACCATGTGCCCCTGGTGCTGAGCCGTGACGCATCCCTGAGCGTGCCGGGTGGCCGGGTGGTGCAGTCCGTTCATGAAGCCCTTCGGATGGTCGGTCAGGCGGGTGAGCACGAGCTGATGTGCTGCGGCGGCGCCGAGGTGTACGCTCTGGCGATGCCGCAGGCTCATTCGCTGGTCATCACGCATGTGCGGCAAAGGCTCGGCGGAGGGCTGCCGTTTCCCGCGATCTCTTCACGCGACTGGGAGCCTGTGCTGTGCCAGCCCCATGACGTCGATCACAAGCATGCCTGTGCCTTCGAGGTCGTGACCTACCAGCGCGTGATGCACCGGGGTCTCGACCTCGCAGCCTGAACTCTGTCACCGTCCCACCACGCCGCCCCTGACCTCGCTGGCGTTGGTGCGCAGGACCTCGATGCCGTTGAGCACGGGCTGGTTCTCAGCAGCTGCATCCGCCTGGGCCGGCTGGATTTCGAGAAGCAGTTTTCCGGACACGGGAATGCGTTCGAACTCCTCGACCAGAGCACGGCCCGCTCCGCCGGTGCGGACGACGACATCCATGCCCTTCAGCACCGTCTTGTCCTGGAGCTTCACGTCAAAGACCCGCTGGCCCGGCCTGTCGCCTTCAGGGGCGGAAAAGTAGAGCCTCACCGTGTAGGTCTCCGGCTTTTCGCCCTCGCCGATCAGCGGCAGCTCGGCCTTCAGGAGGCCTCGCGCGCCCGAGGTGTGAATCCAGGGCGTCCGTGTGCCCTCAATCTTGTGGGATTCCTCGTTCAAGGCAAAGAACTCGCCACCCTTGGCAAACTTCGGTGCGATGTTCAGCGGCAGGTCGATGCCGGCGCGGGAGGACGGTCTGGGATAACCCAGCCAGAGCCTGCCGCTGGCGTCGCGACGGTCGCCCGGCGCGCCGAGATTGAGGGCCATGTGCTGGACCGGCGTGCTGGCGCCGCTGGCGCTGTAAACGCCCCAGCTCATGCGGTCGGCGCGCGGTTCAAAGACGATGGTCGAGGCGATGGAAAAAAGGCAGACGCAGCCGGCGCTGGCCTCGGGGATCATGACCAGGCCGTTGGCGGGGATGGTGTTGATCCAGCAGCCGAGCCGCTGCCCCGCGAAATGCTCGGTGCCTTCGTCGTCGTTCATGTTGTAGTAGGCCGTGGACTTCGAGCGGAAGAACATGAGGTTTGCCGTCGCGGAGATCGCACCGCAGTGGTGGCCCGGCCGGGCGAACATCCACGGACTCTTCTCGCCGGTCAGCGGATGCGTGCGCATCTTTTGTTCGCCGGTGTAAAGGTCGTAGGCCCAGGGCTCGGCGATCACCTCGTTGCCGATGACGACCGGCCGGTGGCGGTAGTTGGCGTCCTTTGCCCAGACCTTCGCGCCGTTCTCGGCGTCGAGCACGACCAGCCTGCGCCGTGCGAACTCGCCGGCGAGGAACTGCTCCCAGTAATGTCCGTTGGCGTTTGCGCCGCCCAGCACGAGGCGGCCGTTCTGATAAATCAGCGTCAGCGCGCCGCCGCCGATGCCAATCTCGCTGCAGTCGGTGACGTCCACGGGCTTGGCCCATTTCTTCTCACCCGTGCTGGCATCAAGCGCCACGGCCATGCGCAGGTCGGCGTTCTTGATGCGTTCCTCCGCGAGGTCACGGGCCTTGCCGGTGAGCCTGGCCAGCTCGGTCTTGTCCTGGCGCAGCATCTCCTCGCGCTGCGCCGGTGTCAGCGAGGCGTCGATGAAGAACACGCGGCCGTCGCCGATGGCGATGGACACATGCGAGACGTGCCTGCCCTGGTAGGTCCACTTCATCTCGCCGGTCTTCGCGTCATAGGCAAACAGGGTGTCGGTGGAGATCGAGGCGCTCTTGCCTCGGCGGGCGCTCTCCGCGGCGTTCTCAACCCTCAGCGTGCTGGTGCCGAAGACCATGCCGTCGGACACGGCCAAGTAACCCCACTCCAGGTTGGGCTTGCCGGCGTCGGGGATCTTCAGCTCGCGAACCAGCCTGCCGGTGGCGGCGTCAAACTGGAGGCACTTCTCGGCAAGCAGCATGAAGAGATGGTCGTCGCTGGCGGCCATGTTGCCGGGCTCGCGGGCGTTGTAGACGCCGGTGCGCATGGCGCCGGGGTTCTTCACCTCCCACAGAAACTGGCCGTTGAAGGCGTCGTGCGCCTGGATGCTCGTGTCGCCCTGGGTGAACAGCCTGCCGTTCACCGAGATCGGCCCCACGGCGCCGTCATGACGGTTCACCGCCTCGCCTGGGCCTGGATCTCCGTACCACAGCACGTTCAAACCTCCCTTGACGCGCTGGTCGTTGTTGCTGCTGGTGTTCGCGGCGTTGCCATACTGATGCGACCAGGAGTCGGCGCCCGGAAGTGCGGCGCGCCTGAGCAGGGTCCAGTCACCTGATTTGCTGATCACCGCCTTTTCCTCGCTGAGCTTCGTTTTGGTCAGCCATTCTGCCACGTCGGTCTCCCGGCCGGGAGCGCCCAGGCAGATGACGCCTCCGATCGGCTTGAGGGTGCGGGCGACTTCTGCAGGGATGCCAGGAACCTTGCCGGTCTGCAGCAGCGAATCCGAGACGATGAGGTTCGCGAAGTAGCTGGAGTACGGAATCATCGAAAGGTCGAGGTGGTCGATCGTGATGCGTGAGCCATACAGGCCGGTGCGCAGCAGGGTCTCGCGGGATGACCGGACCCTGGCCTCGTCGGCCTCGACACCGAAGACGGATAGGCGGCTGCGGCGGGCGATTTCGTGGGCGAGCCGGCCGTCCCCGCTGCCAAGCACCAGGCAGAAGCCGCGGTCCACGCCGGTGGTCCGGAGGATGGCCTCGGCCGCCTCGGCATAACGGGAAGTGTTTTCATCCTTGGGAAACGGCTCCACCACGGGCTGCGCAGACGAGGCCACGGCCTGGGCGGCGGGCTGCGCGGCGTCGGCAAACGTGTAGATGCGGCCGCTGGTGGTGCTGACAACGAGGTGGCCCTCGGCTGCGGCGAGGCCGCGAGCCTCGCCCTCGACGGCGGCCTGCCAGGCGATCCTGCCCGTGGCGGCGTCGATGGCGATCACCTCGCCCTTGCCGCCGGCGACCAGCGTTCCACCCGCATGGATCAGGGCGGACTGATGCGGCGTGGCCAGGCTCCAGAGTACGCCGTCGTCCTTCATGTCCGCGAGCTGCTTTCTCGATGCGGCCAGCTGGTCCTTCTTCGCCTGGTAATCGGCTCGCAGCGGCTCGTACTTTGCGGCCGCCGCGGTCAGGTCGAGCTTCAGCTTCTCCACATCCCCAGGCTTTGCGGTCTTCAGCGCTGTCTCAAGCTTCTCCACATTCTTCAGTTCGGTGATCGCCGGATGCTTGCGAAGGTCGGCGGTGAGCTTGCCCGTTGTCATCTCCAGGGCATGCCTTCTGCGGGTGCCCTCGGCATGGCTGTCGCGGTCGATGGCGATGATCTCCTTGCCCGTGGCCATGAAGCCGGTCCGTCCGGTCATGGTCATCTGCGTGCCACGAAACCAGGCATAACCGGTTTTGCCCGTTTTCTGGTCCAGTGCGAGAATCTGGTGCTCTCCCACGGCAAGGATCTGGTCCTCCACCAGCATGGCCTGCGAACCGCCGATCTGGCCGCCCGCATCGCCGCGCCAGCCCGGCGCAGGTTTGTTCACCTGACGGCCCGTGCTGCGGTCGAAGGCCACGGACAGGGCCCGTCCTGATGGCACGAACAGCAGGTCCTTGGTGGCCAGCAGGTAGCCCTGGGGCGAGAGGTCGTTCCTTCCAGCATCCTCCTGGCTGATGGCGTCATTGACCCAGGTCACCCGACCGGTCGCGGCTTCGACCGCGTAAAGGTAGATGGTTTCATGCGGGAACACCCCTGCTCCAAAATAAACCGTGCCGCCGTCGACCAGCAGGCCGGTGCGCACGGGCCAGCGCGAGATCATGCGGCCGCGAGCGAGAATGCGTTCATCGTTAGGCCCGGTTCGCAGTTTCCAGATGACCGCGCCGGTACTCGCATCCAGGCAGTAGGCGTGGCCGTCATCGGACCCGACGTAGACCCTGCCGTCGGAAACGGCGGGTGCGAGCCGCACCGGCCCGTTCGTGAAGAAGGACCATTCCTCGCGGCCCGTCCTGAGGTCGCGGCAGAGGACGCGTCCGTCGACGGAGGAGCCGAAATAGACCCGCCCGCCACTGATGGCGGCATGAAAGCAGTCGTCAAAGCGCACGCGGTTGAAGAGCTCCAGGCCCTCGATCACGCGCCCGTCCTCACCCGACCAGGCCATTTGCGGCGGGGTGGGGGAGACATGCTCCCAGCGGGGCGCCAGGGGTGCTTTCAAGGCCTCCTCCGTGTGGCCGACACGGCTGTTGTCATGCTGGTAGGTCGGCCAGTCGGCAAGCACCGGGGTCAGCGCGGCCAGAAAAAGAAACGGGAGAGCCTTCATAAGGTGGGTGACGGCCGTTCTGCGTCTTGCAATCTGGCCTGGTTTCCAAACGTATGCTCACGCCCCCTGCTATCCGACCAGGCCGATGATGACCCGACCTTCACCCCTGCTGCTGCGCAGCCTGCTTGCCTCCGTGATGCTGGCCGCGACCGCCGTGCTCGCCTGCTCCGTGCCTGTTTTTCGTTATGCCCTGGAGCACTGGGAGGCCGACCCCTACCAGGCCGTGGTGTTCCACCGGGGGGCGCTGACGAAGGATCAGCAGGCCCGTGTGCAGGCGCTCAAGCCTCCGGCCAATGCGGTGGAGACGGCCAACCTCGGCGTCACCACGGTCGATGTTTCAGCGGAGATGAGCCCGGACCATGCGGAGATCTGGAAGGCGCAGCCCAAGGATGCCATGCTGCCGCGTGTCGTGCTGCGCTATCCAAGAAGCACCGGCCTGCGCACGGATATCGCCGCCATGCCCCTGGAGGAGGCGGCCGCCTGGAGGATCGCCGACTCGCCGGCCCGGCAGGAGATCCTCGGCCGGCTCGGCGAAGGCCAGAGCGCCGTCTGGGTGCTTATCGAGTCCGGGGACAAGGCCGCCGATGACGCGGCGGAGAAGCTGCTCAAGGAGAGGTTAGATTATTTGTTAGGTGTTCTCTCCCTGCCGCAGCTCGACGCCCAGGACATCGCCAACGGCCTGGTCTCCGTCGGCCAGGATGACCTGCGCCTCGACTTCTCCGTGATCCGTCTGTCGCGTCAAAACCAGGATGAGCGCGCCCTGACCGCCATGCTCATGGGCTCCGAGGAGGATCTTCATGGGCTCGCGGGCCAGCCGATGGTGTTTCCGGTGTTCGGGCGCGGGCGCGCCCTTTATGCGCTGGTCGGCAAGGGCATTGCGCCCGAGACCATCGAGGAGGCCGCCACCTTCCTGATCGGCAAGTGCTCCTGCCAGGTGAAGGAGCAGAATCCGGGCATCGACCTGCTCTTCACGGCGGACTGGAAGAAGCTCGCGCAGGCCTCGCCGCTGCTTGAGCGTGAGCTTCCCAGCCTCGCCGCGCTGGCCAAGGAGGCCGAACCGGTGACCGTGACCACCCAGCCTGCGCCTGCTGCCCCGGCATCCGGAAGCGGTGGTGTGTCCTGGCCCGTGGTGGGTGCCGTGGTGCTCCTGCTTGCCATGGCCGTCCGGCTGATGAAGAAGTGAGCATGCTGAAGCCTGGCTGCCTTTATTCAGAAGACGCTCCTGATGCGGCTGAGGAGGTGTTCACAACGCTTTTCGAGAAGCAGGGCCTGAAGGTTGAACGCATCAGCTCGCACGGCCGGGCCAGCCCCGAGGGCTTCTGGTATGACCAGGCGCAGGAGGAATGGGTGCTGCTTGTCCGTGGCGAGGCCGTGCTGCAGGTCGAGGGACAGGCTGATCTCCGGCTGAAGAAGGGCGACCACCTGCACATTCCGGCTCATGTGCGCCACCGGGTCTCCTCGGTTTCCGACGACGCGCTCTGGCTGGCGATCCACTTCTGAAACAGAGGCAGCTCAGCGTGTCACGCCCCGCCGCGTCCTGGCGTGAAAACACCGCCGCCGTCATCCATCAAGATGCTTTTCATCGCGGTGTTTTCGTCGGCTTTTCCACCTTCCATTCAAGCACCTGGCCGTCCCTGACCAGTCTTGATTTCAGGTCGGCGTAGTCGAGTTCCTGGACCGCCACGCCCTTTTCAAAAGCGAGCGCCGCCGCCGTGGCGGCGCTCTGGCTGGTGATCATCAGCACCGGCTCCATGCGGATGCTGGCAAAGGCGGTGTGGCTGGCACTCAGCGCGAAGGTGACGAGCAGGTTGCCGCACTCCGAGCGCTTCGGCACGAGGGCATCGTAGCCGATCTGATAGGGGCCGAAGCCGCCACGCCCTCCGGCCAGCTTGCCCTCACGGGTGACGACGCCGTCCTTCACGATGCGGCGGATTTCATGCACGTCCGTGCCGTAGCTGCCCAGCCCGACGGACTTGGGCGCGACCTGCCTGCCAAAGGTGTGGTGTTCGGTCATCACGAGGTCGCCGACCATGCGGCGCGCCTCCCGCACATAAAGCTGATGCGGCCATCCGCCGCTGTCCTTGAACTCATCCCTGGGCAGGCCGAAGCGCTGCATGTCGTTGCGCACCTTTTCCGGCACCCTGGGGTCGGTGGCGAGGAAGTGCAGCAGGCCGCGATGGTAGTCCTCATGCTGTTTCGCGATTTTTTCCCGCTGCGCATAGGACGCCTCCGGCCAGGCCCAGGAGGCGCCGGGCAGGTTGCCGCCGAAGGTGGCGGTGTTGAAATCCCACTTCTGGTTGGGCAGGGGGTCGTGCTTGGAGAACCAGCGCAGGTCCATATCGTCGCCGTTCCGCCGGCAGGCCTCGATGAAGCGGACGACCAGCTCATACCGCTTCGGGTCGTAGTTCGCGGGCGGCGTGATGGGCAGGCTGTTGGCGGGATCCGTGGTCAGGCAGAGCCGGTAGCAGTAGGCCTGGACACCTGGCGCAGGATCGCCTGGAACACCCGGATCACCGGCGTCCAGCAGGGGCAGCAGGCCGCTGTCGGGACGCCCCGGGATGATGTAGGGATCAAGCGGGAAGTCGCGATCCCAGGCTCCCTGGCCGGTCTCGACCCGGCCGTTGGCACCGGGCTGGAGGTGCCCCGTCCTGGGTTGAAACCGCGCATCATACTGAATGCCGTTGAAGCTCTCGCCATACCTGGCGTTGCCTTCGCGCATCAGCGTGAAGCCCACGCCGGCCTTCGCCATGAGGTCGCCCTCATAGGTGCTGTCGATGAACATGCCGGCACGGATTTCATCACCGTTTTCCAGGAGGATGCGGGTGATGCGGGGTGCGCCTTTTTCATCGGCCTTGGTGACGCTGGACAGCCTGGCCTCGCGCAGCACCCGCACGCCTGACTCCGCGATCATCTCCTCGAAGACTCGCTCCGCCTGATGCGGTTCAATGGCATAGGCACCTCCGGTGGCGGGTCCGCCGTGGCTCTTGAAGGGCTGGTCCCACTCCAGCTTCTTGCCATATACGGCGACAAGCCGGGTGAAGTATTCCCGGGCGATGCCGCCCACGCTTCGTGGGTCGCCGATGTCCACGGCGCTGAGGCCGCCGCTGGTCATGCCGCCGAGATGCCGGCCGGGTTCGGCCAGGATGACCGTCCGGCCCATGCGCGCCGCCTGCACGGCCGCCGCCACACCGCCCGAGGTGCCGCCAAAGACACAGATGTCGGATTCATGCACCACGGCGGCGGCCGGTGTGACAAGGCTGAGGAAGGTCAGGAATAGCTTCATGGCGGTGCTGCTAAAAGACGAACCAACGGCGCCGCCCTTGCTGGTCAGCACACCTGACCACTAATCTGCACGCTCCTCAGGGGGCGGTCACCTGGATTTCGGTGACATGGCATGGCCTGCCTGGAAGTTCGGCGGCGACATTGACCCGGATTTCATCACCGGGCTTCAGGCTCGCCAGGGGAACCACCTGGCCGTCCTTCCGGACAGTCGTGCTCATGTGGGTGTCGAGAAGGCTGGCGCCGATGTCCGGCGGACGCTGCATGTCGCCGTTGTAATCCTTGACCAGCGGGAGCTGCCAGGCGGCGTGGATCCTGCCATCTTTGACCGTGATGATGCGCGCCGTGGTGGCATTGGCGGCAAGATGGCTGATGTCGTCGCTGATGAGGGCGATGCGTGTGAAGGCTCCGGCTGCATCCTGGTAGCAATGAAAGCGGTATCGTTGGTTAGGTGGCAGGTCTGCGGCCTGCACGTCCTTGCCGAGGTGCCTGAGAACGGGTCTGGCGATGAGCGTGAAATCCACGGGTGCGCCGGTTTTCTCCGTGAGGAAGCGTCCGGTGCCCGTGCCGGCGTCGAGCCGGATGAGTTCACCGAGGACGAGGTGTTCGGAGAACGGCGGCGGGCTGACGTCCTCCTTGAGCTGATACCAGGGCAGGTGGTCGTTGCCATGATCCGTGCGGAAGGGAAACTGGTCCGGATACTCCTTCGCCACGTTTTCAACCAGGTCGCGGTTCTGCATTCTGCCGAAGCCATAGCCCATCAGGCTTTCTCCATAAAACTGATCCTGCGCCTTCCAGCCCTGGAGGAAGATGCGCACGATGCGTCCACGTCGGAAGCCTTCGAGCATGTTGGAGACACTGACGGTGACTTCATGGCCGCTGAAGCCGAAGCAGTTCGTGGGAAGCTTTCGCGCCTCCTGAATGGAGCCGCTCTCACCATCGACCGGCGGGTTCCAGGTGCGCAGCTCGTCATTGGCGACGCAGGTGCGGGTGCTCCTGCCCTTGGCGAGCAGTTCACCATAAGCCTCCTGGAAGGCTGCGGGATCGCCGCTGAACAGCTGGACGGTCACCTGCTTCCCCTCCGCTTTCGTGATCCATCCGGCGATGCCACGCTTTTCGATAAACTCGCGGAACTTGCTCCGCTGTTCCGGATCCGGCTTCTGTCCGTCGTCGGTCGTGAGCAGGGGCGCGGGCCGGCCGGTTTCAGAAGGCAGCAGCAGGAAGTCCATCCGGCTGCCCAGCGGCACGTCGCGCATGTCGGCCTCGGTGCCGCGAAACTTCATGATGGCCGGAGGCGGCATGGTGAAGTCGATGCGCTCGCCCTTGTCCGTGCGGATCTGCCCGCTGCGATGAATGAAGTCGGCGCTGATGAGTTCTCCACGCACGCGGCGTGCGTCCTCGATCCTGGGGAAGGCCAGGACCGCCGCCAGAACCGGCAGGGCAAGAAGCAGCAGGAGGAAGGGCAGGCGCATGAGGAGCGGGGCGGGCATGACCTGTCCGGTGGTGAAGACCCTGCGGCTCATAGGATTTCACTGACCGGCCCCAGGCTGTCCACGAACTGTTCGGCGTTCACCTCCATCTTCTGCAGCATGGTCACGAAGACGTTGCTCAGGCGGGCCTTGTCATCCTTGGGCCTGCCGCAGAGGCTGCGCCATTCGTCATAGCCCAGGGTGTAGTCCTCCTTCAGGTGCGGGCGGTTGTAGTCGATGTGGCCGGCATGTTTCAGGCCGAGGCCCCGTCCGCCGGCAAGGAGGATGGGCAGGTTGCTGTTGCAGTGGCTGTGGCCGTAGCTCATGCCGCTGCCGAAGAGGATCATCGTGCGGTCGAGCAGCGGTTCGTCGCCGTCCTGGACGGAGCTGAGCTCATCAAGAAAATGCGCGAACTGCTGCATGATGAAGGCGTCGCTCTTCGCGAGCCGCTCCAGCACCACGGGGTCGCCGTTGTGGTGGGAGAGGTTGTGCCTTGCCTGGGTGATGCCGATCTCGGGAATGGCGAGCCCGTTGCCCTCGCTGCCGTTCATGTAGGTGACGACGCGGGTCATGTCGGTGCGCAGGGCGAGCACGATGAGGTCGAACATGGTGCGCCAGTACTCGCCCGCCTGCGCCCTGGGCACGTCACGCTGGAAGGGCGCGGCGAGCTTCGGGTCCACGACAGGCTTGGGGATGTCGAGCCAGGAGTCGAGCCGTTCGGCGCGCTTCTCCACGTCACGCACGGCATGCAGGTATTCGTCCAGCTTGGTGCGGTCCTCGTTACCGAGGTCACGGCGGAGGGCGCCGGCCTCGTCCATGACGGAGTCGAGCACGCTGCGGCGTCGGGTCAGGCGCGCGCGCTGGGCGGCGACGCCTCCGGGCTCCTCGCCGAACAAACGATTGAAAATCTGCCGCGGGTTGTCCTCGGCCGGCAGGGGCACGCCGTCGCGGGAGAAGGCGAGCGTGGCGCTGTTGAAGGGCTGGCCGGTGCCGGAGGAGATGGAGAGCTCGAGGGAGGGGAAGCGGGTCTGCCGGCCGGCGGACTCCGCCATCAGCTGGTCGCAGGAGATGCTGTTCTCGTATTTCCGGCCGCCCTGGGCGTCGATCTTGGCCCCGGTGAGCCACGTGTCCGCGCAGACGTGGGCCTGGCCAAGGCCGTTGGGATGGTGCAGGCCGCTGAAGACGGTGAAGTCGTCCTTGTGCCTTTCCAGCGGCCTGAGCGAGGGCGAGAGCGGATAGTCGCGTCCGGCCTTCGTGCACTGCCAGGTCATGCCGTTCACGCCGTTGGGGATGTAGACAAAGACGCTGCGACGCGGCTTCGTCACCGTGGTGGCGCCGGCCCGCGTCGGGATCATGGCGTCCAGCAGGGGCAGCGCGAGCGTGGTGCCGATGCCGCGCAGCAGGTGGCGGCGGCCGAGGAGCCAGCGTTGAGATTGAATGTGCATCAGGGGCAGAGGACGCAGGACGGAACGTGTCTCCACAACAATTTGTTCAGCCCGGCTGAATCTTCCAGGGGTGTTTCCGGGCCGGTGCTCCCCGTTCTTCTGGCATGAAAACCGGGCCTGGACTCAGAGGGGAGGACGCCTCTCAGAAGCCGGTCCGCCACCGGAACGAACCTCACGCAGCGACTGCCCGTGAAGGTGCTCGGAGCCGCCCCCCTTGGCCACGCCGATGCGTTGCGAGAGGTAGATGCCCGAATGCCCGCTGAAGAAGTAGGAGACGAAGCAGGCCACGGCAAAATGGACCGCGTAGTGCGCGCCGAACAGCTCAATGCCCATGACGGTGCAGGCCAGCGGTGTGTTGGCCGCTCCTGCAAACAGGGCGATGAAGCCAAGGGCGGCGAACAAGGCCACCGGCTCATGCATCAGCCCGCCGAGTGCATGGCCCATGGTGGAGCCAATGAAGAACAGCGGCGTCACCTCGCCGCCCTTGAAGCCGCTGGCCAGGGTTGCCGACGTGAAAAGGGTCTTCCACAGCCAGCTCAGTGGCGTGGCGCCGCCTTCCTTGAAGGAGTCCACAATCGACACCTGCCCGCCGGGCGGTGCATTCACTCCAAGACCCAGGTAGTCGCGCGAGCCCAGGGCGAACAGCATCGCGATCACCAGCATCGCACCCAGCGCAGGCCGCAGCGGCGCATACGGCATCACCCTTGCAAAGCCGCGCTGAAGCCGGTGCGTCAGTTCGGCAAACAACCGGCCGCCGAGGCCGAAGGCGATGCCCGCCAGCGCCACCTTGCCCAGAAGCACGGCGTTGAACCAAGCGTGGTAGCCGTCGGCGTGCGGCACGTCCAGATGATAGACGGTGTGGTGAATGCCCCAGGCCGAGCAGGTCGCGTCCCCCACCAGGCTCGCCACCAGCACGGGGATCAGAGCCTCGTACTGCACACGGCCGATCACCAGCACCTCCATGGCAAAGATCGCACCGGTCAGCGGCGTGCCGAACACGGCCCCGAATCCTGCCGCGATGCCGCACATGAGCATCAGCCGGCGGTTTTCCTGCGTCACGCGGAACGTTCGTGCCAGCAGCGCGGCGAGGCTGCCACCCATCTGCACCGCCGTGCCCTCGCGCCCGGCGGAGCCGCCGAAAAGATGCGTCACCAGCGTGCCGACCAGCACCAGGGGCGCCATGCGGGCCGGAACGCCGCCGCCGGGTTCGTGGATTTCATCAATGAGCAGGTTGTTGCCCTTGTCCGATCCCTTGCCGAGCCGGTGATAAAGAAAACCCACGGCCACGCCGCCTACCGGCAGCAGCCAGACCAGCCAGGGATTCCGCCAGTGCAGCCCGGTCACCTGGTCCAGCGACCAGAGAAACAGCGCGCTGGCCGATCCCGCCAGCACCGCCACAGGCAGCGCCAGCCACGTCCAGCGCAGAAGCTGTACGATGTCGGCGATCAAGGTGGATCGGTGAGGCAGCATGGGCGTGACCGTAGCGTGCGAATGCCTGACTGCGAGAGGAAGCCGCCAGCCTGGGGACAGCATCGTTCTGACAGCCCGGTTTCCGGCCTACGCGGGAAGTTCGAAGCCTTTGCGGTAGGACTTGCGAATCAAGGACTCGGCCTCAGGGGCGTTGGTGGCCTTCATCGTGTCGCTGTCCCATTCGATGCGTTTGCCGAGGCGGATGGGCAGCACGCCGGTGAGCAGGGCTTCGGTGTAGGGGGCGGCATAGGCGAAATTGGCCTTCGCATCCTCAGGTTTGCCGGCAAGGCAGGCGGCCACCCATTCCTCGCGATGCCCGGGGCTGCGGGCAAGGGTGCGTGGCGGCAGCTTGAAGCTGCGCATCTGGCTTTCGGGAACGATGCGGGGCGTGCCGCACCAGCCGGGTGCGATGATGGAGCCTTTGTCGCCAAGAAAGAGGATGCCGTTGTCGCCAATCTTGCGTGCAGGGTCAAATCCGGGCGGAGGGGCAGGTCTTTTGCCGCCGTCGTGCCAGGTGAGCCGGACGGGACCGCGGCCTGCCTTGGCGGCAAAATGCCAGGTGACCACGCTCCAAAGGGGGAAGGAGTCGGCGTTGGTCTCCGAGGTCTGTGCTTCGATGGCGATGGGTGCGCCAAGGTCGAGCGCAAACCAGGCCGGGTCGGCGTTGTGGACCATCATGTCGCCCAGCGCACCGCAGCCGTAGTCATACCAGCCGCGCCATTTGCGTGGCACATAAAGCGGATGGTAGTCATGCTCCGGCGCCGAGCCCTGCCATTGGTTCCAGTCGAGCGTGTCAGGAACGGCCGGTTTGTCCGTGGGGCGTGTGCGGCCCTGGGAGTCCCAGAACGTGCCTGGGCGGTCCGACCAGACATGCACCTCGCCGATCTCGCCGATGGCTCCTGCGTCGATCCATTCCTTGGTGAGCCGCAGGCCTTCGCTGGCGTGGCCGGTGTTGCCCATCTGGGTCACGACCTTCGTTTCAGCGGCCACCCGCGCCATGATGCGTGTCTCCTCGATCGTATGAGCCAGCGGCTTCTCGCAGTAAACATGCTTGCCGAGTTTCATGGCGGCGATGGAGATTGGCGCATGCCAGTGGTCCGGCGTTCCCACCATGACCGCGTCCAGGCCTTTCTCCGCCGACAGCATCTCGCGATAATCCGTGTAAAAAGGCCTGCCGGGATAGGTCTTGGCCATGGTGGTCTCATGCTTCCGCTCCACATCGCAAAGCGCGGCGATATGGACGTTGGCAAAGGTGGCGAGCTCGCGTGTCACGCCGCCGCCCTGGCCGCCGATCCCCACGCAGCCGATGTTCAGCTTCTCCGATGGCGGCGGCACCCCGGGGGCGCCAAGCACATGACGGGGGATGATGTTGAAGCCGAGGACCGCTGCTCCGGTGGCGATGAAGTCACGGCGGGTCGGGATGTTCCTGAGGTGCTTTTTCATGAGATGAATGGGATGTGGGCATGTCAGCCGCTGCCCGGGCTCTGATGGGTCTGCCCCATTGAACGATGCATCCTTGCCTGGATTTACCGCTTGGTGAACAAAGGCGAGGCGACGAGCGATTCGATGAGACTGGCCAGGGGATAGCCGTTTGTCCTGGCCTGCTCGACGATGCGCCGGAGCTCCTCACGGTCGCCAAAGGTGATGCTGCGGCGCAGGGCGTAGGTCGCCACCTTTTCCGTAAAGGCGAGCGCGAACCTGTCGAGGTCGGTGACGAGGAGGTTGCGCAGCTCATGGCTGTCCTGGAAGGTCCTGCCGTCAGGCAGCCTGCCGCTGGGATCAAGCTTCGGATCGGCTCCAACACCGTCCTTGATGGTTTCCACGAGGCGCCAGCGGCCGACGGCATCGTAGTTGTCAAAGGCGATGCCGAGCGGGTCGATCTTGTTGTGGCAGGCGGTGCAGTTGGGGTCTGAACGGTGCAGCTCCAGCTTTTCACGCACGGTGCTCTTCTTCGCCTTCGGGTCCGGCGTGCTCAGGGCCGGAACGTTCGCAGGGGGCGGTGGCGGCGGCCTGCCGATGATGGATTCGAGCAGCCAGACGCCGCGATGCACGGGCCGGTGCCGGGTGCCGTCGGAGGTGAGGCTGAGGATGGAGGCGTGAGTCAGCAGGCCGCCACGGTGATCGTCCGGCTTCAGCGCGACACGCTGCAGCTGATCGCCTCGGATGCCGGTCATGCCGTAATGCAGGGCGAGGCGTTCGTTGAGCATCGTCCAGTCGGAGTCGAGGAAGTCACGCAGGCTGCCGTTGTTCTTCAGGACTTCGGCGAAGAATCCCAGCGTCTCGGCGACCATGCTCTTCTCCAGGTTTTCGTCGTAGTCTGGATACAGCTCCTTGTCCGGCGGGAACATGCCGACCTTGCGAAGCTGCAGCCATTGGCGCGGAAAGCTTTTCGCAAAGGCCTCCGATCTCGGGTCCGCCAGCAGCCGTTTCACCTCACCCCTGAGCGTGGCGGAATCCCGCAGGCCGCCACTGCGGGCGAGGGAGAGCAGCTTGTCATCGGGCATCGTGCTCCAGAGGAAGTAGGACAGGCGCGAGGCGAGCTCGTGGTCATTGAGTTGGTTGCGGGGATTTTTCGCGTCGCCCTCGACGAGGTAGAGGAAGTTCTTGGAGCACAGCACGGCGGTGAGCGAGCTCTTCACGGACAGCTCGAAGCTGTCGCCGAGCTTCTGAGACTGCTCGAAAGGCTGCATCAATGGCTCGATCTCGGCTCTGGTCACGGGTCTGCGCCAGGCCTGTTCGGCAAAGCGGGTGATGATCTCACGGGCGTCCTTGCTGAAGAAGATCCTTTGGTGCGCGGGCGTGGGCCAGGACTCGACAAGGGGTCCGTCCCACTCGACGCGGTCGATGATGAGCGTGGGCTGGAGGGGCTTGAAGTCGTCATCGCTGAGCTTGAGCTGCCAGGGCACGCGGCTGCGCAGGCTGGTGAAGGCGTTGGGCGTGCCGCTGTGGCGGGAGCGGCGGCCTTCGGGGTTGGGGCCGGGCACGGAGTTGATGATGCGCACCGGATACCTGCCGGCGATGAGATGCACGCGGGCCTCGACGGTGACGGGTTTGTCCTCCGGGGCGTCGATGTCCTGCTCGATCAGCGTCTTGTCGATGCTGGACAGGTAGACCTTCAGCCTGGGCGCGCGGCCTCCCGCCGGCCGCAGGCCGCTGAGCTTCAGGCGCAGCAGGTAGTCGCCCGTGGTCTTCACCTCCAGGTTCCAGGAGTCGGTCGTGTAGTTGTTAGGCACGATCTCGATGCGGACCTGGTCGGCGATGCCACGCGCCTGATACTCTTCCTTGAACTCCTTCCAGCGCATGTCCCAGGGCAGCCAGGTGAGGGTCTCACGCCTGGGCTCGGGCCGGATCGACAGGGCCTCGTCGAGGATCGCATCAGCGGCGGCGAGGTATTTCTCAACATGAGCCGGTGACAGGGTCAGCACGGAGCCGATGCGTTCAAAGCCCTTCCAGTCGGGATCATCCGGCAGGCCTGCGGGCCCTTTGACGTCAAAGTTCACGCCCAGCAGGTCGCGGATGGTGGCGCCGTACTCCTCGCGAGTCAGCTTGTGCAGGCTGACACGCTCGCCGCCTGAGGACTGGCGCAGGGCCTCTGCCTCGTGAAGCTGGCCCGCGATCCATTCGGCTATTTTGGCAATGTCTCCGGGATCCGGCTTCTCCTCGTCCTCCGGCGGCATGTCACCGGAGTTGATGCGGTTCATGATCTCCTCCCACTGCATCAGGGCGCGGGGCGACTCGAAGTTGAACGCCAGGTTGTCCACCCGCAGGTCGCCCTTCTGCTTCCTGGCGTCATGGCATCGGTTGCAGTGCTCGGCGAAGAAGGGGCGCACCACGGACTCCAGGCCGTCAGGTCCGGCCGCCGCGGCGTGGAGGGCGAGGCAGGGAAGCAGGCGTGTGAGAGTCGGCAGGAGTCGGGACATCGGCACGGAATAACAAACTGCAGCATTACAAGCTTTGTTCAGCGTCTGCAAAGGCGGCTTGTGACCGCCACGCAGTCAAGGCCTTCAGAATCCCGTGTTGGGAAACCAGCGGCTGAAATGATTGTCGTCGAGGCGGGTCAGCGGGATGGCGAGGGGTGTGGGCGTCCCCTGCTTTGACCAGCGGCGCAGATCATCCTGGTGCCCGAGATGTCCGAGGACGTCGAAGACATTGCCGGGGGAATTATCCGGCCAGCCCTTGTGCACCTGGGGATCCCAGATGGCGATGCCTGGATCGCCCTGCTCCAGCCAGACGGCGGCCTTTTCACAAAGCTCCCTGGGCTTGCCGGTCTTCCAGGCGATCACCATGGGATAGGCCCGGGTCGGCGTGCCTTTGGTGATGCGGCGGTAGTAGTCCATGTCCACCTGTCCCGGTGTCTTCTCAAACGAGGTGTGGTAGGCGAACCAGGTGGTGGCGAGGTCATCCACGAGCCCGCGCTGGATCCAGTTCGGCAGATCGAGCCCCCAACGCTGGTTGTCGGCCTCCTTGGCGAAGGTGCCCAGCGAGATCTTGTAGCGCTCCCTGCGGCCCTGCCGGGTGGCGGTTTCATCGAGCAGCGCGCGCACTTCCAGCATGAAGTCCGTCATGATGGCGGCCCTGGTGGCATGAATGCGTGGATCGTCATCACCGACTGACTTTGCATCGGCCTGATGCATCTCCTTGAAGCGTTGGCAGAAGGCCTCCTCCCAGAGCATGAGCGGCATGCCGCGATTGAAGAGGAAGCCGACGCCCTCGGGCTGAAGCTCCAGCGTCTCGCGGAAGATCTCGATCAAATGCCTCCGGACCTCAGGCTCGGCGTAGCTCATGTAAAAGGTGGGCGTGCCGTCACGGTCGATGCAGCGCCACTCGGGATGCTCGGCATAAAAGCGGCTGTTGAAGGTCTCCTCATAGGGCATCGACCCCGCCCAGCCACCGGGGCGCAGCATGACGTGAAACTCCGCGCCCTGCGCCTTTGCGGCATCCCGCGCCACCTTGAGAGGATTGACACCCTTTTTAAACAGCGTCTCCAGCGACCTCGTGTAGGCCGCATACGCGCCGGTAGGAAAGTCTTCGGTGCCCTGGCCGGGATAGTTGCCGACCTTGCTCGGGTAGCAGACCAGGTCGCTGCCGGTCACCTGGAACCACCACTTGCCGACATCCGAATCCTCGAAGCCGCGAAACTCCTCCGCCAGCTCCTCGGCGCTGGTGGGCTTGAAGGGCCAGATCCAGCTGTGGCCGTCAAAGGTGGCGATGGAGGTGCGGTGAGGCGAGGGGGCGCGCGCCGCCTTCACCTCCGCTTCGGTCAGCGGCACGGTCCTGACATAACAAACCGTGGCGGGAAGCCCGGGCAGGGGCGCGATCTCCAGCGGCTGCCCGCTGAGCTCGGCGATGGTGAGAAAGCATTCCTGGATCACGGCACGGCGGTTGGGCAGCAGGGCGAGGTTGTTGGCGAGGCGCTTGAAGACCGGTTCGCCGGCCAGCCTGGCACGGACACCGTTGCCGCCGATGTTGAAGCCGCCGGAGGTGGTCGCCAGTCCGAGATAGACTGCGTGCCAGCCCCTTTCATTTAGCGGCAGTCTCACCGTTGGAGGATTGGTGGCGCCATAGATGGAGAGCGCCGTGCCCTTCCATTCTGCTGTCGCGAAGGGGAGCAGCTTCCACCGTCCCTTCTCTCGCCTGCCGGTGATGAGCGCCGTGGTCGGCTCAACCCTGGAGAGGTCAAGATGCAGGACGGCGTTGGCCGACTGGGAGAAGCTGCGCGAGTCATGCTTGAAATACTCGGCTGCCCGGCTTGTCAGGCTGAGACTGACAAGGACAAGAGCGAGGATGATTCGGCGCATGCCTCTGCTAACGGGCCTGACTGCAGGGTTGTTGCCGGTTCAAGGCGGCGTCTGCTGCATCAGGATGGCGACTTCGCGATCCATCGGGTCTTTGCTGGCGGCAAGCGCCGCAATGACGCCGGCGCGGTCCTCGGGGCTGCGGTTCTGGCTGAGCTTGAAGGTCGCCTCCATGCGGGTGACGGAAATCTCAAACCCCACAAGGCCGGGGAGCAGCCGGTGAATGTGTTCGTCCGTGAGCCGGGCACCATACGGCTGCGCCTGTCCGGCTTCAAAGTGATCCGTGAGTCCGCGAAGCATCGGAAGCAGAGCCCCGGCGTCTTCGATGAGACGCGGCATGCCGTAGGCATGAACGGTGGCATAGTTCCAGGTCGGCACCATGGGGCTGGACTGATACCAGCCTGGAGAGACATAGGCATGAGGCCCATGGAAAATGGTCAGCAGTTCACGCTCCTCCGTCCACTCCCGCCATTGCGGATTGGCGCGGGCCATGTGAGTGATCAGCACATCCCCGCCAGATTCGCTGACACGATGCAGCACGGGCAGGTGGCTGGCGAGGGGCGCGCCATGCGCATCCTGTGAAATCACGGTGGCAAAACTGTGGCGACCGATGAGCGAGAGGATGATGTCACGGTCGGTGATCAGGAAAGGCCGGGGGGTGTACATGTCAGCAAAGATGGCCGGAGCAGGCGGAAATTTCATCACAAGTCGCAGATTTCCTCAATGTATGTGAGCCGCCGTTGATTTCCGTCGTGCCGGCATTTCGTCCAGGTGCTTTTGCGACGGCTGTGCCAGGGAAAGTTTTTTCTGATGTTTGCGCTGCGGAGTTGTCCAAGCCTGAGTTTTATCAAGGTTTTTCCATGACGCTTCCCGCCCCCCCAGGAGATCAGGAGATGGTCGCCCTTGCCAACCCTCGGAAGGCATTTTACAGCAGCTCCGGCATCCTCGTCATCATGGCATCCCTCGGCTGGCTGCTGCATCTGCATCAAGACCGGCCGGCCATGCTCTTCTTCATCGGTTTCATGTGCCTCACCATGCTGCCGCTGATGACGAATGTCTTTGGCGCCCTTTTTGTCGGCAGGTTTGACATGCGGGCCCATGATGAGCGCCGCCTTGTGGCCGCAGAAAGGAAGGAGGTGATCGCGGTTGACGTGCTTGTCCCTGTCTGTGGCGAGGATATCGAGATCATCCGCAACACGCTGCGTCATGTCGGCGCCATGAGGGATGCGAACGCCGGGGGGCGCTACCAGGTGGGCGTGTTGCTGTGCGATGACACCCGTGATCCCGCCCTGGCCGCGCGGATTCAGTCCATCGCTGAAGCCGCCGGCTGCAGATATCTGCGCCGCCCGGACCCGGGGGTCGGAAAAAAGTCCGGGAACCTCAACCACGCGCTCCGCAGCGGCGCCAGCACCGCCCCTTTCTTCACCATCTTTGACGCGGACTTCTGCCCGCGATCGGACTGGCTCCAGCACCTCATGCCCTACTTGGAGGAGGATCCCGGAGTCTCCATCGTCCAGACCCCGCAGCATTTCACCACCGCGGGCATCAACAACCTCCAGCGTGCCGCAGCCTACCAGCAGGAGATCTATTACCGCATCGTGCAAAGGCTGCGCGAGCGTCTCGGCCTGGCAGGATGCAGTGGAAGCTGCGCTGTCTACCGACGCCGAGCCATTGATGACATTGGAGGGTTCCCCCTGGTGGAATGTTCGGAGGACGTGAACACCGGCCTTCTGACGATCAACGCAGGCTACCATATCCGCTACGTGCCGCTTGTGCTCAGCCAGGGGGTCTGTCCGGACAGGCTCCAGACCTTCTTCACCCAGCAGTATCGCTGGGCGCTGGGCGGCATCGAGCTGGTCTTCACCCGCAGGCTCTGGTCCCTGGATCAACTGGGGGCGAAGCGCTGGCTCTTCTGCTTCCTCAACAGCTTCTATGTCTTCAATGTGATCTCCGCGCTCGCCTTTCCCGCAGCCGTCATGGCGGGGCTCACGCTGGCGCGGGGCGTGGTGAACCCCGCCAGCTGGCTTGCCCTTGTGTTCCTCTGCCTTTTTACCTACGTGCTGCTGCCGCTCTGGAGCACGCGGCGCGCCGGCCTCTTCATCCTGCCGCTTTCATTCATGTACAGCTTTGTTCATGTGCAGGTGTTTTGCGACTTCCTCACCGGGCGCAAGATGGAGTGGATTCCTTCCAACGCCCGGGTCGGGCGCAATGCCCGATTCGAGCGCTATCTAGCCATCCTTTTCTTCTACCCCTTTACCTACCTGTGTGTCATCCTCGTCATCCTGGCCTTTCATCCGCAGCACTTCGGAAACCTCTATCCGGCGCTGCTCCAGTGCCTGTTGATCTTCAGCTCCTGCCTTTCCGGCTTTGGGCTCGACGGCCGATTCAGGGAAAACATATCGACCCTTGGCAGGGCTGCGGCCGCATGCCTCCGCCGGGGCGGTGCGCCTGGGCGTGAATGATCGTGCCTGCATGTGCTCGTTCTCACCGCGCCGGACAAGCGGGGACGTGACCCGCCATGGTCGGTGTCGGCCCAGCGCACCGGGAGGAATGCCGCTTGCCCGGGACAGCATGCACGCAAGCATGCATGCATGCATGTCTGCTGAATCAAGCTGGGTCACACGACGGCGCTGGCTTTGCCGGGCCGCGTCTGCCGGAGCCGCTGTGGCGGGTGTCGGGCTGCCGGGGCCGTCCCTGGTTGCTGACGAGCCCGCTGCCGTGCCGCCGCTGCCGCTGCCGGGCTATCTTGAATCCTGCTTGGACCCGGCTTTTGGCAGCAGGATCACGCGCATCACGGGCAAGCCGGGAACCCCCATTCCCGGTGTGGCCGGAGGCCTGTGGGCGGAGGTGGCCCGCCACCGCTATTCAAAGGTGCCGGCCTGGAACTGCAACCAGTCGCTGCTGCTTCTTGGCAGGCATCAGGAGCGGCCGTCAGGACTGTTTCTCGATGGTTCGACTTATCAGCCTTTGTTCGGGGGCGACAACTCGCCCGGCACCGAGGAGACCTGGCATCCGAAGGATCCGGACGTGATGTTTTTTGTGAAGGCCGGCGTGCTCGGGGAATGGAACGTTCGCGCCGGGGTGACCACGGTCATTGCCACCTTTTCCCGGCACGAAGACCTTCACTTCGGTCCCTGGGAGGGCAACTTTTCACGCGACGGGACCCGTGTGGTCCTCACGGGGCTGCGTGACGGCAGGCCGGCCGCCTTCGCCTATGACCTGGCCGAAGGCAGGGCCTGGCCGGACCTGCCGTTGAAGGATTGCAAGGTTGACTGGTTGTCCATCTCGCCCTCGGGCCGTTACATGGTTCTGAACGGCGCCGTCACCTCGAAACGCGGCGACCAGACCCAGGTCTTTGACCTTGATGGAAAGAAGGTTGGGCCGCTCTGGGAGGAGTACGGCCGCCCGAGCCATTACGACCTCACCCTGGATCATGAGGGAGAGGAGGTGGCCGTGGGGGTGTCGAAGTCAGAGCCTGATGAAGGCCGGGTGATCATGCGCCGCCTGAAGGACGGCCGTGTGACGGTGCTGACGTCCGGTGGCTATGCCAGCCACACCTCGGCGCGCAACGTCGGCCTTCCCGGCTGGGTGTTTGTGACCTACCAGCATATCGGGCCGGGCTGGCCGCCCTACTGGGGAGAGGTGGTGATGGTGAAGCTGGATGGCAGCCGGACCGTGCGGCGCATCGCCCACCTGCGCACGAATCACAGAGACTACCTCACCGAGTCGCATGCGGTGCCCTCACCTGACGGCAGGCGTGTTCTCTGGTGCAGCAACTGGGGTGCGAAGTCTGCCAGACCCATCGCCACCTTTGTCGCCGAGGTCTCCGCCAGTCAGCCTTGAGTGGGACGCGGCCCTTTATTCGGCTGTTTCGCGGCCGGATTTCGTCTTCTTCGCCTGCTTCAGCCATTGCACGTCGGACTGCTCCACCACGGCGTCGCCGCGCACCAGGACGGCCTGGTCCTGATGATGGATGCGGCAGCCGGTGACGCGGTGGAGTTTGCCGTCGAAAAAGAAGGCGGCGTTCACGTTGTGATGCAGCTCGCAGTTTGTGTAGGTGGTGATGCTGTCACCCACGTCGGCCACGCCGCCGGCGGAGGATCCGTTCCAGGCGATTTCGGAATCGCTGACCTCCATCTGCACGGTTTCATGGGCGCTGATGCCCTCGTCGCCGTTGGAGAAGGCCCTGACGTTTTCCAAGCGGATGCCGATGCGGTGTCCGTGGATGTTGAAGCCGTCGTTGGCGGCGTGCCTGGCGGTGATGTTGCGGATCGTGATGTGGGAGCAGGCGATGTTGACGCAGCTTGCCAGGCCGGCGGGAGGCTGGATGACCGGGGCCGTGCCGGGCTGCTTCTCGAGTGGCCATCGGAAATACACCTTGCCCTCCGCTGTCCACCCCATCTGCCCGGGCTGAAGCACCTCCGGAGCGGTGTAGATGACCTTGTCTGCGATGCCCGAGGCTTTTTCAGCGTTCCGGTCCCGGCTGATCCTGATGGGGACTTCGTCGATGAACAATCCGGCGCGCTGCACATCCGCCACGGCTGGCAGGCCGGCCACGGGAGCAGGTGTCGTCCAGAGGTCGCCGCTTTTGAGCCAGCCCAGGCCGCTGATGTCAATGCCGAGGTCGATGATCATGCCCTTTCCGTCAAAGACGGCCGGCTTTTCCGGCGTTCCGCCCTGGGTGAGAGTCAGGGGTTCACGGCGGATCTCCTGGGCATGAAGGGAGGAGAGGATGGAGATGAAAAGGACCAGCGGGCGCATGAACCGTCATTTAGCCGCAGCCAGGGCGTGGGCGTCCAGAAAAATGGCCTCATGAAACAGCCTAACCAACAAGCCTGCGGAGCGAGGCGTCGTCCAGGGGCCTGCAGGAGCGGTAACCTTCCCCGTGTTCGGGCAGTGAGGCCAGGAAGGCTGCGCGGGATTCGCCGGAGGTAAAGTCAAGCCCGATGAGGGCGCGGCCGACGCGCTCACCGGACTGGCGGTAGTTGAAGTAGCAGAGGCTGGCGCGGTCGCGGATGAGGCGTGACAGGAAGTCATGCAGGGCTCCGGGTCGCTCGTGGAAGTCGAGGCGCAGGAACAGCGGATGCCTCAGAAGGTCGCCGCGCAGCGGGATGGCGCGGAAGGCCACGTCCACCGCGCCGCTGAGATCCTCCCAGCGGTGGCCTGCGGCGTCCAGGCGGGCGGGCAGGGAGGCGAGGCTGGCTTCGTCCTCGGCGGTGACGGTGAAGACCGGCCAGGCCTCGTCGGGGTGATGCAGGCCGTACTGGAAGTCGGCGATGTTGAAGCCGTCCAGGCAGGAGTCGAGCAGCGCGAGCATGGCGCCAGGCCTCTCGGGGATGTGGATGCGCAGGCTTCGCGATGCGGTGCTGGCCGCGCCCTCGGACTGGGCGATGAGGCCGAGCTGGAGGAAGTCGATGTTGGCGCCGGTGATGACGATGAGAACCTTTTGGTTGGCGAGCGCGGCCCGTTCCTTGATCACGGCGGCGAGGCCCATGGCGCCGGAGGGCTCCGAGATGCAGCGCAGCGTCTCCCAGAGCACGCGGATGGCGGCGCTGACCTCCGCGTTGGTCACGGTGACGATGCGGTTCATCATCGTGCGGCAGATTTCAAAGGGCAGCGTGCCCGCCTTGCGCACCGCAGTGCCGTCGCAAAAGATGTCGAGATCATGAAGCTCCACGGGGGTTCCGGCCTCGAGGGCGGCCTTCATGGAGGCCTGGCCGATGCCTTCGACGCCGATGATCTCGATGCCTGGCCAGTAGGTCTTCAGCCAGTCCGAGGCGGCCGAAGCCATGCCGCCGCCGCCAACCTGCAGGTAGGCTGCGTCAAAGGGGCCGTGACCGGAAAGCACCACCTCATCCGCCAGCGTGCCCTGGCCGGCCATGACGGCGAGGTCATCATAGGCATGGACATAGACCAGGCCGTGCAGGCGTTCGTCCTCGCGCGCGGCAAGCACGGCCTCGTCGTAGCTGTCGCCCGTAAGCACGATTTGAACGAAGTCGCCACCATGATGCCGCACGGCGTTCTGTTTCACCTTCGGGGTGGAGCGCGGCATGTGGATGCGTGCGCGGGTGCCGAGAGTCCTGGCGGCGAGGGCCACGCCCTGGGCGTGATTGCCGGCCGAGGCCGTGACCACGCCGCGTTCGCGCTGCTCCGGAGTGAGCAGGGCCATGCGGTTGCAGGCGCCGCGCCACTTGTAGGACTTCACGGGGGAAAGATCCTCGCGCTTCACCCAGATCTCGGGTCCGGGCCCGGGTCCCGGCAGCACCAGGCGTTCAAGCGGAGTCGGCTGGCCGAAGCGGTAGACGCGTTCACGCGCCAACAGGATCTCCTGCCTCAGGCGGCGGTCGAGCGGCAGGCTTTCTCGTTCGGTCATGCCGCACCCATGGATGCCGAAGCGCCTGCGGCAAGGCTTTTCAGGTCATGAAGCCGATGTGTCCGAACAATGCATGTTTACTTGCATCCGGGTGCAGGCGTTTATCTCTGCGGTTCCCTTCAACACATGTCCGGACCCCGAAACAAGCCCGACCTCATGGCCAAGCTGCGCGACGTGCCCCACACGCCGGGCGTGTATGTCATGCGCGACAGGCTGGACAGCGTCATCTACGTCGGCAAGGCGCGTGACCTGCGGAAGCGGCTCAGCAACTACTTCACCCCGGCGCGGTCGCGGCTGGCCGACCGCAAGACGCGGGCGCTGATCGCCAGCATCTGGGACTTCGACATCCACCAGGTCCGCAACGAGCCTGAGTCGCTGCTGCTCGAGGGCCGGCTCATCAAGGAGTTCCGGCCGAAGTACAACATCAGCTTCCGCGACGACAAGCGCTTCCTGCTCGTGCGCGTGCACCTGCAGGACGAGTTTCCCCGCTTCAGCCTCACCCGCCTGAAGAAGGATGACGGCGCGCGCTACTTCGGCCCCTTCGCCCACAGCGGCGCCCTGCGCACGACCCTCAACTGGCTGAACAAACAATATGGTCTGCGGGTCTGCCGGCCCATCTATCCGGGCGAGCCGGAGTACCGGCACTGCTCCAACGACATCATCAAGAACTGCAGCGCGCCCTGCATCGGCCGTGTGACGCCGGAGGAGTACCGCCGACGCATGGAGGAGGCGTGCGCCCTGCTGGAGGGAAAGGGGGCGCGCGACCTCACCGCCGTGCTGGAGGAGGAGATGCAGAAGGCGGCGGCCAGGCTGGACTTCGAGCGCGCCGCCGAACTGCGCGACATGGTGGAGGACATGCGCAAGACCCTCGTGCCCAAGCGCACCTTTGAGCGCGGCGCCCGCGCGAGGGTGATGTCCACCATCGACCCGATGGCGGACGTCAAGGAGCTTCAGGAGGAGCTTGGGCTGGAGAAGCCGCCGCTTGTCATGGAGTGCTTCGACATCGCCAACATCGGCACCGCCCACTGCGTGGCGAGCATGGTGCGCTTCAAGAACGGCGTGCCGGACAACGCGAACTACCGCCGCTACCGCATCCGTGCGGTCAGCGGTCAGAACGACTTTATCAGCATGGCCGAGGTGATCCGGCGTCGCTTTTCGCGCATCCTGCGGGAGGGACGCGAGGCGGCTGGAAGTGATGAGGCGGACTTCAGCCAGGAGTCCCCGCTGGAGGCCATGGAGCGCCTTTCCTCACAGGCGGGGAAAGCCGGGCGAAAACCCTTCGTCAAGCTGCCCGACCTCGTGATCGTGGACGGCGGCAAGGGCCAGCTGGGCATGGCTGTCGAGGAGCTGCAGAAGCTCGGCCTGGGCGGCCTGCCGGTCGTCGGCCTGGCCAAGCAGCATGAGGAGGTGTTCTTTCCCGGTGAATCTGAACCGGTGCGCATTCCGCATGAGCGTGGCGCCCTCAAGCTGCTGCAGCGCATCCGCGACGAGGCCCACCGCTGGGCGAACGGCTACCATCAGCTGCTTCTTGGCAGGCGAGTCGAGGAGAGCGTCCTCGACGACTGCCCCGGCGTGAGCCAGAACCGAAAGGCGGCGCTTCTCAAAGCTTTTGGTTCGGTGGCCCGCCTGCGCAAGGCGACGGGCGAGGACATTGCCGCGAAGGTGCCCGGGATCAGCCGGACGCTGGCGGAGACGATCTCGGATTTTCTGGCGTCGCGTGGCTAGGCCCGCCGCAGCCGGTGCAGGCGCAGGCAGAGCAGGGACACGAGCAGGGTGCCGGCAAACCACCATGGCCACCAGGCCAGGCTGTCCGCGAACACGCGTGTATCCTCGCTGGTCAGGCGCGATTGTCCGGCCAGCCAGTGGGTGTGCCAGCCGAACAGCAGCGTCATGCCGCCATAGGCAATGTTCATCGTCAGCCCTCGGAAACTCAGGGTGGTGGCGCGATGCGCGGAGTCCACCTCGGCGTTGAGGTAATGGGACAGATAGAACTGCAGGAAGCGCATGCCCAGCATCAGCGGTAGAATGAGGATCACGCCGGTCCAGCCCGGCTGCGGATGGGCGGCGGCGAGCAGCCCGCCAAACACAGTGAGGGCGAGCCCTGCGAAGTTTTGTGCCAGGCTGAAGCGGCGGCAGGTCAGCTCCATCATTCCGGCGGTGAGCAGGCCAAGCAGGGATGATGCGGTGCCGATGACGCCATACCAGCTTTCGCTGATTCCGACGAGGCGGTAGAAATTGGACGAGACCGTCAGAAAGAGGCGGATGATGCTGTCAAACACCACGCCCAGGACCAGGAGGCGCAGGACGGCCTGCGAGCCCCAGATCCAGCGGCCGGTCGTCACGATGCCGCGAAACGCCAGACGCGTGCGGACGAACAAACTGTGTGCCAAAGGTTCTGGCGCCTCCGGTTCCCGCATGCGCAGGCAGGTGATCAGGCAGGCGATGGCGCTGAGGAGGTTGAGCGCCAGCGGCACCTTCAGGGTGAGGGCCCGTGAAGGTTCGGGCAGGCCGAGGAAGGCCGCCGCAGCGGTCACGTATTCGTGTGTGTAGAGCAGGGAGCCGGAGATGGAGGAGATGATGAAGCCGACCGCCATGGCGCGCTGCAGCCGGGCCATGAGACGGGGCCAGAGCACGGGGCGCTCCGCCTCAGGCAGCGAGTCATAGGCGAGCGCCTCGTCCGCGCCGCTGGCGCAGGCTTCCGCCGCTCCGCTGAGGATGCGGTTGATCACAAACAGCCACAGCACGGCGTCGTGGTCGCCCACCGGCATGACGCAGAGCACGGCCATCTCGGCCACCATCAGCAGGCCGGCGGTGATCATGAGGCGTCGGCGGCCGAACTGGTCGGCCAGGGCGCCGGACGGAACTTCGAGCAGCACGATGGTCAGCGCCCAGATCACGTTCAGCGCCGCAAACTCGCCGATGCCCAGGCCCAGGTCGAGGAACAGCACCGTGAAGACCGGATAGTAGAAGCGGCAGTTGAAGAGCAGCCGGAAGAGGATGAAGAGACGTGCGTTGAGCGGCATGAACGGCCCGGGTCCATGCCATACGCAGGGGCTTCCGTCAGCGGGCGAGATGAAAATTGACAATATTTGGTTCGCCGTGAAGATCAGGTTCATGATGTCCGGCTCCATGCGCGTCTCCCTCCGACGCCCCACCCCGTGGGTGGTGTGTGCGCATGCTCATGATGCGAGCCTCCTCAAACCCACCGGTTACGACGTCCTCTCCTCCGGCCCTCAGGCGGTCCGCAGCTAACCCGCACCTCCTGCTTCTCCAACCCACCCGGCCGGGCCTGCTTCAGGATCCCGGCCTTTTTGTTTCCAGACATGGCATCCTTCTTTCACGACATCCGGCTTCTGCCCCGGCCCTTCTGGGTGCTGGTGGGGGCCACCTTTGTGAACCGGTTCGGCATCTTCGTCTGGCCCTTCCTCACGCTCTACATCACCCGCAGCGGTCACAGCGCCGCGCAGGCCAGCTGGGCGGTCGCGGCCTATTCGGGAGGAGGTTTCTGCGCCGCTTTGTTGGGCGGCTGGCTGGCCGACAGGCTTGGCAGGAACGTGACGCTGGCGCTTTCCGCGCTCGGTGGCGCGACCTGCATGCTGCTGCTCTCCCAGGCCCAGGACTGGCGCTGGCTGAGCGTCATCGCCTTTTTCACCGGCCTCATGTCCGAGGCCGGCGCCCCGGCCGGCAACGCCCTGGTGCAGGACCTGGTGCCGGATCATCAGCGTGTGGTGGCTTATGCCGTCCTGCGCTTTGCCATCAACCTCGGCTGGTCCTTCGGTCCGGCGGTGGCCGGGTGGCTGGCGGAGTCTTCATTCTTCTGGCTGTTCGCGGTGGACGCACTGACCTCGGCCTTCTTCGGCCTGATCGCCTGGACCTGCCTCCCCCGGGGGCAGCGCACGGCGGCACATCAGGCGGGCTGGGCGCAGGCCTGGAGTTCGATTCGTGGCAATCGGCCGTTCCTGATCCTCGCGCTGAGCTGTGTGCTGATGTCCTGGGTTTTTCGCCAGACCAGCAGCACCTTTCCGCTGCACTTTGAGCGCAACGGCCTGCCTGCGCACTGGACAGGCACGGTGCTGGCCTTGAACGGAGTGATGATCTGCCTGCTTGAAGTGCCTCTTGCCGCCTGGACGCGTGTCTGGCCGGTGCGGGCGATGCTTGCCATGGGCTATCTGCTGATGGGCGGCAGCTACCTGCTGCTGCTGGGCAGCCCCGAGCTGTCGAGGTTTTTTGCCATGATGATCGTGTTCACCCTGGGTGAGATGTTCGCCTTCTCCCGTCAGCAGGCCTATGCGGCAGGCCTGGCCCCGGATGACATGCGCGGTCGTTATTCCGGGGTGCTCAGCCTGGGCTGGGGGCTTGGCGGCATCCTCAGCGCGCTGGTGTCCCTGCGCCTCTTTGACGCGTCACCCGACACGGTCTGGTCAATCACCGTGCTGCTCGGGATCGGCGCGGCATCGATGATCCTGCGGCGCTGAAAACACCGTCTTGTGGCAAAGTTTGTTTGCGGCCCTCCTCACTCGCCGATGCACCAGAGATGCTCCTGCCGGGCCGGTGATGTGCTGGCGCCGCGCAGGTAGATGCGACCGTCGCAGATCGCGGGCGAACTGAAGCATTCACCGCCCAGGGTGTTCTGCGACAGCAGCTTGAACTTCTCCGGCGTCGCCTCGAACACCGAGGTGACGCCGCCCTTGCTGGTGACGTAAACGCGCGAACCGACCATGACGGGCGAGCCGAAGAACTCGCGGTCCACCTTCTCCGACCAGCGTTCCTCGCCCGTGGCGGCGTTCCAGCACACGGCGCGGCCTCCGTCGCCGACGGCGAAGACATGCCCATCCTTCACGAGCATCGACGGCACATAGGTCTGGGTCGGGTTCTCCCAGGCGATGCGGCCGGAGCCGTCGGCCTCGACGGCCATGGTGTGGCGCTTCGGATAACCTCCGCCGAGGAAGATGCGGCTGCCGTCGGTCACGGCGGTGACGACCGTCTCCTCGGTGCTGCCGTCGATGCTCCAGAGCCTGGCGCCGGTGAGCGGGTCAAAACTCTCCACCTTGTTGCAGCCGGCCAGCACGGCCTGTGTTTTGCCTGCGACGGTGATGACGGCAGGCGTGGCGTAGTTGGCCACCGGCGGACGCTCCTGCTGCCAGACGATGGCGCCCGTGAGCTTGTCGAGCCCGGTCATCCTGCCGCCGCCGCGGTGGTCTGCGGACACCAGCACGATGTTCTGATGGATGACCGGCGATGAGCCAAAGCCCTGATGCACCTGGAAGTCGCAGACACGCCTCTGCCAGAGTTGCTTGCCGCTCAGGTCCAGGGCGGTGGTGAAGATGGCGCCGTTGTTGAGGAAGTTGACGAACAGCCGTTCGCCGTCGCTCACGACGTCGGAGGAGGCCTGGGAGGACACGCGGTGGCCCTTGGTGTTCAGGTTGCCCCGATGCACCACGGTCTGCCAGCGCCCCCGGCCCGTGGCGCGGTCAAAGCTGAGCACCAGCTGCTCCTCGGTCTCGACATCGGCCGTGGCCAGCAATACTTGGTCGCCAACAACGGTGGGCGAGCCATGGCCTCGGCCGCGCACGTCAGCCTTCCAGACAAGATGTTCGGTTTCGCCCCACTTCACCGGAGGATTCTGGCCGGGAGCGGCATGGCCGTCACGGGTCGGGCCGCGCCAGGCGGGCCAGTCGGAGGCTTGGAGTGGCTGAACCAGAAGTGTGGCAGCGAGAAGGGCGGCGGCTTTGAAGGTCATGAAGGCCCTGGATTACGCGGCTGAAACGGCGGGTCATTCGCAGAATCCCTGCGCCTTCAACCAGAAGACGAGGTCGTCAAACCACGGATGCATCGTGCCGATGAGGCCGGTGCCGTGGTCGCCCTTCTGGTAAAGGTGCAGTTCGCAGGGCACGCCGTGCCTGAGCAGCGCGCCGGCAAACAGGAGGCTGTGGTCCAAGGGCACCATTTTGTCCTCGGTGGTGTGCCAGACGAAGCAGGGCGGCAGGCCCGGGTGCACCTGAAGCTCGCTGGAGGTGTGGCGGACAAGGTCCTCCGACGGAGTCTCACCGATGAGATTTTTACGCGAGGTTTCATGAGGCCGGGTGGTCATGCTGATGACAGGATAACAAAGGATGGCGATGTCGGGACGCGCCGCCCTGAGTCCCTCCGTGCCGGCCAGGTTGCCATCCTCGGGATGATTGAGCAGCGTGGAGACGAGATGGCCTCCCGCCGAGAAGCCCATCGCTCCGACCTTGTCCGGACGGATCTTCCAGCGGGCGGCCTGGCTGCGGATGTGCTGCATCGCCCGGACGGCGTCCTGAAGCTGCGCCGGATAGCGGTAGCCCGTGCTTCCGAGCCGGTAGCGCAGCACAAAGGCGGTGATGCCTTGCTGGTTCAGCCAGAGGGCGAAGGGTTCGGCCTGGCCCTCGTAGATGCCGGAGTAGCTGCCGCCCGGGATCAGCAGCATGGCGCGGCCGTTTGCTTTTGCAGGAAGGTAGGGCGTGAGCGTCGGCATGTCCTTGTCGCTGTCGCTCAGGGCGCCCGGTGCGCCTTTGGGCCAGAGAAGCTCCTTCGCCCCGGCGGCACCCGGCAGGGACTGCGGATCAAGGAACACGAGGGCTGAGCAGGCCAGGATCAGGAAAGACTTCATGTTAGGGAATGGGGAGACGACAGGGAGGGTACGCCGATGAGTGCGCAGATTGTCCGGTAAAGTCCGTGCGGCTGCGGCGTTCCTGGCTGACTCCATCCCGCCCTCATGCGCCTCCTTTCCTTGCTTCTTCTTGCCCTTGCCCCGCTTTTTCATGTCCGCGCCGCCAGCACTCAGTTCACGGAGGAGGATCTCGCCGCCCTGACGGAAAAGGGCGTCATTGAGTCGCCGGACTACTGGCGGGCGAATGCCACGGATGCCGGCAGATGCGACGGGGCGCGGGTGGCGTCGTTGCTGATCAAGATCGCCAGCCTCACGAGGCCGGTGAAGACGCTCGACGAGGCGCTGGAGGTGCTCACACGACAGCGGGTGCTTGGTTCACCGGACTACTGGAGGAAGACGGCTGTTCCCGGTGGCGCGTGCACGGGCAAAAACGTGGCCATCCTGCTCAGCCGCGGCGCGGCGCAGCTGCCGGTGGATCCGCCGAAGTCGGTCAACGCCACGCCGCTGGAGGCAACCAGCTTTGACCAGCTGCGTGACAGCTATGATGTCGTCATTGCCGGTGCGGGCACGGGCGGTGTTGGTGCGGCGGTGCAGGCGGCTCGGCTCGGAGCCAGCGTGCTGCTGCTGGAGGAGACGGAGTGGATCGGCGGCCAGGCGATGGCAGCGGCGGTCACCTCAATGGACGAGGGCCGCACGCTGGTGCGCGAGCGCGGCCTGTATCGCGAGCTCTGCGGCCTCATCGCGGCGCACTATCGCCCGCTCGGCGTCAACCATCTCACCGCCTACTGGCACGGTCATGTCGGTGTCGAACCGCGTGTGGGAAGGCGTCTTCTGCATGTGATGCTCGGCGATGCCAAAGGCCGCGGCGTGCTCGATCTCGCGCTTCTGGCCCGTGTTTCAAACGTTGCCAAGGAGGGCAATACGATCACCGGTTTGGAGGTTAGCCACGCAGGTTATACGCGCCGCATCGTGAGCAAGGTGCTCGTCGATGCCACGGAGTGGGGCGATGTCATCCCGTTGACGGGAGCAAGCTATCGCGTGGGCAACTGCCTCAATGATGCCATCGACCCGAAGCGCCATGTGCAGTCCAACACCTGGACCGCCGTGGTGAAGCAGTATCCGCAGGGCGTGCCTGCGGAGCTTCTGCTGCGCGAAAAGCCGCCCGGCTACACCGACAGGGTGCAGGCCGCGTTTTCGAAATCGCTCGTCGCGGGCGAGAAGGTTGACCTGAAGGCCAAGCCCTGGAACTGGGCCACCTTCACCGGCTACCGCGGCATGCCGGACAGCGCCCGTCCGGCCGACAACAGCGTCATCACGCGCACGCATCTGAACTACAACAACGACGTGCATTCGACCATCGCCGAGATTGAGGATCCCGCGGCGCGGCTGGCCATGAACCGCGTCATGCAATTGAAGACGCTGCAGCTTCTCTACTACATCCAGAACGTGCTCGGGAAGACGGACTGGTCGGTGGCGAATGACGAGGGCTATGACACGCCTTCGCACCTCGCGGCGGTCGATGCCTGGATCCAGGAGCAGCCGGAGCTCGCACCCTTCCGTCCGGTGCTCGTGCATTTCTCCATCATTCCCTACACGCGTGAGAGCCGCCGTATCGTCGGCCTGCACACACTGCGTCCGGCCGAGATCGAGCGCGTGAAGGCGAAGCCGGTGCAGTTCCGCCACACGGTGGCGCTGGGCGACTACGCGATCGACCTGCACGGATCGATGCGGAAGGAATGGCTCGAAACCGACCTCGATCTCGAGAGCGACATCCCTCACAAGTTTGGCGAGCGCGGCATCGGGCCTTTTGCGATCCCGTTGGAGTGTCTCATTCCCGAAACGCTCGACGGCTTTCTGCCCGCCGAGAAGAACTTCAGCCAGAGCCGCATGGTCAATGGTGCCACACGCCTGCAGCCGCACACGCTCAACATCGGCCAGGCCGTCGGCGCCATCGCCGCGCTGGCTGTGAAGGAAGGCGTGCAGCCCCGGGTTGTTGATCCCGTGAAGGTTCAGCGAGTGCTGCTGGAGGCCGGGGACACGCTCACCATCGACCCCGTGAACGCACGCTGGGGGACACCCGCCTGGCGTGAGCTTCAGGCGGAAGTTTTGAAGAAGGGCGCGGAGGTGAAGTGAGCTGGCTCATCCATGCCGGAAATGGGGGCGGACGACCACGGAATAGGCGGAATACACGGAACCATGAAGGATGTGGGCTCCCAAATCCTGCCCTTTCGTGAATTCAGAGTCTTTAGCGGTTCCTGATCTCTGAATTCCAGATTTTTGGGAGCATCGGTGCATTTCAGGCGGGTGAAGGTTGGAAACGGAGAGTTAGAGGGGTGTGTTGAGGACGTTTCAGGCGGTGTCATGCGTGTTGTTCTCCTCCTTCTTTTGTCAGTCGCTTCGCTCTTCTCGTCGGAAACGCCAAACATCCTCCTCATCCTCGCCGATGACCTTGGGTATGGCGATGTCGGCTGCTATGGAGCGACGAAGGTGAAGACGCCGAACATCGACCGGCTCGCTAGCGAGGGGCGGAGGTTCACGGATGCGCATTCAGCCTCGTCCGTGTGCACGCCGTCTCGTTATGCGCTGATCACTGGCGAGTATCCGTTCCGCAAAGACCTCTGGGCACCGGTGATGAATCCGAGCCAGCTTGTGGTCGATGTGTCGAAGCCGACGTTGCCGGGCATGCTCAAGCGTCAGGGCTATTCCACGGCCTGCTTTGGCAAGTGGCACCTCGGTTTCGGCGACAAGCCAAAGCCGGATTGGAACGCCGATTTGAAACCCGGGCCGCTTGAGTGCGGGTTCGATCACTACTTCGGCATTCCCGTCGTGAACAGCCATCCGCCCTTCGTGTGGGTGGAGGATCATCGCGTCGTCGGGCTCGATCCGGCCGATCCGCTCAAGTATGGCGGCAAGGCGCAGACGCGCGCGTTTCCTGGAAAGATGCTCACCCCCGCCATGTCCGGCGGGAAAGCCGCTCACGCCCTCTACAACGAAGAACAGCACGGCAGCACGCTCACGGAGAAAGCGGTGAAGTGGATGCGTAGCCACGCTGGCGGGCCGTTTTTCCTCTACTTCGCCACGCCGCACATCCATCATCCCTTCACGCCGGGCGCAAGGTTCAAAGGCAGCAGCGAGGCCGGGGTGTATGGCGACTTCATTCAGGAGTTCGACTGGATGGTCGGCGAGATGATGCGCACGCTTGATGAATTGAAGCTGCGCGAGAACACGCTCGTCATCCTCACCAGCGACAACGGCGGCATGCTCAATCAAGGCGGCCAGCGGGCCTGGAAAGCCGGACACCGGCTCAACGGCGACCTGCTCGGCTTCAAGTTCGATGCCTGGGAAGGCGGCCACCGCGTGCCTTTCATCACCCGCTGGCCGGGGAAGATCGAACCCGGCAGCACCTCCGATCAGCTCATCTGCCAGATCGACCTCCTCAGCACCTTCGCCGCGCTCACCGGCTCCGAGACGCGAGGTCCGGACAGCCTCGACGTCCTGCCAGCGCTGCTCGATCAGCCTGACAAGCCCCTGCGCACCGAACTCGTGCTCGCCCCGCACAAAAAGACCCACCTCGCCCTCCGCGACGGCCCCTGGCTCTACATCGGCGCACGCGGCGGCGGCGGCTTCAACGCCGTCAAACCCGGCGAGCATGGCCTTGGTGGCGGCGGTGCGCTGAAATTCACCGGCGAAACGAACAGCGACTTCCTCAACGGCCGGCTCAAGCCCGACGCCCCCGGCCAGCAGCTTTACCACCTCACCGAAGACCCGCGTCAGACGAAAAACGTGATCCACGAGCACCCCGAGGTCGCGAAACGCATGGCCGAGCGCCTCGCCGCCCTGGGCGCGCGATGAGAGAAGGAGCCGGGGCCATGCTGCGGAAGTGGAAATCTCCATCGCTGCGTCAAGATGCGTCCACGGAAGACGTTCTGTATACTTCGCCCCTGCGTTCGATGAACCGCCGACTTCCGATTCCCTTCATGCTCCTGCCCATGGCGCTTCATGCCGCGCCGCTGAGCTACAACCGTGACGTGCGCCCCGTTTTGTCGGACAACTGCTTTGCCTGCCACGGCCCGGACAAGGGCAACCGAAAGGGCGACCTGAGGCTGGATCAGCCTGGAGATTTTGACCGCCAGGAGTTTGTCAGGAGAATTCATGTGAGTGATGAGGATGAGGTCATGCCGCCGCCAGGTTCGCACAAGAAGCTGAGCAGCGGTCAGAAGCAGGTCCTTGAACGATGGATCAACGAAGGCGCCAATTACGAGGCTCACTGGTCATTCGTGCCGCCGGTGAAGAGTCAGCGCGGAGGTGGCATCGACGGCTTCATTCGCGCGGAGTTGAAGAAGCACGGGCTTCAGCCCGCGGCGAAGGCTTCACGGGAGACCCTGATGCGGCGGCTTTCCTTGGACCTCACCGGACTGCCTCCGAAGATGTCGGACCTGTCGGGCAAGTCCGACCTGTCGGACTACATCGACCGCCTGCTTCAATCACCGCACTATGGCGAGCACATGGCGGTGGCATGGCTTGACGCGGCGCGTTATGCCGACACCAACGGCTACCAGGTTGACCGGGACCGTGAGCTCTGGCCCTGGCGTGACTGGGTGGTGCGTGCGTTCAACGCCAACATGCCCTTCGACCAGTTCACCATCGAGCAGATTGCTGGCGACCTGCTGCCGGGTGCCACGCTTGATCAAAGGATCGCCACCGGCTTTCATCGCAACCACATGCTGAACGAGGAGGGCGGCATCATTGCGGAGGAGTTCCTCGCCGAATACACCGCCGACCGCGTGGAGACGACCGCCGCCGTGTGGCTGGGCCAGACCTTCAACTGCGCCCGCTGCCACGATCATAAGTTTGATCCCTTCACGCAGCAGGACTTCTACGCGATGAAGGCCTTCTTCCACAATGTGCCGGAGAAAGGGGTGGGCATTTACAGCAATCCCATCCGCACCAATGCACCGCCCTTCGTGAAGCTTCCCGCACCCGGGCAGGAAGCCCGGATCACCATGCTGAATTCAAAGCTCAAGGCCGCCGAGGACAGGCTCAAGGGGCTCGCGGCGGGCGACATCGAGCCTTGGGCGAAAAAGATCGCCGCTGCAAAGATCGACTGGCAGACGCTTGATCCGCTTGAAGCCACCGGAGGTGACCATCCTCCTCAAGTCGCTGGAAAGGCCGTGCTGATCGGCCCGCAGGAAACCCGGGCCAACAACATCGTGATCAGGGCGAAGATGCCGAGGGGGCTCGTCACCGCGTTGCGTCTGGAATGCTCCACCACCGCTCCTTCGGCCAGTTTTCAATGGAGTGAGCTCAAGGTCGGCAAGGCGAAGCTGCACGCCATCGACGCCACGCACGTCAGCGTGCTTGACAACGACCGCAAAACCCGCGCCGTGCTCTCGGTCACGCCGGACAAGCCGGCGCAGGCACTTTTTGAACTCGAAAAGCCTGTCGAAGATGCCGAGGTGCACGTCACGATTGGCGTCGAGAATGCCGGCGGGCCTTCGCAGTGGCGTTTGTCTGCCACCACGGCTGCGCCAGGGCTCGTCGCTCCGGCGGACGTCGTAATCATCGCGCAAAAAGAGCCCGCCCGTCGAACGGCGGCCGAACGCGGGAAGCTGGCGGGATTCCGCCTGTCGCAGATGCCCGAACACCGTCGCCTGAGCGAAGAAGCGGCCGCCTTGAGGAGGCAGGTCGCCGCTGCGGAGGCGGAGATTCCCACCACGCTGGTCATGGAGGAGCAGAAGGAGATGCGCCCCACGTTCATCCTGATGCGGGGTGCTTATGACAAGCCCGGCCGGAAGGTCGACGCCGCCACGCCTGCAGTCCTGCCGCCTCTCGCCGCCGGCCATCCGCGCAACCGCCTCGGTCTCGCGAGGTGGCTCGTGAGCCGCGAGAATCCGCTCACGGCCCGTGTGATCGTGAACCGCTTCTGGCAGCATTTCTTCGGCACCGGCCTCGTGCGCACCAGCGAGGATTTTGGCTCCCAGGGCGAGCTGCCGAGCCATCCGGAGCTGCTCGACTGGCTCGCGGTGACGTTTCAGGAGAATGGCTGGGATGTTAAGAAACTCGTGAGGCTGATCGTGACGAGCGAGACCTACCAGCAGAGCTCAACGTTCTCGGATCAAAGCGCCCGGCTGGACCCGATGAACCTCCTACTCTCCCGCGGGCCGCGTCACCGGCTTAGCGCTGAAGTCATCCGTGATCAGGCCCTGGCGGCAAGCGGGCTTCTCGTGACTAAAATCGGCGGCCCGAGCGTGAAGCCTTATCACCCGCCCGGCCTTTATGAGCAGGTCGTGGCCCAGCGCGACAACCCCAGGTCCACCTATCAGCAGGGCGGCGGCGAGGACCTTTACCGCCGCAGCCTCTACACCTACTGGAAGCGCAGCGTGCCGCATCCAGGCATGCTGCTCTTTGACGCTCCTTTTCGCGAAACCTGCTCCCTGCGCCGCTCGCGCTCCAACACGCCGCTTCAGGCGCTCAATCTGATGAACGACCCGACCTACGTCGAAGCTTCCCGCTTCCTGGCCCAACGCATGATCAAGGAAGGCGGAGCCACCATCAGTTCCCGCCTCACTCATGGATTCAGGCTTCTTCTCGCCCGCCAGCCGCGTCCGCAGGAACTCCAGGTCCTCGCCGCCGCGGTCGAGCGATGCTTGAAGGACTTCAAGCAGGACCCGGAGGCAGCCAGGCGGCTCCTTGCCGTCGGCGAAGCCAAGGCCGACGACCAAACCGGCCCCGACGAACTCGCCGCCTACACCATGGTCGCCAGCACGCTGATCAACCTCGACGAGGCCATCACCAAGGAGTGAGATCATGAACACCGAATCCTCCCTCGCCCCCTTTTCGCGTCGCAACTGGCTCAAGGGCCTGGCCTTGGCTTCGCTTGCGAATCCACGGCTCTTCGCCTCGCCGGCGGCTCACTTTGCGCCAAGGGCGAAGCGCATCATCTGGCTGACGCAGGCGGGAGCGCCTTCGCAGCTCGACCTGTTTGATTTCAAGCCGGGACTCGCCTCGCAGTTCGACAAGGATCTGCCCGGCTCCGTGCGCGGCGAGCAGCGGCTCACGGGCATGACTTCGGGGCAGAAGCGCTTCCCCATCGCGCCGTCGGTTTTCAAGTTCCAGCAGTATGGCCGGAGCGGCATGTGGCTGAGTGAACTGCTGCCGCACACGGCAAGGTTCGCGGATGAGATCTGCCTGATCCGCTCGCTCCATACCGAGGCCATCAACCACGACCCGGCGATGACGCTGCTGCAGACCGGGCATCAAATCGGCGGACGGCCCGCCTTCGGCGCTTGGGTGTCGTACGGACTCGGCTCGGACAACGCGGACCTGCCTGCGTTTGTCGCGCTGATCTCCCGTCCCAGCGGCCCCACGAACGCACAACCGCTGCACGAGCGCATGTGGGGCAGCGGCTTCCTGCCCTCGAAATATCAGGGTGTGCGCATGAGCTCCGGCAAGGACCCCGTGCTTTTCCTTTCCAATCCGCCCGGAATCACCACGGATCGACGCCGTGCCATGCTCGATGATGTCGCCGCGCTGAACCGCCTCAAGCTTGCCGACGGCCACGATCCCGAAACGCAGGCCCGCATCGACCAGTATGAGATGGCCTTCCGAATGCAGGCCGCCGTGCCTGACCTGGCCGACCTCTCCCACGAGCCCGCCAGCATCTACGAGCGCTACGGGCCCGAGTCGAAGAAGCCCGGCACCTACGCCGCGAACTGCATCCTCGCGCGTCGACTCGCCGAGCGCGGCGTGCGCTTCATCCAGCTCTACCATCGCGGCTGGGACCAGCACAACAACCTGCCCAGCGGCATCCGGAGCCAGTGCCACGACACCGACCAGCCCACAGCGGCGCTTCTGGCCGAACTGAAGGAGCGCGGCATGCTCGATGACACACTCGTCATCTGGGGCGGCGAGTTTGGACGCACGGTCTATTCACAGGGTGTGCTCACGCATGACAATCATGGCCGCGACCACCACCCGCGCTGTTACAGCGTCTGGATGGCCGGAGCCGGTGTGAAAGGCGGCCATGTTCACGGTGAGACCGACGACTTCAGCTACAACATCGTCAGGGATCCCGTCCACATCCACGACCTCAACGCCACGGCCCTTCACCTTCTCGGCATCGACCACACGCGCCTCACCTACCGCTTCCAGGGACGCGACTACCGTCTCACGGACATCCATGGAAGCCTTGTGCGGGGAATTCTTGCTTAAGCCCGTCTCACCGTCATGCTGACTGCATTCCGGCTGAGACAGGTTTCCACATTTTAATCAAGCCCACGATGAAGCGGACATTCATGAACATCCTCCCCCTGATTCTTGCCTCATGCGCCCTGCCGCTCGCGGCCGCCAGCGCTGCCCGGGACGGCGGGGCCAGGCCTAACATCATCTTCATTCTCACGGACGACCAGGGCTGGGGGGACGCGCACTTTGCCGGGCACCCGCAGGTGAGGACGCCGAACCTCGACAGGCTTGCCGCCGGGGGCACCTGGTTCCGCCAGTTTTATGTCGCCGCGACGGTGTGTTCGCCCAGCCGGGCCGCCTTCATGACCTCGCACTGCCCGGCCCGCCATCAGGTGCACGGCCACTTTGCCGATTCAAAAGCCAACGCGGCGCGGTCGATGCCGGACTGGCTGGACCCCGATGTCACCACGCTTCCCGACCTGCTGAAGAAGGCGGGTTATGCGACCGCTCATTTTGGTAAATGGCATCTGGGGGCCGGCGAAGGTGCGCCGCCTCCCGAGGCGTATGGCATCGATGTCTCGAAGACGGTGAACTCCTCCGGACCGTCGCTCGGCAACGAGGGGGCCGAGCCCTATTTTCGGGCAAAATCCACGCGGCTGATCGTGGACGAGACGATCGAGTTCATCCGACGGAACAAAGGCGCGCCCTTTTATGTGAACCTGTGGACGCTGCTGCCGCACGCCGCCTTGAAGCCGACGCCCGAACAGCTGGCCGAATATGCCGCCCTGCAGCCCTCGGCCCATGATCCCGCCTACGGCGCCTGGATGCAGAAGTATCTCTCCGGGGCGAAGGACCTGCGCTCGCAGATGCAGGTTTTCCTGGCGTCGCTCACCGATCTCGACACGCAGGTCGGGCGGCTTCTGGATGCGCTGGACGAGATGAAGCTCGCGGAAAACACCCTCATCGTCTATTCGAGCGACAACGGCCCGGAGGATTACCGGATCGGCAATGCGGCGAATGCAGGCGTGGGCAGCACGGGGGTGCTGCGGGGACGCAAGCGCAGCATGTATGAAGGTGGCATCCGCACCTTCGGGCTGGTGCGCTGGCCCGGCCATGTGCCGGCAGGCCGGGTGGATGAAACAAGCGTGGTGGGAGCGGTGGACCTGCTGCCGACGGTGGCATCCCTGGCCGGAGTCAGCCTGCCGGAAGGCCTGGCACCGGACGGCGAGGATCTGAGTCAACTTTGGTTAGGTGGGCCGTCCACGCCGCGCAGCAAGCCGCTGCACTGGGAGTGGCTGTTCAACGTGCAGGGGGCCCAGGACGGCTACATGCCGCCAATGCTGGCCTTTCGGGACGGCGGCTGGAAGCTGCTGGTGAACCACGACGGCGGGAAGGCCGAGCTTTATGACCTAACCCGGGATCCGGCCGAGGAGCATGACCTTGCCGCAGCACAGCCTGAGCGGGTGAAGTCGCTCACGGAGAAGGCTCTGGCATGGGTCAGGACGCTGCCGCCAAGCCCGGCCCGTGACCTGGCCGCCAGGACAGGGCGTCCGGCGGATGCGCGGCCGCTGGTGCAGGCCAAGCAGGCGCCTGCCGCTGCGGGGCAGCCGCTCGCGGAACGGGCGAAGGTCTTTGGCGAGTGGGACACCGACCGGGACGGGTTCATCTCGTTCAAGGACTTCCAGGCCGGGCTCAACCAGCATCCCGAAGCCGCCGACCGGTTCGGTCGTCGTGACAAGGACGGAGACGGCAGGCTCAGCCGGGATGAGTTTGTGAATCCGATCGGAAAATGAGGCCGCAGATCACTTCAGGCGCCAGTTGGCTTCATGGCTCACTCACATGCCGGACCCATCATGCCCTGAAGGGGCCTGCATTCACCCATTGGTGGATCTCATGCAGATCTTTCGGAATGATGGGCCTGCCGTGACCAGGGCCTACTTCTCCGCCGGGACCGGCGGGCGGTGGCGGGCGATCATCGAATGAAAGTCGCCGAGGTTGTAGGGGCCGTAATAGGCCTGGTTGAGATCCACTTCGGCGACGACGACGGTGCCCCACTTTTCACCCCTGGCGACTGGTCGTCCGCCCTGGTCGTAGATGGCGGAGAACATCCAGCCTGCGTCGTGGTTCATGAAGGTGCTGCTGACGACGAAGACATGGTTTTCACAGGCGCGGGCCTGGGCGAGCAGCGGATTGCAGCCCCACACGGGCCAGGCGATGATTTCAGCGCCGTTCTTCGTGAGTTCGCGGGCGACCTCGGGGAAGAAGCCGTCATAACAAACCATCATGCCGATCTTGCCGAGCTTCGTGTCGAAGACGGGATAGTCATGGCCGGGGGCGACGCCCTTGGCGGCTTCTCCAGGGGGCAGGGAGACCTTGCGATACTTGCCGATCAGCCTGCCGTCGGGACCGAGGAGCACGGCGGTGTTGTAGATCAGATGGGCCTCACGTTCATAAAGGCTGAGCACAAGGTGAAGGCGGTGTTGTTTGGCGAGATCGGCGAAGTAGAGCGTGGATGGTCCGGGGACGGGTTCGGCGGTTTCGTGCAGCTTGAGCTTCACGTTGGCGCTGGGGACGGTTTCACCGAGCACCACGAGGTCGGCCTTCTTCTGCGCGGCCTCGGCGATGAGCGGGGCGAATTCCTCGCAGTTTTCGCGTGGTGACCTGCCCGAGGGCTTGTGATGCACGGTGGCGAGCCGGACCTTGCGCGGAGCCGGTGGCTGCGTGGCGGCAAACTTGGCATCGCGCCATTCGACCCGGCCTCCAGGCGCCCATTGCAGATGCAGTTCCACGGTGGCCTTCACCGCCTTCGAGGGGGCGCGATAGACGCCACTGACAGGGGTCCAGCCCTCGGCATCCGTCGCCCCGTCGGTGGGGTATTCCGGTTCGGCGCTCGGCATGGGCAGGTTGGGCTGGAGATATTCGGGTGCGGCGTCGAGCGGCACGCCTTTGCCATCCGGCCCCTGCCAGAGGACGCGCACGAGGCAGCTCTGGCGCAGGTTGGCGACACCGGTGGTTTTCCGTTTCACCTGGAAGCGGTAGAAGCCGCCGCCCTTCACCTCGAAGCCCTTTTGAAACCAGCCGTCCAGCCCCTCGCGCCGGTCGTGGGTGATGACGAGCGTGTTTGCCTCAGTGGTGGCGAACTGCGGGCGGATCTCCTCGCGCGGGCTCTCCTGCGTCCAGCCCTGGACATCGGCGGCTTGAAGGCAGGAGGTGAGAAGCAGGAGGATCGGCAGGACTTTCATGGCGGTGGCAGGGTAACCAAACGTGTTTCAAAGTGCGGGCGTTTCAGGCCCGGTCCCGCCTTGCTCGAAGCCCTCAGCCACGGGGGCGGCTGGTGACCTCTTCAAAGCGCGCCTCGTAGTCGCGGTGGTTGGTGCCCATGAGCCGGTCCCAGACGTTGAAGTAAAGGCCGTAGTTGCCGCGCATCTTCTCGTGATGCTGAACGTGGTTGGTCGGTGTGTTCAGCACCCTGCCCAGCCAGGTTTTCATCAGCCAGGACGGGAAGTATTCATAGCCCGTGTGGCCGATGACGTTGAAGGTGATCTGCCAGACCATGAACACGAAGAAGGCCAGGGGATGCATCGGCACGGTGAAGGCCAGCAGCGGGAAGATGCAGGCCTGGGCCAGCGCCTCCAGCGGTGCGAAGGAGTAGGCCGCCCAGGGGCTGGGGTTGGTGCTTTCATGATGCACCTTGTGAAACAGCCGGAACAGCCGTCGGTGATGCATGAGCCGGTGGGTCCAGTAGAACCAGGTGTCGTGCACGATGATGGCGATGAGGATGCTGGTGAAGAACCAGCCCCAGCCGTGCAGGCCGATCTTCCGGTACATCTGCCAGCCATGGGCCTTGCCGACGAGGATGGTGGCGGTGCCGACCAGTCCGTAGATGAGGGCGGTGAGGAGCGACCAGCGGATCTCGCGCCGGACATCCTCCGACGCAGGATCCCGCTGGATGATCTTCCTCCGCCACCAGCGCTTTTTGAACAGCACATAAGCGAGCAGCCAGGCCAGCCCGGCGACCAGGGCGTAGCGCAGCCAGTTTTCCAGGGCGATGCCAAGCAGGAGCTGAAGCGGCTTCGGCAGCGTTTCCGAGATGAGCAGCTGGCGCAGCATGAAGGTCAGGGAAGCCTGGGTTTCACGGGCGTCTGCGTGCCTTTTTCCACCGGATACACCGCGCCCTGGGCTTCAATCCCGGCGATCAACCCCTGCATCATCCGTTTCAGCTCTTCGGGATGCGTGGCGGCAAGGTCCTTTTGTTCATAAGGGTCCTGCTTGAGGTTGAACAATTGGTAATGACTGCCGCCGCTGACCTCGGTGGGGAAATAATGATAAACCACCTTCCAGGGGCCGTCGCGGAAGCTGGTGAAGTAGTTCGTGCGATGCGGGGCATGCGGATAATGCATGAGGAACTTTTCATCGCGCGTCGGGTCCGGTCGGGCCGTCAGCAGCGTGTCGAGCTTTCGTCCATCCAGCGCATGACCGGCAGGCGTGGCGACCTGGGCGACGCCGAGCAGGGTCGGCAGGATGTCATAAACGGCGGCCTGCTGTGGCTGGATGGCGTTTTGGGCGATGGGCAGGCGCTGCTGCGCCGGGCTTGCGGCGTCGGGCTTCGCCCAGGCGGCGATGAAGGGCACGCGCATGCCACCTTCATAATGCGAGCCCTTCTTGCCGCGCAACGGGGCGGCGCAGGCCACCTCATGCTCGTGGCCGAGAGGGGCGTCGCTGCCGTTGTCGCCGAGGAACAGGACGAGCGTGTTGTCGGCGACGCCGAGCGTGTCGAGATGATCCAGGAGGTCGCCGAGGGACTTGTCCATGCCTTCCACCAGGGTGGCGAAGGCCTGGGCCTGGGGGCTTTTGCCGCTGTCCTTGTAGTGGGCGGCAAAGCGCGGGTCGGAGTCGAAGGGGGCATGCACGGCGTACTGGGCGAAGTAGAGGAAGAAGGGCTTCTTCGAATTCACGGCCTCGCTGACATGGGTTTTGGCCTCCAGGGTGAGGGCCTCGGTGAGGAAGATGTCCTGGCCGTGGTATTTTTCGAGGCCCGGCACGGCATGACTGCCGCGCGAGGCCTTGCCCTTGCCTTTGCCCTTCACGGGACGGTCGAAATTTTGGGCGCCGTAGTAGCTGCCGGGGGCGCCGATGGAGCCGCCGGCGACGTTGATGTCAAAGCCCAGGGCTGCCGGGTTGGCGGCCTCGAAGGCGCGCGGGGCGAAGTGGCCCTTGCCAACATGGATGGTTCGGTAGCCTGCGGATTTAAGGAGGGCGGGCAGGGTGACGTCGCCAGGCTTCAGGCCCTGCCAGTTCCAGGCAGGCGGTCCCTGCGGGCCGGCGTTGTCGTTGTCGGGGTTGATCCAGTTGGTGGTGCGATGTCGTGCGGCGTTCTGGCCGGTGAGGATCGAGATGCGGGTGGGCGAGCAGACGCTCATGGCACAGAATTGGTTGAACCGCACGCCGCGGGCGGCCAGGCGTTCCATGTTGGGCGTGCGATAAAATTGGTTCAGCGAATGACGCTCGGGCCTGCCGTCGGGGCCGGTGAGGAAGGGCAGGGAGGTGTCCATGACACCCATGTCATCGACCAGCATGAGCACGATGTTCGGTCGGGGAGCGGAGGCGGCGGCGCCGCAGGGGGCAGGAGTGAACAAAGCCAGGAACAGCGGTAGGAGAAGAAGGAGGCGTTGCATGAGGTGGATGGGCCAGGGGCTGGCGTGAGCGGGAACGCCTGCACAAGCTGTCACATTTCAGGGTAAGGAAGACATCACGCCGGGTTGGCGTGCCGCGTGCGGGGATCGGCACGGAGCGCGGAACTCCGATTCCGCAGCATCGCGAACGCGGGGGAAGTGTGGATTTGTCTTCAGCCTTGTTCGGATCCCAGGCCTGTCCCTTCATCGTGTTGGGGTGGGTGCTGGGGACTTCGGGTCTAGGTTGAGCGAACCGTCTTGCTGCGGATTTGGAAATCCGCGCGCCGCGCTGGCGCGGAGATCGGAACGGAGCGCGGAATTCTGATTCCGCAGCGGTGTGGAGTGCGGGGGAGGTGTGGAGCTGTCTTTAGCTTTGTTTGAATCCCAGGCCTGTCCCTTCATCGTGTTGGGGTGGGTGCTGGGGACTTCCGTTCTTGGTTGGGCGAACTGTCTTGCTGCGGATTTGGAAATCCGCGCCCCGTGCTGGCGCGAGATCGGCACGGAGCGCGGAACTCCGATGCCGCAGCGATGTGGAGCACGGGGGAGGGGTGGAGCTGTCTTTAGCCTTGTTCGGATCCTAGGCTGGTGCCTTCATCGTGTTGGGGTGGGTGCTGGGGACTTCCGGTCTTGGTTGGGCGAACTGTCTTGCTGCGGATTTGGAAATCCGCGCCCCGTGCTGGCGCGAGATCGGAACGGAGCGCGGAACTCCGATTCCGCAGCGGTGTGGAGTGCGGTG
>JBIJBP010000058.1:0-30565 GCA_044345155.1 Prosthecobacter sp. | reverse complement strand
TGACCACGCTTGACCAGTTGCTGGGCGGGGGCAGGCTCGACCTGATGCTGATTGACATCGAAGGCTACGAGGAAGCGGCGGTGCGCGGCGGCGCCCGGTTGCTGGCCGACCCCGCGCGGCGTCCTCGCATGATTGTGGTCGAGGTGCATCCCTATGCCTGGCAGGCGTCCGGCGGCAGTTCGGCCACGCTGCTCAGCCTGCTGCATGGGCTTGGGTATGAGGTGAGCTGGCTGGATGGCAGGCCGGTGACGGAGATCAGCGCCTACGGCCATGTGATGGCGGTGCCTGTGAAAGTGAAGAGATCATGAACTGGACCGCCCTGCTACGCCTTTTGCGTCCGCACCAGTGGAGCAAGAACCTGCTCTGCCTGCTGCCATTGCTGCTGAGCGGACGCTGGCATGAGAAGGAGTGTGTGCTGGGCTCGCTTTCCGCGATGGCCGCCTTTAGCCTGCTGGCCTCGTTCATCTATGTGATGAACGACCTGATGGATGTGCGTGCGGACCGGGCGCATCCGAAGAAGCGATTCCGTCCCCTCGCTGCGGGTGAGGTGAGCGTGACGGCGGCCCTGGTGACGGCGGCGGCGCTGGTTTGCCTGACGGTGCTGCTGGCCTGCTGGCAGCCTGAAAAAGCCCGTTGGTGGCTGGCCTGCTACACGGTGACAGCGCTGGCTTACAGCTGGAGGCTGAAGACTTATCTGGTGATGGATGTGGTGGCCCTGGCTTCCTTTTACGGGCTGCGGGTGCTTTATGGCGGCGCGGCGGCTGTCATCCCGGTGACGGTCTGGACGATGGTTTTCTGCCTTTTTCTGTTTTGCACCCTGGCGCTGGTGAAGCGTTATGCGGAGGTGGCGGCGCAGGAGGAGTCCCAGCCTGCGGATCTTTCCGCCCTGAGACGGCCCTATCGTGCTCAGGACCGTTCGGTGCTTCTGGGCCTGGCCTGCGCCGGGGCGAACACATCCCTGCTGGTGGTGGCGCTTTATCTGAACAGTCCGGAGGTGCGGGCCATTCATCAGCATTCCCAGTGGCTCTGGCTGGTGCTGCCAGCGCTGATGTACTGGCTGGCGCGCATCCTGGTCATCGTTCATCGCGGTGAGATGCACCATGATCCGCTGGTGTTTGCCATGCGTGACCGAGGGAGCTGGGCTGTGCTGATCTGGATCGTCGCGGTGCTGGTGGTTTCCAAGTAGGCGCGTTCCGCCGCCCCGGTGCTTTTTAATTCTTCCTGCCGTGCTGCCTCGCCGACTTCTTCAGCAACTGCGGCCCCTGATCTGTCCCCTGGAACCGCTGCTGGCGCAGATGCCAGGCCGGGCGCGGCTGCTGGACATCGGTTGTGGCACGGGGGCGCTACTGCTGCGGGCGGTCAAAGAGGACAAGGCGGCGGAAGGACTGGGCGTTGATGTCAACGAACCCGCCCTGGAGACGGCGCGAGAGACGTGGAGGGCGATGCGGGAGGCTTATCCTCACGCCAACCTGGCCTTCATCCCAAGCCGTGAGCTCTCGGAATCTGCAGGTTCCTGGGAGGTGGTGACGATGATCGATGTCATTCATCATGTGCCGAAGGCAAGCCAGGAGGCGTTTTTGCGTGAAGCGTTCCGGCGTGTGGCACCAGGCGGGCGCATGATTTACAAGGATGTCTGCCTGCGGCCGCTGTGGAAGCGTGCGATGAACCGTCTGCATGATCTGGTGATGGCGCGGCAGTGGATCAGCGAAGTGCCTCTGGAAAAAGTGCGACTGTGGGCCGGTCAGGAAGGATTGAGAGTGGTGGATGAACGGCACTACGGACGTCTTTGGTATGGTCACGAACTGCTGGTCCTGGTTCGTGATGCGCCGTCCGCAGATGCCTTGACCCGGGAAGGATCTGCGGTGTCGGCAAGAGCGCCAGGATTCAATCAAGGAACTGATTTGTGAAGGTGCTGCATGTGCCATACGCCTGGCATCCGGATCCCTGCGGGGGGACGGAGGTTTATGTGCGGGCGCTGATCACCGGATTGTGCGAGTCTGGCTGGGAGAGCGAGTTGGCTGTGGGCACCACTGCGGCCACGGGTAGGGTTTCAGAAATCGCGGCCTCTGTGCTGACGCATCGGGTGCCTGCCCCGGCGTCTCTGACGCAGCCGATTTTGTATGGTGCCGGCGAGCCATATTCGGCGGACGAGTTTGCCCGCCTGCTTGATGAGCGCCGGCCGGACGTGGTGCATTTTCACGCCTTCACGCCCGTGGTCTCCGTTCTCTGGCTTCAGGCGGCGCGTGACCGTGGCATCGCCTGCGTCTACACCTATCACACGCCGACGCTGGCCTGCGGACGCGGCACGTTGCTGCGCTGGGGCGAGGTTCCCTGTGACGGGGAGATGAGGCCGTTGCGCTGCGCCGCCTGCACCCTGAACGGGCTGGGTGTCGCCAGGCCTGTGTCCTGGGCTCTGGCACTTTTTTCCGCCGTCACGGCACCCTTTCTTTCGAGGGTGCCTTTCCGCATGTGGCCGCTGACGAGGCTGCGCCGCCGCGCGGTGCGGCGATGGATGGAGGAGATGAACCGCATCGTGGCGCTCAGTGCCTGGTCGAAGGCGGTGCTGGTGCGCAATGGTGTGTCCGTGGCAAAGCTTCGGCTGGTCAGGCATGGTCTGGAGCGTTCTGGGCCGGGAGCGCCGAAAGTCGCTCCGGTTGAAGGAGCCGGCGTGACCAGGCTGGGATTTTTCGGTCGGGTGGACAGGGCGAAGGGCCTGGGTCTTCTGGCGGAGGTGCTCCGGCAGCGGCCGGACCTGAAGCTGGAGCTGCACTGTCATCTCATCGGCGAGGCTTCGGCCGAACCAAGTTTGCAGGAACTGGCCCGGGTGCTGAGGGCGGATTCAAGGGTGCGTGTGCATGAGGCCGCGCCGCCGGAGTCGGTGATCGGTGTGATGTCAGGCTATGATGCGGTGCTGGTGCCCTCGCAGGGTTATGAAACCGGGCCTCTGGTGGTGCTCGAGGCCTTTGCGGCCGGAGTTCCGGTGATCGGGTCCGACCTGGGCGGCATTGCCGAATGGGTGACGCAGGAGGTGAACGGGCTGCTGTGTCCTCCAGGTGACGCCGGGGCCTGGGGCCTGGCCTTGGAGCGGTTCACGACGGATGCAGCGCTGCGTGGCAGGCTGGGAGAAGGTGTGAAACCTCCGCCCGGCATGAAGGAGGTGGCGGCCAGGATGATGGACATCTACAAGGAGGCGATGACTGACGCAGGATGAGAAGCGTGCCCGTGAGCGTGGCGATTCCGGCCTACCGCAGCGGCCCTCTGCTGAGGCAGACTCTGGAGCGCATCTGCGCCTGTGATCCGCTGCCGCAGGAGATTCTGCTGCATGGTGATGGCGGCTGGCAGCCTGAGGCGTTGATGTTCGAAGGGCTGCCGCTGCCAGTGAAGCTTGTTCTTTCCGAAGCCCATGTGGGGCCGGGCGGGGGCAGACACCGCCTATTTCAGGAGGCGGCCTGCGAGCTGGTGGCCAGTTTTGACGATGACTCCTGGCCGCTGGATGAAGATTATTTTGCCCGTGCCCTGGCGGTGATGGAGGCGTTTCCAAAGGTGGTGGTGATGTCGCCGGCGGTTTATCTGAAGGAGCGGCCGGTGCTTGGGGCGCTGCCCGAGGCTTCACTGGTCAGGTCGTTTGCGGGCAGCGCCTCAGTGACCCGTCGATCCCTTTATCTGCAGCTGCCTGGGTATGTGCCGATTGCGGCGGCTTACGGAGTCGAGGAGACGGACCTTTCGCTGCAGGCGCATGCGGCGGGGCTGGAGATCCTGTTCTGTCCCTGGCTGCGTGCCTGGCATGACCGGCCGAGCGAGGACAACCAGCACACGGTGCTGCCGTGGATCCGCAACGAGGTGCTGCTGGCCAGCCTGCGTTTCCCGCCGGTGATGCAGCCCTGGGGCTGGGTGAGGGCGCTGAGGCATGTCTGGCGGCACCGGCATGAAACCGGCTGGCTGGATCCGCTGCGCGCCATGTTTTCGGCCCTGCCGGCGGTGGTGGAACACCGCGGGCATCAGCGGCGCTACACGCTTGGGGAGGTGTGGCGGCATCACCGGCATGTGGAGAGGCGCTTTCTGCTGGAAGCGGCGCCGGGTGTCGGGGTGGTGCGTGTTCAGCCTGCGCCTGATGCGAAGCGCGCCTTGTTCATCCAATACACGAATCCGGGCGATTATCCGCCACTGGAGCACAGCTCACGCCTGCTGGCCCGGGAGGGCTGGGAGGTGGAGTTCCTGGGGCTGGCGGGGAGCAGGCCGGTGATGCTTGAGTTCGTGCCACACCTGCGGGTGAAGGTGCGGAGGATGTGGTACCAGCCGCCTGGATGGATGCAGAAGCTGCACTTCCTGCTGTTCATCGCCTGGTGTTTCTGGCGGGTCTGGCGCTGGCGGCCGCACTGGGTGTATGCCTCGGACATGCTGTCCACGCCGGCCGCCGAGCTGATCCGGCGTTTTTTTCCACGCTGCCGGGTGCTGTATCACGAGCATGATTCACCCATCCCGGGCACGGTCATGGAGTCCGGCGTGGCGAGGCAGGTGTGGAGGGCGCGTGAGTCCCTGGGCCGTCATGCGGCGGTGGTGGTGCTGCCTAACCAACAACGTCTTGAGGCCTTTCAGGCGGCGCTGCGGCCGCAGGGGCGCTGCTTCTGCGTGTGGAACTGCCCCGGCCTGGACGAGGTGCCCGGGCATCCGCCGGAGCGTGACGTGGGTGGTCCGCTGCGCGTGCTCTACCATGGCACCATCGTTCCGGAGCGCTTTGGGCCCTATGTGCTGGAGGCGGCGGCGCGCTGTGGCCATGAGGTGCGGGTGCGGCTGATCGGTTATGTGCCCTCGGGCTTCTCCCGTCATGTGGATGACCTGAAGGATCTGGCGGGGCGGCTGGGCATCCAGGATGGCTTTGAGTACCTCGGGTCCATGAGCCACCATGAGGTGCTGCGGCATTCGAGGGATTGTGACGCGGGCCTCTGCCTGCTGAAGATGGACGAGGGCGACATCAACATGAGGTGCATGGTGGGGGCGTCTAACAAGGCGTTTGACTATCTCTCGCAGGCGGTGGCGCTGATCGTGCCGGATGATCCGGAGTGGCAGCGGCTGTATGTGGAGGCGGGCTGTGCGAAGTCCTGCCCAAGCCATGACGCGGAGGCGCTGGCAGAGGTTCTCCGCTGGATGGCGGAGCATCGTGCGGCTGTGGCGGAGATGGGGCGTTGCGGCCAACGGCTGGTGCGTGAGCGCTGGAACTATGAGGCGCAGTTTGCACCGGTGCTGGAAAGGATGAACGAAGGATCATGACATCGACGACGACAGACAGGGTCAGTGGTGATCGCAGGTGGTATCCTGGCGTGGTGGTGCTGCTGGTGATGACGTGCCTGATGGTGCTTCGGCTTGGGTTCATCCCAGGGCAGGGGGAGCGGCTGACCTTTGATCCTGACGAGGCGGAGATGCATGATGTGTCCCTGGGGCCGGTGCTGGGCACGGTGCCGCAGCGGTTGATCTGGCCTGGTGGTTTGATGCGTCATGTGGCGCTGCTTCATCTGGGCGCTTCGGCGATCCTGCAGGACGTGCCGCGCACGCCGGAGGGTCTGGCTGCGCACATTGGCCGGGTGCTGCTGGAGCCTGGGCAGGCCTGGGCCTGGATGCGCTGGACGGGGGCGTTCGCCTCAGCCCTGGGCTTTGCGCTGCCCGTCGGCCTGGCGATGAGGCTGGGGGTGCCGTGGACCTGGGCGGCGGCGCTGGCGCTGGCAGCAGCCTGCTTTCCCCTGCACTGGCGTCATGGCTGCATGACCACGCCGGATGCGCTGGCCTGGGGGCTGGCGCTGGTGGCTCTGACAGTGGCCCGAGCGGGACCGATGTCGGTGGAGCGAGTTTTTGGTTCGGCGCTGCTCACGGGGCTGGCGCTGGGCAGCAAGCTGACCCTGCTGCCCATGATGCCGGCGCTGGCCCTGGCCTGCTGGGACCGACGCCTGCCCTGGATGAAGCTGCTGCTGGCGTGGTCGTGCGGGCTGCTGCTGGGGATGTTGGTGGCGACCCCCTGGTTCCTGGCGGATCCGGTGCGGCTGGTGAAGACGATGCTGGGGGTGGTGAAGTTCAAGCCCGGCGAGGCGACGGGCGCCGCGGAGACCCTGCGGTTGATGCTGACTGGCATTCCTGTCTGGCTGATCGCAGCAGGTCTGGCTGGCCTAGTGGCCGCCTTTTGGAACCGGCAGGGCAGGATGCTGGCTTCGGGGGCGGGTGCCTCCGCCTTGTGGCTGCTGAAGACGGCGATGGATTCGAAGCAGGTGGTGGACCGTTATTTTCCACCGCTGGGGATGCTGCTGTTTTTCGCCGCGATGGTCTGGGTTCTGCCGTTGCTTGCGGTGAGGCTGCAGGGGCGGCGGCGCGTGATGATTTCAGCGGGGCTTGTGCTGCTGGCCGTTTTGACGCTCGTCCAGGGCTGGCGTGCGATGGATCTGGAATGGCGGGAGATGGAGTCGCGTCACGCCGCTCATCTGGAGGTGCTGGCGGATCTTCAGAAAACCGGTGCCACCAGGATTGCCCTGGATGCCACGCTTTTCCGGTCGCCCATGAGCCTGCTGGCAGATGCGGCCAGCTTTGATGCGGTGGCGGAGCATCTGGAGCAGGAGCGGGTCGGGCATCGCGGAGTGGAGGAGATGCTGGGGGGGTATGGCCTGTCAGGTGCTGCGGTTCGGGTGCTGGGTGGCTTGTTTGATGAAGTGGAGGCGAACCAGTCCGCGCGGCTGCGTGCGATGGCGGCGGGCACAAGGGGCAGGCAGCGCGTGTGGTGGTTCAATGCCAGCGACAACCCGGTTTACGGCCGCCAGTGGATGCAGGATGGGGCCAGTGTGGAGGCGGCCCTGGCGGACGGCGGGCTGGATGTGGCGGTGTTTGCCGGAAAGCTTCCGGCCTCGCTCTCCGGTTTTGTGAGCCGGAGCCTTCCTGGAAGAATACCGCTGCATGTCGTTCATGCGGTCCGGAAGACAGAAGCAAAGTAAGCCGGCTTGAAGGGTCGGGGATGACAGTCGCGGTCCTTCGCCTAACATGAAAATCGAATGATGAAATCCAGGATCCGCCAGCTTCTTCCCGCCAGCGTGGTCAGGATGTATCGTCGGCTTCGACTGGGGGTTGAATCCTGGATGAACCGCCGCAAGTCGGTCGAGCAGGTTTTCACCAGCATCTACCTGGAGCGAAAGTGGGGAGGAGATGCGGAGGGAGGCCTGTGCTCGGGTGCGGGTTCGTTGGATGAGGACGCTGTCGCTCCCTATGTTGGCGTGGTTCGTGCCTTTCTGGAAATGGAGGGCCTGTCATCATGCAGGCTGGTGGACCTGGGCTGCGGAGACTTCCGGGTCGGTGCCAGGCTGGCACCCCTGGCGGCGTCGTATGTCGGTGTGGATGTCGTGCGGCCCGTGGTTGAGCAGAATCAGGCCAGCCACGCTTCGGACCGTGTGAGCTTTCTGCATCGAGACATCCTGCGGGATGATTTGCCTGAAGGTGATGTGTGCCTGCTGCGCCAGGTTTTGCAGCACCTTTCCAACGACCAGATTCGCACCGTGCTGCAACGGGTGGGAAGCCGTTACCCCTTCGTCCTGATCACCGAACATTATCCTGGGCAGGGGGTGTCAGTCACGCCGAACCTGGACAAGATTCATGGCTGTGATGTGCGTGTGGGAAGAAGGTCGGGCGTGTATCTGGATCTGCCGCCGTTTTCGCTGCCTTCAGAAAGGCTGGAATGCCTCCTGGAGGCGCCAGGTGCCGGCATGGGAGAGACGGAGGATCCGGGGGTGATTCGCACCTTGGCCTATCGTACGGAGGTGCCGCTGCGGAAGTGAAAGCCGAACCGAATCCCAAGTCGATGCACGGACTGGCCATCGTGGAGACGCATCCGGTGCAGTACCATGCGCCGGTCTGGCGTGCTGCTGCCGCTCTCGGCGTGCCGCTGACCGTGATCTATGGCGGTGACTTCAGCGTGCGTGGCTACCGCGATCGTGAATTCGGCACCTCCTTCCGCTGGGAGGCTGACCTGCTGGCGGGTTATCCGAGCCGGGTGCTTCAGCCGAAGGCCGACGGCTACGATGCCGTGACGGCTTCAGGCCTGGAGGATGCCCTCAATCAGCTGAAGCCTGCGGCGGTACTGGCGCTTGGCTATCATCATCCGCTTGACCGTGCGGCAATCCGCTGGGCGCTGGGGCGTCGCGTGCCGTTGTTCTTTCGTGGTGAGACAAGTGACGCGCCCCGTGCCGCCCGCGGCTGGTGGCGTGCGCTGCTGCGCGATCTGGTGCTGCGCAGGATTTACCGGCGCTGCGCGGCTGTTCTCTATCTTGGTGAAAACTCACGGTCACATTACCGTCGGCTTGGCGTGGCTGAGGGGAAGCTTGTTCATTCACCCTACTGCGTGGACACGGCGATGTTCGATACGCGTGAGGAAGCCCGGGCGGAGCTGTGTGGGAAGACAAGGCTTCAGGCTGGCATCGCGCAGGATGACTGGGTGCTGCTTTTTTCCGGGAAGCTGTCGTTGCGAAAAGGGGTGGACCAGATTCCACAGGCTGCGGCGGCCCTGCCTGAAGAGCTGCGGCGGAGGGTGCGCCTGGTGTTTGTCGGGGACGGTGAAAAGCGCGCTGAACTGGAGGCCGTCTGCGCGAACCTGCTGCCCGGCCGCTGTCACTTCACCGGCTTCATCAATCAATCCGGACTCAGCGCCTGGTATCATGCGGCGGATGCTTTGCTGCTGCCGAGCCGTGAAATGGAAACCTGGGGCCTGGTCGTGAACGACGCCTTGCACCACGGCCTGCCTGCGGTGGTCAGCGAGGCCGTGGGCTGTGCGCCTGATCTGGTGAAAAGCGGCCTCACTGGTGAGGTTTTTGTGACCCATGATGTGTCGGGTTTGACCCAGGCGCTCAAGCAGGTCGCAGGCTGGAGCCAGATTGCGCCGGAGCGCACCCGGTCAGCCTGTCGCGATTTGGTTGAGCGTTACAGCATTTCTCAGGCTGCTATGGGCGTCCTCCGGGCATGGCAGGGCATGGGCCCGGCGCCTGCCCCTCCTTTGTAAGCCCACAGGCTGAAGACCCGACATGCCACGTCTTCTCATCATCGGCATCAACCGCCCCACGCATGTGGGCAGGCATCTTTACAGGGCTGCTGTTTCACTTGGCTGGGATGTGGAGATATCTGACATTGGTCCTGCCTATGAGGCGCCGGTCTGGATTCGCCGGGCTTTCTGGCATCTGCTGGGGCGCAGGCCGCCACGGCTGAAAACCTACAGCCGAAACCTCCTGCGCCACTGTCAGCGGTTCAGCCCTGAACTGGTTCTGGGGACGGGCATTGTCCCGGTGACAGCCATGGAGCTGGCCACCATGAAGTGGATGAAAATCCCCGTGGCGAACTTCCTGGTGGATGATCCGTGGAATCCTGCTCACCACGCGCCTTGGTTCATGCGGGCGCTGCCTCATTACTCCAATGTATTCACGCCACGTCATGCGAATGAGGAGGAGCTTCGGGCACTGCGGGGGCCGGGAGTCTCCTGGTTGCCCTTTGCCTTTGCGCCTGAGGATCATCATCCGCCCCGGGAGGTCACGATCGAGGACACGCGGCGCTGGGGGCATCTCGTGGCTTTCATCGGTGGTGCCGATGCGGATCGAGTCGCAGCCGTGCGCGCCCTCGTGAAAGGCGGCCTGCCCGTCGGTCTCTGGGGTGGATATTGGAAGGAGCATCCGGACCTGGCCCCTTATGCCCATGGCCATGCGGATGAGGAGCAGTGTCGCCGCATCGTCGCCAGTGCCGGCGTCAATCTGTGCCTGGTGCGCCGTGCCAACCGAGATGGTCATTCGATGCGCAGCTATGAGCTGCCCGCCATCGGCGGCTGCCTGGCGGTGGAGGACACGGAGGACCATCGTGTCCTTTTCGGTTCGGACGGGGATGCGGTGGTTTATTTTTCAGGCACGCAGGACCTGCCTGCTGCCTGCCAGCGGCTGCTGGCACTGCCGGAGCAGGCCCGGGCTGCCATGCGACATCTAGCCCAGGAGCGAGTGATCGGCGGCGCCCACACCTATGCAGACCGGCTACAAACGATCCGTGCGGTTGCAATACCGGGTAAGGAAGGCCAGGGAAACGTGATCCAATCATGAGCAGCCCCTTCAAAATCGCCATTGTCGTCCAGGGGCGGATCAACGCCTTTGACCTGGCGCGTGAACTGATCCATCAGGGGCATGAGATCACGCTGGTGACCAACTATCCAGCTTTCATCGTCGCGCGCTGGGGCCTGCCGCCCTCGGTGGTGGTGAGCCTGCTGCCGCACGGTCTGGTGAACCGGCTGGCCGAGCGTCTCCGGCTGGCGGGCGTGCTGGAACCATTGTTGCACAAGTGGTTCGGCCGGATGGCGGAACGTGCCCTGCGTGGCAGGCGCTTTGACGCGTTGATCGTCTATTCGGGCGTTGCGGAGGAGCTGTTTCGCGCGCGCAGCCCATCGGACGGCCTGCGCGTGCTGCTGCGTGCCTCCTCACACATCGAGGAGCAGCGTGAGATCCTGCTGGCGGAGGAGGCCCGCGCCAGTGTGAGCGTGGACAAGCCTTCACTTTGGCGGGTGGACCGTGAAAAACGTGAGTATGACCTGGCTGACCGGATTTTTATCCTGGGCGGTTTTTCGCAACGCAGCTTTTTAAACCGAAGCATTCCGGCGGAGAAGCTGTGGGCGATCCACATGACGGCGGATTTGCGCGTTTTCCACGCCACCCAGGAGGGGATGGAGGAACGCCGCCGCCGGGTGCTGGGCGGCGGCCGTCTCCAGGTTTTGAACACGGGCACGTTTTCGCATCGCAAGGGCTGTCTGGACATGGTGGAGCTGGCACGGCGGGTCCACGACTTCGCCGACTTCACCTTTGTGGGCACCGTGGTGCCGGAAGCCTCCGCGCTGGCCGCCGCCGCTGAGAAGGAGGGGCTGATGCGCTTCCTCCCCCGGGTGCCTGAACGTGAGCTTCCCGATGTCTACGCGGAGGGCGATGTGTTTGTCATGCCGACGCTGGAGGACGGCTTTCCTGCCGTGGTCGCCCATGCGAAGGCGGCGGGTCTGCCGGTGCTGGTGACGTGCAACTGTGACACGGCGGACATCATTCAGCATGGAGTGAACGGCTGGGTGCTGCCGGTTCGTTCACCGGAGGTTTTCGCCGCGCATCTGAAGGCGCTGCATGATGACCGGGCGGCGCTCGTGGCCATGTCGCAGGCGGCCTGGGATAGCAGCACCAGCCGCGGCTGGGACATGGTGGCGGCCGAAACGACGGCCCTGATTCGACGGGATGCTGTTGCAGATTTTGCTGGCGCGGCAGGTGCGGCTTGTGACAAAAAGCCTGTTTGAGACCTTCGCATGTCCTTTGAATTTTTCAGCCAGCCCTCCAAGGAGAACCTCCTCTGGCTGTTCGGCATTTTTTCATGCCTGGCCGTGCTGCTGCTGATTGTCCAATGGCGTTCGAAGCAGGCACTGGGCCTGCCGCTGGTGTATGCCTTCACGCTGTCGGTCATCCATGCGGTCACCGCCTACATCCACGCCATGCCCAAATACACGCCGAAGCACGCGATGCTGGTGCAGAGCGGGCTGACGCTGGAGACCACCTATTTCGGCTTCCGCATGATGGTGTTCGGGTTCGCCGCCTACCTGCTTGGAGTGCTGATCTGCCCGTTGTTCATCAGGAAGGAGACGGCTCAGCGGCCCTTTGTGCACTGTCGTGAGATGACAACGATGCTTCCGGGAACCCTCGTGATTGTGGCGTTTCTGTCCTTCTTTGTGTTCGCCCCGGTCTTCAGGCTGCTGCCGAGCTTGGGCACGCTGACAACGGCCGGCTGCTCCTGCAGCGTGGCCGGTGTTTACCTCTACTGCTGGCAGGCCTATCAGCAGCACAACCTGCCTAAAATGGCCCTTGGGCTCATCAGCACGGGGGTCATTCCCCTGATCACCATGATCTTCATGGGCTTTGCTGGCTACGGTGCCAGCGCCGCAGCGGTGATCTGGCTGCTGGTACTGAGTTTTTACCGTCCTCGCTGGCTCTCCCTCGCCATTCTCACCTTCATCCTTTACGTGGGGTTGAGCTTCTTCCTGAACTGGATGATTGAACGTGACTACATTCGGGATGCCGTGCGGGATCAATACGGCCTGGGAAGCCGGGTGGATCGTGTGGCGCGGATTTTTGAGGACTTCCAGCTGCTGGACTTTTCCCGTCAGGATCATCTGGAGGTGCTCGACTCTCGGCTGAACCAAAATGACCTCGCCGGCAAGGCCTGGCGCCAGCTGGACACGGGCAGGGTCCATTTTGCCAATGGAGAAACGCTTCTCATCGCGGCCATTGCCTGGGTACCCCGTATTCTCTGGCCCGGCAAGCCCGTGACGGGTGGCGGGGGCGACATGGTGACCCGCTTCACCGGCCAGCGCTTCTCCGAGGGTACCAGCGTGGGCGCGGGCCAGGTCATGGAGTTCTATGTGAACTTCGGCTGGACCGGGCTGTTTGTCGGCTTCCTGCTTTTTGGGATCGCCCTGCGCTGGATGGACATGCGCGCGGCCGCGCGTCTGGCCCAGGGCGACCAGTGGGGCTGCGCCCGCTGGCTCCTCCCCGCCATCGGTCTGATCCAGCCCGGTGGGCAGATGTCGGAGGTGATCGGCTCCGTGGCTGCCTTTGCCGTTTTTGGCACGATTGTGCACCACCTGCTGTTCAAGAAGTTCTACGATGTTGGGCTGGCGCAACCTGTCGGCCAGATGAACCGGCGCTCTTCCGGATCCCGCCGCCGCTACACCTGAAATGATCGGCGAGCCGAAGTGCATCCACCTCTGGGCCAGCGGTTTGGAGGAAACGGGTGGCATCCAGCATTACTCCGCCTGCTGCCTGCAGGCATTGCAAGAGCTGTTCCCCGGGGCGCATCTGCGGGTGTTCAGCAAAAACGATCTTGGATCTGACCACGCCCATATTCATGCCTTCGGTCATCTCCAGGGCTGGCGGCGGACGTCGGCCTTTGTGGCCTCGGGCCTGTTCTGGGCGTTGCGTGAACGGCCCGATTTTATCCTGGCCACCCATCCGCACTTCATGAAGGCGCTGGGGCTGCTGACCCGGCTTGGCTTTTCCTGCCTGACCGCGGCGCATGGCATTGAAGTCTGGGGCACGCTTGGCGGTGCTTTGGGTTCCGCGCTGAGCAAGGCCACGGGTATCCTGCCGGTCAGCACCTTCACCCGCGACGTGATTCATCGTGAGGGCAAGGTGCCGCTGGAAAAAATGCCGGTGGTGCCGGACACCTTTCGGGAAGACGCCTTCTCTCCAGGCCCGAAGCCTGCCTCGCTGCTTCAGCGTTACGGTCTGCGGGAAAACCAGCCCGTGATCCTGACTGTTGGCCGTCTGTCCGCCTCGGAGCGCTACAAAGGCCACGACCAGGTACTGCAGGCCATGCCAAGGATGCTTCGGGAGCTTCCAGACCTGCACTACCTCATTGGCGGCCGCGGTGATGATGAAGAACGCCTGCGTGCCCTGACCGCCAAGCTCGCTCTTCAGAACCATGTCACCTTCACCGGCTTCATCCCTGCCGATGAACTGGCGGATCACTACCGGCTCTGTGACCTTTATGCCATGCCGAGCACCGGCGAGGGTTTTGGCATTGTCTATCTGGAGGCGCTGGCCTGCGGGCGTCCCTGCCTGGTGGGTTCCGAGGATGCCTCCCCCGAGGCCGTTGATGGCGGCAGGCTTGGCTTTGTGGTCCCGCCGCGTGATCCCGAGGCCATCTCCGGGGCCGTTCTCAGCTTTTTCCAGCGCACTCACGACAAGCCCTGGCTGCATGAACCGGAAATCTTGCATCGTGAGGTGGTCCGGCTTTATGGCTCCGCCGCCTTTCGCAGATCCCTGGCCCGTGCGCTGGCATCCCTGGGCATCGTAAAGCCGCCCATCACCTCCGACTCCATGACACCATGAGCCTCAGAACCCTGCTCAAAAACACCGCCTATCGTTCCGTCACCGCTTTGTTCGGGGACAGGGAGGGCTTTGTGAAACTGCCTGTCGTGCAGGGACCGGCCAAGGGGCTGGTCTTTCGTGTGGACCTGGTGCGCCGCATGGAGGCCTACTGGCATGGACGCTATGACCAGGACATCCTGGAAACCCTGTCCCACCATCTGCTGCGCCCCGGCATGACGGTCTGGGACTGCGGCATCTACATCGGCTATTACACCTGCTTCTTCGCCCGCGCCGTCGGTGAAGCCGGACGCGTCATCGCCTTCGAACCCGACCCGGCCTGCCTTGGCAGGACACGCGAGAACGTGGGCCTCAATGGCTTTCAAAACGTCTCCTGGGTGCATGCGGCCATTGGCGACCAGACGGGCAAGTCCGCCTTCATCCTCAGCGGCAACACGAACAGTCATCTGCCTGGAGGCTGGGTAGGTGCGACCGAGGAGGACTATCGCCGGGAGGTGGAAAGACAGACAGGCACGATGGAGGTGCAGGTTTACACGCTTGACGACGCTCTTTCCGCCGCCCCGCCTCCGGACCTGGTGAAGATCGACATCGAAGGTTTTGAGGGCCGGGCCGTGCAGCACACGCGGAAGCTGATCGAACAGCATCGGCCGGTGTTCGTTGTCGAGCTGCACAATCCGGAGTGCGACCGGGCGGTGTGGGAGTACTTCAACGGCCAGGGCTACGAAATCCTCAACGCCTCGACCATGGAACCTGTGCCCACGGTGCAGGAAAGCGGCGGTACCCTCGTGTGCCGTCCGAGGGGGTGAACGAACAAGTTTTCTCATGTGCGGCATCGCCGGCATTCTTCAAACGGCACCAGTGTCCGGTGTCGGCGTCCTTGAGCCGCTGCTCGCGGGCTTTCAGCAGGCGCTGAGGCATCGCGGGCCGGATGACTGTGGTTTGTGGATGAACGCCGCCGGGTCCGCAGGGCTGGCGCACACGCGGCTGTCGATCCTTGACCTGTCCCCCGGCGGGCATCAGCCGATGGTTTCGGAGGACGGCCGTCGCGTGATCTGCTTCAACGGCGAGATCTACAACTTCCGCGAGCTGCGCAGCGGACTTGAGGATCGCGGGGAGGTCTTCAGGACGCAGTCGGACACGGAGGTGCTGCTGCGGCTTCATGCGCTGGAAGGCGTCAGAATGGTGGAGCGCCTGCGCGGCATGTTCGCCTTCTGCCTCTGGGACGAGGCCGAACAAACAGCATTGCTGGCTCGCGATCCGCTGGGCATCAAGCCCCTCTATGTGCATGAGTCCCAAGGCAGGCTGGCCTTTGCCTCCGAGCTGCGTGCGCTCACCGGGAGCGGGCTGTTCCGGCCGACGCTGGACGAGCGGGCGGTGCAGGGCTTTTTTGAAACGGGTACGGTGCCGGAGCCTCTGACGCTGGCGAAGGAGGTTCGACTTCTGGAGGCGGGCCACACGCTGACCTGGAGGGCGGGTGCTTCGAGCAGTCGGCGATACTGGCGGCTGCAGTTCGGCGGATCTTTTGAGGGTGATCCCGTGCGGCACACACGCGAGGCGCTGCTGGACAGCGTGCGCCATCACTTTGTCAGCGACGTGCCGGTGGGGGTCTTCCTCAGCGGCGGCATCGACTCCACTGTCATCCTGGCCCTAGCGAACGAGACCGGTCACAGGGGTATCGGCAGCTTTTCCATCACGGTGGACGATCCTGCGGCGGACGAGGGCGAGGTAGCCAGGCGCACGGCGAGGCACTTCGGCTCGGATCATCATGAGATGCGCCTCGACGCGGAGGTGGCGCGCGGGCTGTTCGGCGAATTCCTGAAGCACACCGACCAGCCGAGCATCGACGGCCTGAACACGTTCACCGTCTCGGCGCTGGCGCGGAGGCATGGCATGAAGGTGGTGCTCAGCGGCCTGGGCGGTGACGAGCTCTTCGGGGGCTATGCCAGCTTCTCCAGGATTCCGCAGATGCTTCGTATGCATCCTTGGTTGGGTCGTGCGCCTTTCCTGCCCGGGCTGCTCAGGCGCGGAGGCCCCCGGCACCGCCGTCTGGCGGATTTTCTGAGCGGTCCAGGCTCGGTTGACGGCGCCTTTGCCGCCCTGCGCGGGATTTTTTCCCGACCCGAAGCCGCCGGGCTGACCGCCTGGGTCACGGGCCGTCCGGCACAGTCGTCGTCCGTCCGGGAAAACGCGGCCGGCCTGGAAATGGCAACCCTGGACCGCATCTCCGCCTTGGAGCTGACGTGCTACATGCGCAACCAGCTGTTGCGCGACAGTGATGTCATGAGCATGGCCCATGGCCTGGAGCTGCGCGTGCCGCTGGTGGACCGGGTGCTGGTGGAGAAGGTGACGCAGGTGCCCGCCGCGCAAAGGCTGCTGCCCAACAAGGGATTGTTCACCGCCGCAGTGCCGGAGGTGCCGGACTGGGTGGTGAACCAGAGGAAGCGCGGCTTTCTCTTCCCCTACCAGATATGGCTCGGCGGCGAATGGGGGGACGCGTTTGCCGAGGCCTGCGACCGGTCGCCGGTGGCGGTGCCGCAATGGTATCAAAAATGGAGCCTGTTCATGCTCCGACACAGCCTGGAGGTGCTGGGCCTGCGCTCATGAAGGTGCTCCACGTCATTCCTTCCCTGTCGCCTTCACAGGGCGGCCCGAGCCTGGTGCTGCCGGTCATGGCGGAGTCCCTGGCGCAGCGTGGCATTCAGGTGGACGTGGTGACGACGGATGACGATGGCCGTGGCCGGCGCGTGCCCGGCTGCATGACGGAGGGCTGGAAGGAACGCGGAGGATGGAGGCTGAGGATGTTCCCCAAGCAGACGGAGTTCTACAAGGTGTCGCTGCCGCTGCGCCGCTGGTTGCGCGAGCATGTGGCGGACTACGACGTGGTGCATGTGCACGCGGTGTTTTCGTTTGCCAGCAGTGCTGCCTGTGCGGCGGCGCGTGCCGCAGGAGTTCCGTTCATCGTCCGCCCACTTGGGGTTCTGAATTCCTGGGGCATGCAGAACCGCAGGCGCTGGGTCAAGTCCCTGTCGTTCCGCTGGCTGGACAAGCCGCTGCTGGATGCCGCAGCCGCCATCCATTTCACCAGCCAGGCCGAGGCGGACGAAGCCGCTGAGCTGTCGATTCGAGCACGACCTGCGGTTATTCCGCTGGGGACGGACCTGCGCTGCCTTGACTCACTGCCTCCGCCATCGTCATTTCATGCCGCTCATCCGGCGGCTTCCAGTGGGCGGAATTTTCTGTTTCTGTCCCGGATTGATCCCAAGAAAGGACTGGAGCTTCTGCTCGACGCCTTTGCCACCTCCAGGGCAGGTCGTCAGGGCTGGCAGCTGGTGGTGGCCGGCGCGGGGGACAAGCCTTATGAGGATGCGCTGAAGGAGCGCGCCAGGGCTTCCGGCATCAGCGACCGTGTTTTGTGGACGGGTTTTCTGGAAGGTGATCAGCGGCTGGCGGCGCTCGCGGCCTGCCAGGTGTTTGTTCTGCCCTCCTCGTCAGAAAACTTCGGCGTGGCGCTGCTGGAGGCCATGGCCGTCGGTCTGCCGTGCATTTCAACGGAGGGCGTGGCGCTGGCCAGGGAGGCCGCTGCTGCGCAGGCGGTGCTGCTGACAGGACGCACAGCGCCGGAGCTGGCCGCCGCCATGGACCGCCTCGCGGATGATGCCATGCTGCGTGAAAACCTTGGCCGCCATGCCAGCACGCTTGCCAGGGAGGCTTATTCCGCCGAGGCCATGGCTGCGGCGTTGGAAAACCTTTACCTGCAGTCCAGGAAGTGATTTTTTGCTGACATGATCTCCCGCCGCGCCAAGGCGCTCTTCTACAGTCTTGCCGGTCCGCTGATGCGGGTGAATGCAGCCCTTTATCGGAGCCTGCGTGCGCCCGCCTCGGCAGGTGCAGGGATGGTGCGCATCCACCTGGGACCAGGACAGAGGAACTACCTTCAGGGCTGGATCAATGTGGACGCCAACATGTTCACGGGAAAATGCGATGTCTGGGTGGACATGAGCCGGGGACTGCCCTTCCGCGACGCCTCGGTGGACGCGATCTATTCGCATCATGTCATCGAGCATCTTCCGGATCTTGAAGGCCACTTTGCCGAGATGTTCCGGGTGCTTAAGCCGGGCGGTGTCATTCGTGTCGGCGGCCCGAACGGGGATGCCGCGATGCGTGAATACCTGGCCGGAAACAGCGCCTGGTTCTCCGACTTTCCCGACCAGCGCTCCTCCATCGGCGGCCGACTGGAGAACTTCATTTTCTGCCGGCGCGAGCATCTGACGATCCTGACGCCGTCCTACCTGCGAGAGCTGGCGGAAGGCGCGGGTTTCACCGGCATTGAAACCGTGAAGCCGATCACTGAAACGCATCACCCTTCCCTGTTCGACTCCGCCGTTCTGGCCCTCGAATGGGAGAGCACGCCTGACTCGCCGCACACTCTGCTGATCGAGGCACGTAAACCAGCCGCATGAACCTGACCGACATCACGCCGCTGGTGCTGACCTGGAACGAGGCGCCCAACCTGGAGCGCACGCTCGCCCGGCTGACCTGGGCGGCGGAAGTGGTCGTGCTCGACAGCGGCAGCACGGATGGCACGCATGAGATTGCAGCCAGGTTCACCAACGTGCGTTTTGAAAAGCGTCCCTTTGAGGATCACACCCGCCAGTGGAACCACGGCGTGGACCTGGTGCGCACGCCCTGGGTGCTGTCCCTGGATGCGGATTATGTCCTTGGCGCCGGCTTTGAGGATGAACTGGCCGCGCTGTCTGCCAGGGCGGATGCCTACCTGGCCTCCTTCCGCTACCTCATCGGCGGCCGAGCCCTGCGTGCCAGCCTTTACCCGCCGCGTGCCGTGCTGTTTCAAAAGAGCCGCTGCCGCTATGTGAAGGACGGTCATACCCAGCTTCTGGAAGTGAAGGGAAAAACGGGTCATCTTCACATGAGGATCGACCACGATGACCGCAAGCCGCTGTCGCGCTGGATCGCCTCCCAGGACAAGTATGCTCTGCTTGAGGCGGAGAAGCTGCTGGCGTCTGACCCGGCCATGCTGCGGCTGCAGGACCGTCTGCGTCGGACAGGCTGGGCTGCGGTGCCTGCAGCGCTGGTCTACACCCTGCTGGTGAAAGGCACGCTGCTCGACGGCTGGCGCGGCTGGTTTTACACGCTGCAGCGGCTTCTAGCCGAAATCATGCTGGCCCTGCGCCTTCTGGAGAAACGCGTCGGTTCATGAGCGCTCCTTCCACCGGCATTCACCTCGTGGTTCCCTGCTTCCGGGAAAGCGGGCGCATTGGTGTGTTTCTGCCTGAACTCTGCCAGGCGATGATCAGGCTTGGCGGTGTTCGTGTCCAGGTGGTGGAGGATGGTTCGGGACCTGAGGAGGCTGCGGCCATGAATGCGGTGGTTGAAGGGCTGCGTCCTTCCTTCCCCTGTCTGCTGCCCTTGAAGGTGTTGCCCGGGAATCTGGGCAAGGGCGGGGCGGTTTACGAGGGCTGGGCGGATCCTGGTGGGGCTCAATGGCTGGGGTTTGTGGACGCTGACGGCTCCTGCACCGCCCGCGAAGTGGAGCGCCTGATCCGTCTGCTGCCACCTTCAGGAAGCCCTCCGCGCGCCCTGTTTGCCTCAAGGGTGAAGATGCTGGGACGCCGCGTCGAGCGTTTGTTGAAGCGTCATTTGTTGGGCCGTGTCTATGCAACGCTGGTCTCCGAGATGCTGGACATCCCGGTCTATGACTCGCAGTGCGGGCTGAAGCTGGTGCCGCGCACGGCCTTTGAAAAAATTGCGCCGGCGCTGGAGGTGAAGGGCTTCGCCTTTGATGTGGAACTGATGACGACCCTGCTGGACAGCGGTTGCGAGGTGGTGGAGGTGCCCGTGGACTGGCATGAGACCCCGGGCGGCAAGGTGCGTCTGCTGCGCGACTCCTGGCGCATGGCGCTGGATGTGTGGCGCATCCGCCGCTCGCGGCAGGCGCGTCGGCATGGCGGCTGAGGGCGGCTTGCAGATTCCTGTGCAAAGGCGGGCCCTGGTGGTCCGCCTTTTTGTTGCGGCGTTCAGGCCAGCAGCGACCTGACCACCTCGCCGCTGACGTCGGTGAGCCGGAAGTCGCGCCCCATGAAACGGTAGGTCAGCGCCTCGTGGTCGAGGCCGAGAAGGTGCAGCATCGTGGCATGAAGGTCGGGCACGGCGACGCGGTCCTGCACGGCGGCATAACCAAATTCGTCGGTGGCACCGTGGATCATGCCGCCCTTGATGCCACCGCCTGCCATCCACATGGTGAAGCCCTTCGGATGATGGTCGCGGCCACGTCCGTTCTCGGCCACGGGCGAGCGGCCGAACTCGCCGCCCCAGACCACAAGGGTGGTTTCGAGCAGGCCGCTGATCTTCAGGTCGTCCAGCAGTGCCGCGATGGGTCCGTCGGTCTCCGCGCAATGGAGGTCGTGGTTCTTCTTGAGGTCGTCGTGGGCGTCCCAGGCTTTCGGGCCCTCGTTGCCGCCGCTGTAAACCTGCACAAAGCGCACGCCCCTCTCCACCAGCCGGCGGGCAAGCAGGCAGTTGCGGCCGAAGTGGGCGGTCACCGGGTGATCCAGGCCGTACATGCGGCGCACGGCCTCAGGCTCCCGGCTGAGGTCCGTGCATTCCGTGGCGCTCATCTGCATCCGGTAGGCCAGTTCATAGGCGTTCAGCCGCGCGGCGAGCTCGCTTTCCGCCGGGTTGGCGGCGGCATGTTCGGCGTTCCACTGCTTCAGCAGGTCCAGCCGGGCGCGCTGCCTTGAGTCGCTGATGTTTTTCGGCGGAGTCAGGTAGGCGATGGGCTCGCCGCTGCTGCGGAAGGGCACGCCCTGGTAGGTGGCGGGCATGAAGCCGTTCGACCAGTTGAGCGCGCCGTTCACCGGGGCGCCGAGCTTGTCCAGAAGCACGACAAAGGCGGGCAGGTTCTCGCTCTCCGAACCGAGGCCGTAGGTGACCCAGGAGCCCATGCTCGGGCGTCCGGCCTGGATGAAGCCGGAGTTCATCTGGAAGAGCGCGGGCCCGTGGTTGTTGCTCTCGGCGTGCATGGAGCGGATCACGCAGAGGCTGTCCGCATGACGCGCGAGATTGGGATACACCTCGGCGATGTCGATGCCCGCCTGCCCGTGCCTGGAAAAACGGTAGGGGCTTTGCATGGCCACATTTTTGGTTTTTCCGCCCATGAAGGCGTCCTCCTTTTTCCAGACCGGGATCGCCCTGCCATGCCATCTGGCCAGCTCGGGCTTCGGGTCAAAGAGGTCGACGTGCGAAGGCCCTCCATACATGAACAGGAAGATCACGGACTTCGCCTTGGGGGCGAAGTGCGGTGCACGGGACGCGAGTGGATTGCCGCCTGACAGCAGACCGTCGTCCGCCAGCAGCGACTGCAGCGCCAGCGAGCCGAAGCCAGCTCCGGCCTGCTGAAGGATCTGACGACGGCTGGGGGTGAACATGCTGAAGGTGTTTATGATGGTCGCCTGGTGGGCTTGCGCTAGTCGATATACACAAACTCACTGCTGTTGAGCAGCACATGGGCGAGGTCGCGCAGTGCGGATTCAACGCCTTCTGCGGCGGTGCGTTCACGGAGAAAGCCGAGTGCCTGTGCTTTTTTTTCTGGCGTCGGCGGATGGGACAGCGTGATCCAGAAAAGGCGGTCCACGGCCTTTGCCGGATCCTCGCCCACATCCGCCACGGCCCGGCTTGCGAGGTGACCAGCCTGTTCCTCGACGAACTCGTCATTCATCAGCACCAAAGCCTGGGTGGGCACGGTGCTCTGGGAGCGCAGGGCGCAGCTGTCCGTGGTCGTCGGGGCGTCGAAGAGCTCCAGGCTGGGCATGAGCAGCTGGCGCTTCACATAGATGTAAATGCTGCGCCGCCACTGATCGGGGCCCTCCTCCTTCAGCACGGGCCATTTGTTGCGCTGGCTGGCGTCGAGAAGCTCGGCACGGATGCGTGGCTTGATGCCTGGGCCGCCCATCTTGGGATTCAGCCTGCCTGAGACGGCGAGGATGCTGTCGCGGATGACCTCGGCCTCCATGCGCTGAAGCCGGAGGCCCGGGTTTTCTGGCGGGCCGGCCTTGCGCTGCTGGCGGTAGGTCGCGGAGAGGAGGATCAGGCGGTGCAGCTCCTTGATGCTGCCTCCGCTGTCGAGAAGGCGGCCGGCGAGCCAGTCGAGCAGCTCCGGATGGGAGGGCCTGGCGCCGGACAAGCCCAGATTGCTTGGAGTGGCGACGATGCCGGAGCCGAAATGATGCTGCCAGACACGATTGGCCATCACCCGCCACGTCAGGGCGGTTTTTGGGGATGCGATCCAATCGGCGAGGGTTTTGCGGCGCAGCGTGGACTTCGCGGCCGGGGCGGGAAAGCGGGCAGGCTGCGTCGTCAGGACCGCAGGCAGGGCTGGCCCGACTAGATCCCCCCTGCTGGACGCCAGGCCGCGCAGCAGGATGTGGGTGGCGGGCGCGTCGGGCCGGGTTTCGACAAGGGCCATGACCTGGGCGTCGTCCTTGATCTTGTCATCCTTTTCGTTCGTCGCCCCCTTGGGCAGTCCCAGGCGTTCGGTGCCGGCGAAGATGGCGTAGAATCCGTAGTAGTCGCGCGCGGCGAGGGGCTCCGTCTTGTGATCGTGGCAGCGTGCGCAGCCCAGGGTCAGGCCGAGGAAGACCGAGGAGGTGGTGGAGATGACATCATCCATCTGGTCGGCCCGGTACTGGGCGATGGCCTCGGGCGTCTTGCCCATGTTGTCGTCATTGCTCGGGCCGTTGCGGCAGAAACCGGTGGCGATGAGGCCCTGCTCACCGGCGTCCTCCAGTTCATCCCCGGCTATTTGTTCGGCAATGAAGCGGGCGTAGGGCTTGTCGTCGTTGAAGCTGCGGATGACGTAGTCGCGGTACTTCCAGGCGTAGGGGCGGTCGAGGTCGTTGTGGAAGCCGCTGGTGTCGGCGTAGCGCGCCAGATCCAGCCAGTGCCGCGCCCAGCGTTCGCCGTAGTGCGGGCTGGTCAGGAGCCGTTCGACGAGGGCTTCATAGGCCCGGGGCGACGGATCGCCAACAAACTGTTCGACCTCCTCAGGGGAGGGCGGCAGGCCGGTGAGATCGAGCGACAGACGACGGATCAGCGTGGCACGACCGGCCTCCGGAGCCGGCTTCAAGCCCAATGCCTCCAGCCTGGCAAGCACGAAGCGGTCGATGTCGTTCCTGGGCCAGGAGGCGTCTCGCACCTTCGGTGGCGATGCCTTCTGCAGCGGCTGAAAGGCCCAGTGGCCGCGGTTTTTCTCAATGTCCGGCGTCGCGGCGACGACCAGGCAGGGCAGGGCGGTGAGCAGCAGCCGGAAGAGCTTTTGCGGGATCGTGGGCATCAGGGGGTCGGGATATCAACGTGCCATGACGGCCTCGATTGCAGTCTTCATGCGGGCTTCGCTTCCCGGGGCGACCCAGCACCAGTCGTGCAGGTTGCTGTCGCGCTCCTGCCAGGCGCGTTCAATGGGGATGTAGCCGGGCGCGGACTCGCCATAACCCATGACCAGCACGGGGGTTTCACCGGCCAGCTTTTGAGCCAGCAATTGGTACTCCACATAGGACTCTGCGGGCAGCAGCAGGACGCTGGCGGAGCCGAGATGGAGGGCGACAACATCAATGGGCGTACCGCGTGCGACACGAGCGCGCCAGCTCAGGCCCATGGCGGCCAGGCAGTGGCTGAAAGGACGTTCGGAGGCGTTGGAAAGGATCTGCTCCAGGCCCTTCTGGGTGAAGCCGGGCGTGTTGCGTGGCTCGAGGTGCAGTTCTGACCGGGAGAAACGGGATGTTTCCAGGGGATGCCGGCGGGTGTTCTTCAGGGATTCCTGCATGGCCTCATGCAGCCGTCGGGCAAGCCGCAGCCTGGCCTCGTGACTGCCGTCGTTGTACTTGCCTGCGGTGACATTGCCGGAGCAGCCGCTGGCATAGACGTGCAGAGGGCCGGGGCTGGACTCCCGCATGGACTTGAGGGCGAGGCCGGGGAAGTCTGCGGTGACATCCCCCTGTCCGTAGTAGCTCATGGGATGAACGGCATAACCATGAAGTGCGAAAAGGCAGGTTTCTCCGGACCAGAAGGAGAGGGTCTTCAGCCAGGGGTCGATGTCACCGTCATCTGCGGCGCAGAGCATGGGGTCGGTGCAGCGGCTCATGCGAGAATAGCTGACGCGGCCGTCTGGCAGGATGACACGGCGGTTGGAGGCCACCTCGCGCACCCTGGCCTGACCGATGCCATAGTGGCTGACCGGCCTTGCTCTGGCCAAAGCCGTGGTCAGGACCTGGACCGTTTTTTGCACGGCCTGATCCCCGAAGGCCGGGTCGCAGACGCTGGCCTCTGAGCTGGCTTTTTTCAAAAAGGCTTCGGCCTCGGCGTCCATCACCGGTGCGTTGTGGGCATGGGTGGCGCTGACCATGACCCTTGCCGGTTCGGTTCCGGCGGCGGTGGCGAGGGCGCTGCGCCAATGGTCATAGGAGTTGTTGCGTATCTCGCACCATTCGATGCTGACGATGACCACGGGTTTTTCAGGGCCGAGCAGGACGCAGCCGCGTGCGTGAAGCGGATCAGTGACGGTCTTCACCGGGGCGATGCCTCCGCCCATGCAGGCATGGCCGACAGGCGGTGTGACATCGGCCTCGAAGACCGCCAGCCTCCATTCGGCTCCGCTAACCAAAAGCGGGTTCATGAGCAGGGTCAGGGCCGGGAGAATGAGGCGGAGATGCATGACCTCCTTGATACAGCTGTCGTCCGCCCTCTATTGCAGCATGACCAACTGGGAACAGTGCTACCTCGACGGACAGACCCCCTGGGACAAGGGGACGGGCTCGCCACCGCTGGCGGAGTGGGTTCGTGGAAGCCGTCCCGCAGGCCGGGCGCTTGTTCCGGGCTGCGGTGCCGGTCATGATGTGGCGCTGCTGGTGCAGGAGGGTGTGGACGCCGTCGGGCTCGACATTGCACCCTCGGCGGTGGAGCGGGCCAGGGCGGCTTATCCAGCTCTGGCTTCACGCTTTGTCCTGGGGGACCTGTTTGCCACGCCGCAGGACTGGCGGGGAAGCTTTGACCTGGTGGCGGAGCATACCTGCCTCTGCGCCCTGCCGCCGTCGCTGCGCATCGAGTACGAAAAGGCGGTGCATGAGCTTCTGCGGACGGGCGGACTGCTGGCGGGCATCTGGTTCATCCATCCTGAGATGGACCCGGGCGAGTCCGGCCCGCCCTTTGGCATCTCGGTCGAAGAACTGGGGGAGCTGTTTCCGGCGAAGCGCTGGGAGGTGGTTGAAGATCGTGTGCCGGAGTCCGGATATGAGGGGCGGGTTGGACGCGAGCGGCTGCGGGTGCTGCGTAAAATTGGCTCTTCCTGACCCATCATGCAGCGTCCGCCCGCCTCCGCCGTGCTGAGCGCCGTGACGGCCTTCAGCCTGTGGGGTTTTCTGCCTGTTTACTGGAAGCAGATCGGTCACCTGGGCGCGGACATCTCCATCGCCCAACGAGTGGTATGGACGCTGCTGACCTGCCTGCTTCTGCTGCTGTGCAGGAGGGAAACCAGGGCTTGGTGGCGTGAACTGCGCCGTCCGGAGGTGCTGCGCGCTCATGCTTTGTCAGCCTTGCTGCTGGGCGTCAACTGGGGCGTGTTCATCTGGGGCGCCCTGCATGGTCGCATCCTGGAATGCAGCCTGGGCTATTTTCTGAACCCGTTGCTCAATGTGCTGATCGGCTGCCTGCTTCTGGGTGAAAGCTTGAACGGCTGGCAGAAGACCAGCATCGCTCTGGCGGGCGTCGGCGTCGGCCTGCAGATGCTGGCGGTGGGCCGGCCGCCGTGGATCGCCCTGCTGCTGGCGTTGTCCTTCGGCTTTTACGGCCTTGTCCGCCGCCGCTCCAGCCAGGGGCCTCTGACCGGGCTCGCCACCGAGTCGCTCATCGCCATGCCCGTGGCCCTGGGCTTTCTCGGTTTATGGCATGGTGGAGGCCGGGCGGTGTTTGGCGACGGCTCCTGGCATGACCTGCTTTACATCATGGGCCTGGGGGCGGTCACCACGGTGCCGCTTCTTGGCTTTGCCAATGGTGCGCGCAAGCTGCCCTTCAGCCTTCTCGGCCTGCTTCAGTTCCTGGCGCCGACCGGGCAGTTTCTGGTGGGCGCCTTCATCTATGATGAGCCGCTGCCACCGGCCTCGCTGGCCGCCTTCGCCTTCATCTGGTCGGCGGTGGTCGTGTTCTGCCTGGACCTATGGCTGAGAAGCTCCAGGCGTCACCAACCCTGACCGTCATTCCAGGGTGATGCCCTGCCAGTAGGCGAACTCCCAGGCCCAGCCGTTGGCGTGTGCTTCGAGGCGCAAGTTGATGTCCTGGCCTTTCCATTTCGTGAGATCGACCTCCACCTCCTTCCAGCGTGGCTTCTCATGATCCACGGTCAACGCCCTGACCTCTTGTCCGTTGACCAAAACCTTGACCAGCCAGTCGCCGCGATCATCGGCGGCCACGCTGAACTTCAGTTGGGTCTTCTCGAGCTTCAGTTGGCGCTCAAAGCTGGCGGGCGTCTTCTTGTCCGTGAACGGATGCATCAGCAGCACGTTCGTTTTGCCGTGGTATTCGGCCAGTTTGACCGGTGTGCGCTCGAAATCGGGCGCATTGACCTTCCAGTCGGGGTTCCACAGGCTGACGTTTTCCCAGTCGATGGCGCGCCAGTTGGTCTTTTTCGGCTGTGAAGCCGTTTCGGGCAGTTCGACGCCTTGGATGAGCAGTTTCTTTTTTTCGGCCGTGAGCGGGCCTTCTTCCGGTGGAGCCAAAATGTACCAAATGAGGTCGCGGAAGGCTGGATCGGGCAGATTGCCGAATCCCATTGGCATGAGGCTTTGCTTGGTGTTGGTGAGCGAGGCGATTTGATCGCGCGGCACGACTTGCGCAGCGCCACCGGCTCCGAGCAGCTTCAAATGCCCCGGCGTGTCCTCCACGATGCGGCCCGCGAGCGTGCGGCCGTCCTTGGTGCTCACGCTGATGTTTTCGTAGCCGTTTCCGATGATCTGGTTGGGATCAATCACGTTTGCCAGCAGTGCATCGAGGTTGCTGCGGCCGCTGCCGATCAAATCCGGCCCCACCTTCTGCCCGCCGCCGTGAAACTCATGGCAGACCATGCAGGTGGCTGTGAAGAGCAGTTTGCCGTTCGCGAGATCGGGTTCGCCCGTCAGACAGGCCTGCTTCTTCTGCGCGATGAGCGATTTCACATCGTCCGACGAATCCTGCCACGCGCCGAGCACTTTGTAGGCGAGATCGCGGATGGCTTTGTCCTTGTGCGTCGCCAGCGCCCGCCGCACTGGCGCGGGGAAGCCGCTCGCGCTGACTTTTTGCTCGGAGATCGCGTTCAGGAGAGCCTTTGTCCACGCCTCGCGATTGGAAAGCGCCTCGATGGCCGCGTTGCGCATGTTGAAGTCCTTCGAGGCCGATTGTTGAAGCAAAGGCGCGATGAATTCATCGCCTCCGAGATCTGCCGCCGCGCGAATCGCCGCCACGGCGAGCGCGGTGGAGGTCTGCGGCGTGAGCAGCGGCCTCAAACCGTCCTTCACCCCGTCCGTGCGCACCTTTTGCAGCGATTGCAGCACCGTGATGCGCTCCTTCTCCGACTTCGAGCCATCGTGCAGCACCGCGACCATCTCCTTCACCGCCGCCGCATCGCCCCACATCACCGCGAGGGTCTGCGCGTGCTTCCGCACGTCCGCATTGGAGGACGAACGCCACTTCGCGAGGCTGGCGGAGACCTCCTTCACCGGCTTGATCACGCCGCCTTCCTGACCTTTGACGAGTCCATCGAGCACATGCGCGAGCAGGATGTCGTGCTCGGCGATCTGGTCGCAGAACTCGACCGCTAGATCGAGGTTCTCGGCCTTCCGCGTGTCGCAGAGCCGGCGCATGGCTTTGTGGGAGAGGGTGCGGGAGAGGGGCTGGGTGTTTGGAGCAATGTCTGCAAGCCAATCTAACCACGGTCTGGCCCCATCAGCCAAAACGGGTTCAATCGCCATCCAGATGGCCTGCGGGAGCACTTTGTCGTCTGGATCGACTCCTGCCTTGAGCAGCTTTGTTTCAAGAATGGTCGGGCCGTTTGACCTTCCCGTGGAGTCCAGGGATGGGCGTGTTCGATCCGAGGTAAGATGCACCTCACGTTTCTGACGCAGCGCGATGCTTACTGCCAGTCTGACTCCGGGGTCTGGGTTTTCCGCCAACTTATCAAGCCAGTCATGTCCCACATGGCCTCCTTCACCGAATAGGCGTGCGGCCCATGCTTTCAGCGCCGGATTTGGATCGTTTTTGGCAAGCCACTCGATGGCTTGATAGTCTTGTGTGTTGAGGGCGGCCAAAGTCCAGATGGCTTCGAGCCGAACGGGAACTGGAGAATCACTCTTTGCGATCTGTAGCAGTGACTCCTGTGTGCCTTCAGCGTGTTGCTCGATGAGCATCCTTCTCGCCATCCTTCGCATCCAGTTGTTTGGATGCTCCAGGGTCTTCACGAGGTCGGTGGTGGAGAGTTTTTTGAGGTCGAGGTCGTTCGTGGGCCTTGAGGCGTGTTCTGTAGTTCCGCCTTTAGGCGGTGCTGTTTCTGAATCGGCTGAAGCCGGAACTACAGAACCGCTTTGGGTCGTGACCACACGCCAGATGCGGCCGTATTGGCGGTCCACGCCTTCGGGGTTGGCTTTGGCGTTTTGGTAGCAGGGATACTTGTCGCACCAGTCCATGATCCAGAGGAAGCCGTCGGGGCCGGTCTAGGTGCTGACAGGCCGGAACCAGCCGTCGTTGGCGCGGAGGAAGTCGCGACGCGGCTCGCATTTGAAGGTGGCGCCGACGGGCGTGAGGATTTCCTCGTGGATGGCGTTGTCGTGGATGTTGCCGATGAAGGCGTGGCCGTGGGTGTCGGCGGGATAGCGGCCGCCCTGGTAGATCTGCACGCCGGCATACGCAGCGCGGAAGTGCTTGTGCTTCACGATGCTGGGCAGCTGCTCGTAGGCATACGGATTCTCAGGCGCACCGCCCTGGCGCACGTAGATGCCGCCGGGAGCCATGTGGAAGAAGTGATCGATGACGCAGGCGCTGACGAAGAAGTTGCCTGCGGCGTCGTAGTCACAGCCCCAAGGATTGCTGGTGCCGTCGGCGAAGACTTCGAATTCCCAGGGCGACTCTTTTTCGTGCTTCATGGGCCTCGCTCGGCCGATGCCGGCGTCGAATTTGAAGCCCTCGCTTTCGGGCTGGCCGGGGCGGCGGACCTTGCTGTGGGTGAAGACGCCGTGGGTCATGTAAAGCCAGCCGTCTGGGCCCCAGCAGAAAGAGTTCACCAACTCATGCGTGTCCTCGCGGCCGAAACCCGTCAAAACCACGCGCCAGGAGTCCGGCCTGTCATCCTGGTCATCGTCGCGGAAGTGGAGGAGGTGGGGCTGCTGGCCGACATAGATGCCGTCGTCACCGCAGAGGATGGCGGAGGCGAGGTTGAGTCCTTCGACGAACACGGTGCGTTTGTCGGCGGAGCCGTTGTTGTCGGTGTCTTCGAGGATGATGATGCGGTCTCGGGGAATCTCGCCGCTGGTTTTGGGAAGCGGATGGTATTGATCATCCCTGGCCTCGCCGCCAAAGGGGGCGGGGTGATCGGAGCCGTTGGGGTATTCATAGGCTTCGACGACCCAGAGGCGGCCCCGGTGATCCCAGGTCATGGCGACCGGGTTTTGCACCATCGGCTCATGGGCGAAGCAGCGCACTTCGTAGCCGTCAGGCACACTCATTTTACCCCGGGCCTCATCGGGTGTGGGGCAGGTGTTTGTGGAGGGCAGGTAGGTGCCGGTGAGTTCCTTGCCTGTTGCGGTGAAATTGAGGCAAAGGGAAAGCGTGGCGAGAGCCCAAAAAAACAGCGGCTTTTTCATGAGGGCTGAATGCTACGGGCTCGGGTTTGGTGGGTGGCAGACATTTTTTGGGCCTAATCCGCCGCAGGCATGAAAAAGCCCCGTTCCGGTAAGGAAACGGGGCTGGTAAAGCAGTTTTGGGGGGATTACTGCGGCGGGACACGGAAGAGCTTGCCGGTGTAGGGGCATTTGACTTCCATGCCGGTGGGCAGGCCGGTGACATCCACGAGCTGGTGTTTGGCGGCGTAAGGGCTGTTGACGAAACCAGGACGACCCGGGATGGAACTGCCGTAGGGGAGGTCAGAGGCGGCAGGGGTGGGGGTTGTCTGAGGAGCAGGAGTTGTGGGTGGGGTGGGTTCCAGCTTGGGTTCAGGAGCAGGCTTGGTCATCGCAGCCACATTGGAATTCGGAGTGACAGCGGGCGAGGTTGGAACCACAGACGGCTTCGGCTTTGTCTCGGTTTCCGGTCTGATGGTGCGGACTCGGGGAGTCGGAGGGACGGAAGCCACCGTTCCTGGGCGATTGGGGATTCCTGGCACAATGAAGGGCTTCTGGGTGTAAGGGCAGACGACTTTTGAACCGGGGCTCATGCCACGCACGTCAACCAGACGACCGGGTGAGGTGTAGGGTGTGCGAACGTATCCCGGGAGGTCTGCCACAGCGTTCGCAACGGGCAGGTCGTTCGAAATCTGGGAAGGCGGCGGTGTGTCAACCCTTTGTTCAGCCTGATGGCTGTAGGAGTTGCTTGGCACTGAGTCGGAGGAACTTGGGGCTGAGTAGGATGTCCCGGTT
>JBIJBP010000262.1:0-2818 GCA_044345155.1 Prosthecobacter sp. | reverse complement strand
GCCGCTGGCTGATGTGCTGCGGGATCTCCGCCCCGGGCATGCCGCTGTCACGCAGCTCGTGATAAAGCTGCGTGTGCGCCTCGTCGAGCTGGAAGCCGATCTCCTCCATCACGCTCTGCGTGTCCGTGCCAAACACCGGATGCTGGCCGCGCTGCATCATCACCCGGTTGAGCTCGCCGGAATTGGTGAGGTTGAAGTTGCCCATCACCATCAGGCTGCGGGTGGGCCAGGTGCTGCGACGCATGTAAGGATGCAGGCAACCCTTGCCCAGGCCTCCGGAGGTGCCGTAGCGCAGGTGGCCGATGTTGATCTCGCCCGCCAGGTCAAACTCACGCTTGATGGCGGCCGGGTCCTCCTCAAAGGGTGGCAGTTCCACACCTGTCTCGTGCCGCTCCTCCTTGCGCCGGCCGTCAATGCGCCGGGCGATGCGCTTGTAGTCCTTGCGGATATCGCTGAAAACCTCGCCCATCTGCTCCACGGACACGTCAAACCGCTCACGAAACAGGTAGGGTGATCCCGGCGGCATGTCGAGCTTGCAGCAGCCGATGCCGATGCCGTCCTGACCACGGTTGCGCTGCTTGGCCATCAGGGAGGCCAGCAGGTTGAAGCCATAAAGGGCGGTCCCATAGGTGTCCTGGTAGTAGGCCAGGGGCTTCTTCAGTCGGACTACGGCCAGGCCGCATTCATGTCGGATGGGATCGCTCATTCGGGAATGGGAGAGCAACCACCCTTGGCAGCGTTTGAAGGGAGCGCAAGGCTGGAAGCCATGATGTTTTACGCTCCTCGCTCACCAAACTCGCCCCGTCCCTGGCTTTTCCTTCATAATACGCCTTCCTGAGCTGAAAAAGACCATTTGCCAGAACCACGCCGCGCCCTAGAATCTTCGTTGTTCATGGTCCGTCCAGCCACCAGCATTGCCATTCGAATTAGCCGCGGGCTCCTCTGCGCGTAACGCAGCCGTTGGAGTCCGTCATTTCTGGCAATCGCCAGGTGCCCCAGGTGCCTGAAACGGCAAAAGCCTTCCGCGTTTCACCCTCAGCCGTCCCCATTCGTCCGCGGCTTACGTGAACCTCCTTCCCATCAAGACGACCCTCGACCCTTTGACCCGATTTTAATTCCCATGTCCGTTCCCGTTACGATCTACGACACCACCCTGCGCGATGGCACCCAGGGCACCGGCATCTCCTTCTCCACCCTCGATAAAATCCGTGTCGCCGAAAAACTCGACGAATTCGGCGTTCACTACATCGAGGGAGGCTGGCCGGGATCCAATCCCAAGGACGCCGCGTTCTTCCAGGAAGCCGCCAAGCGCACCTGGAAAAAGGCAAAAATCACGGCCTTCGGAATGACCCGCCGCGGCAAGCTCAAGGTCGAGGATGATGCCCAGGTGCAGATGCTTCTCGACGCCCAGACACCCGCCGTCACCATCGTCGGCAAGACCTGGCCCCTGCATGTCACCGAAGTCTTCCAGGTCACCCTGGAGGAAAACCTGGCCATGATCGCCGATACGGTGGCCTATCTGAAAAAGCACGGCCGTGAGGTGCTCTACGACGCGGAACACTTCTTCGACAGCTTCCGCGAGGATCCCGAATACTCCCTCAAGACCGTCAAGGCCGCCTCGGACGCAGGTGCCGACCTCGTGGTGCTCTGCGAGACCAACGGCGGCGCCCTGCCCGAATGGGTCGAAGAGGTCACCCGCAAGGTGATCGCCCACCTCGGCAGGCCCGTGGGCATCCACACCCACAACGACGGTGGTGTCGGTGTCGCCAACGCCCTGGCCGCCATCCGAGCCGGCGCCTGCCAGGTGCAGGGCACCATCAATGGTTACGGCGAACGCGTAGGCAACTGCAACCTCATCACAGTGATGCCCAACCTTCAGCTCAAGATGGGCATCAATCTCGGCATCGACCTCACAAGGCTTCGCGAACTCGCCTACTTTGTCGACGAACTGGCCAACGTGCCCCACGACATCCGCGCCCCCTATGTCGGCCTCGCCGCCTTCACCCACAAGGGCGGCCTTCACGTCCATGCCGTCCAGAAGCTGGCACGCACCTACGAACATGTGGACCCAGCCCTCGTCGGCAACGAGCGCATCATCACCATCTCCGACATGTCCGGCCAGTCAAACGTGCTGGTCAAGGCCGAGGCCATGGGTATCCCGCTCGCCAAGGGCTCGCCGGAGGTGAATAAAGTGCTTGCCGAGGTGAAGCGTCTGGAGAGCGAGGGTTATGAATTCGAGGCAGCCGAGGCCAGCTTCGAGCTGCTCATCCGCCGACAGCTCGGCCGTGAAATCCGCAGCTTCGATCTGATCGAATACCACACGACTCACCGCCATCACCCGCACAACCACATCGAAACAACCGAGGCCACCGTCAAGATCAGCGTCGACGGCAACGCCGAATACACCGTGGACGAGGGGGATGGTCCGGTGAACGCGCTTGACAAGGCCCTGCGCAAGGCCCTGCTGCCGCACTTCCCCAACATCGCCCGGGTCCGCCTCGAAGATTACAAGGTGCGCATCATCGACAGCGGCACAGGCACGGCGGCCAAGACCCGCGTGCTCATCGTCAGCAGCGACGGACTGCACACCTGGGGCACCGTCGGTGTCAGCACCAACATCATCGACGCCTCCTGGCAGGCCCTCGTGGACAGCCTGGAGTACTTCCTGATGAAGCAGTCCTGAGTCAGGCGCCAGCCGCCTTTCTTCGGACAGCCTGGCGCAAGCCTTGACCCTGGCGGCGGCACTTGCCACGCTGTCGACTGTTCATGTCCAAACGCCTCTTCCTCCTCGACGGCATGGCGCTGCTTTACCGCGCGC
>JBIJBP010000170.1:0-9491 GCA_044345155.1 Prosthecobacter sp. | reverse complement strand
ACTATTCGGTGACGACCCCAGGACTCGACAGTTTTGAGTCCTATTATGCCCAGGGGGGCATCGGAGCGACCTACACGGACGCGGACAGAACAACTCCATGGAGCATCGCCCTGGATCTCGGGGCGATTCACTACTTCGACAACATCCCGCGCTATGATGACACCTTCTATAATGCGCGGGTCGCCTTCAATATCGCCCACCAATTTACCGAAAGGCTGAAGGTCAGTAACAACTTCTTCCTTACCTACGAGGCACAGCCGAACCTGGCGCTGGGTGGGTCCACAACCCTGTTCAACGGCCAGTATCTCTACGGCTTCAACAACTTCAACGTCAGCTATGCCTGGTCGCAGCGGTTTTCCACGACCACCTCCTACACCGTGGACGGCATCACGTATGAAGATGACATCGTTTCCGATGCGGAGGATCGTCTGTCCCACCTCGTCGCCCAGCAGTTCTCCTATGCCCTGACCCAGCGCACGAAGCTGACGGCGGAATACCGTTACAAGAACACCGGCTACCAGAATGTCAGCGGCCGCGACTACCAATCCCACTTCGCCCTTGCTGGCGTGGATCATGCCTGGAGCCAGCGTTTCACGGGATCCTTCAGGGCGGGTGCTGAGTTTTATCGTGCGGAACGCGGCAACAACACCGCCCCTTATGGCGAAGTCGCCCTCAACTATGCCGTGGCCCGCAAAACGCAGGTGCGGTGGTTTGGCGCAGGCGGCTTCGACGGTGCGGAGCTTTCCGGTTATGAAAGCCGCTACTCCATCCGCACCGGCCTGAACGCCTCCCATCAGATCAACAAGCGGGTCGGCCTTCATGCCGGCGCCCAGTATGTCTACAGCGACTTCGACGGCGGTGGCGTGATTTCCGATGTCACGGAGCATTCGCTCCTCCTGTCCGCAGGCGTCAGCTACCAGATCCTTGAAAACCTTTCCATGGACGCTTCCTACAACTACTCCGTCCTGGCCTCCGACGACGCGAGCCGCGAGTTCGACAGGAACAATGTCTCGGTCGGCGTCACGGCCACCTTCTGAGAGACTCATTCACTGACAAGCCTTACCCACTCCACCGGCCAGCGGCAGCCTCCTTGCCGCTGGCTTGATTGCAGGATGCAGAATACCTAACAAACACTAATATCCAGGCAACATGAACGATGCGGGCCACGAAATGCAGAGACAGGCGGTCGACTCCTGGCAGGTCATCCGCAACCGGCTTGGCCTGATCAGCCTCTCCTTCCTTCTGGTCTTCGCAACGGCCGCCATCATCACCTACATCATGCCGCGAAAGTACCGCGGACGGGTCGAGATGAAGATCGAGCGCCTGACCAACAAGGTGCAGGTTTTCAACAGGGGGGCCGAGGAGTTCATGGCAGGTGATGTGGTGATCAAAAACGAGTTCGAGAGCATCACAAAACCCGAGACCCTCTACCCGGTCGTCGACAAGCTGGAGCTTCAAGGCCGCTGGGCCCTGCCGACGCGTCAGGCAGCTCTGGCCAAGCTGCGCAGCAACCTGGACACCCAGTCCAGCGTCCGGTCGGACTTTGTGGTGATCGAATACTATGACCAGGATCCCGCCCTGGCCGCCGAGGTCGCCAACGCCGTCGCCTCGAGCTACATGACCCAGCGCATTGACATTGAGTCGAAGCAGAAGAGCGAGGCGCTGGAACGCATGGGCAAGCAGATTGCGGAGCAGGAGCAGCTGAGGGATCAGGCCCGGCTCAAGATGCAGGAGGCGAAAAAGAAAGCCGGGATCGTGGGGGACTGGATGCCCGGCGGCGGGCCTTCAATCACGCCGGGGGCCACGATCCAGACCACCGAGGACTCCATGGTGGTTTCCCGCGAACAGGCCCTGCTGCAGGCGGATCTGGAGGTCCAGTCGCTGTCAGCGGAGATGGAACAGCTATCCAGCCTCAGTGCCGACGACCTGGTGACCCGGGCCTCCGGGCTGCGCCTGGAAAATCCCAATGTCGCCTCCATGATGGCCAAGTATCAGGAACTTCTGGTTGCCCGTGAAGGCCTGGTCCAGCAGGGACTTGGCAGGAGGCATCCCCAGGTGCAAGGCATCGACAGCCAGGTCAGCAAATACAAGGAGCTGATTTCGGGCGAGACCAAGGGGCATCTTCAGGGTCTCGCCAGCAGGCTTGAAGCTGCGAAGAAGCGGAGGGAGTCGCTTCAGGCCTTCAACGAAGGAGCCAAGAAGGACCTTCTTGATCAGCAGTCGGCCTTCAACGAATACAAGACCGCCAAGGACGAGGTGACCTACATCGAAGCCCTGCTGGTGAAGTTCAAGGAGAAGTACTCCGAGACCAACGCCGACCTGCAGCTGGTCAAGTCGCCGGCAACCATTTATGCGAAGGCGGAGGTGGAGCCCCGGCCCACCAAGCCGAACGTGGCGGTCAACCTTTCGCTGGGTGCCGCCCTCGGCTTCATGTTCGGCCTGGGGCTGGCCTTCTTCCTGGAGTACATGGACACCACGGTCAAGAGCCTGGATGACGTGGAGCGCTTCCTGGGCGTGCCGGTCCTGGCCGTCGTCCCCAAGGATGTCGGCGTCCTGCACCGCACCAGCGGCTTCAACCCGGATGCCGAGGCCTACCGGATCCTGCGAACCAACATTGAGTTCAACCGCCGCAACCCCGAGGCGAACTGCATCACCGTCACCAGCGGCGGGGCGGGGGAGGGCAAGTCAACCACCCTCTGCAACCTGGCGACCGTCTGCGCCCAGGGCGGCTACAGCGTGCTGCTGATCGATGCGGACCTGCGGCGTCCCAGTCTTCACCGCCTGTTTGACGTCAGCAACGCCACCGGACTCACGAACTACCTCATGACTCCGGCGCGGCTGGAGGAGGTCGTGATGCGGACCCCGGTGGACAACCTGTACTTCCTCCCCAGCGGCCTGCTTCCGGCCGACAGCGCCGGCATCCTCAATTCAGAACGGATGAGCGAGCTCATCGCGGACGTGAAGAGCCGGTTTGACCTCGTGCTGATCGACTCGCCGCCGATCCTCGGTGTCAGTGATGCGTCCGTCCTGGCCAACGAGGCCGACCTGACGATGCTTGTGGTCCAGCATCGCAAGCTGCCGCGCCACATGCTCATGCGTGTGAAGCAGACGGTCGAGAACGTCGGCGGACGCGTGCTTGGCGTCGTGTTGAACAACGTCGACGTCCGCAGCGACTCCCAGTATCAGTATTACACCAGCTACTACACCTATTACACCCCCGGCAATGCAAGTGCCGCCGGGGGCGACCAGCCCCGCCGCAGGCGTTCGAGGCGTGCTGAAGCGCCAGCCGCCGCAGGCGCGCCATCCGCTCCTGCTGTGAAGGCGCCGCGCGGGGACATCTTCTAAACCAACTCCATGAAAACATCGCTTTCCATCATCGCTGCCTGGCTGGGCATGGTTTCCGTGTTGTTTGCGCAAAGCGGTGAGCTGCCGCTGCGTCCGGGCGACCGCATCACCGTCTCGGTGGGGGGCATTCCCGACAATGAGATCGCCCAGATCCGCGGCGTTTACACCGTGGGTGAAGACGGCACCATACCGCTGCTTTACATCGGCAATGTCAAGGCTTCGGGCTTCAAGCCATCCTCGCTGCAGAGGGTGATCGAGCAAAAGTACATCCATGAAGAGATCTACACCCGGCCCACCGTCGTCGTCTCCATTGATGGCGGTGAGAGCACGGCCACCATGCGCACGGTCACGGTGACCGGCGTCAACAAGCCTGGAGCCGTCCCTTATCGCCAGGGCATGACCCTTTCACAGGCCATTATGACCGCCGGAGGGCCAACCCCCTACGGCAGCATGAAAAAGGTCAAGCTGGTCCGCGCCGGGCAGGCTCCGACGGTTCACAACCTTTCCAATGGAACGGGGAATCCTGGCGTCGACGTGCTGGTGCAGCCTGACGACCAGATCATTGTGCCCGAGTGAGCCCGCCTGATTCGGATGTCCCGCCCCAGGAACAAAAATGCCCCGGCCCTGAAGCCGGAGGATCGTGAGGAGGTGAAAGCCGTTTATGACGAGCTGGAGAAGCGCGTCCTGCCACGCAACTGTCAGATGACCACGGGTTGCTGTCAGTTTCGGCTGACCCGGCGCACGCCGATGCTCACCGTTGGAGAAGCCCTGTATCTTCAGCAGGGCGTGCGGGCCTCGGGCAGGCGCGAGGTCAAGGCGCGCCCTGATGGCGCCTGCCCGCTGCTGGGCCAGGATGGGCGCTGCACGGCCTACCAGCACCGGCCGTTCGGGTGCCGCACCCATTTCTGTGATGCGGCAGGCGGCATGTATCCACGCAGGCATGTCATCGACCTCATCCAGCGTCTGGAGGCCCTGGATGAGAAGCTTGGGGGAGATGGGGCGAGAACGCTGGAAAAGTGTCTCATCGGATCGTAGTAGGCTGTTCCGGCCATGCCTGCCTACTTTGATCACAACGCCACCACGCCGCTGCTGCCGGCGGCGCTTGAGGCCTGGCTGCGTGCCAGCGACAGGCACTGGCACAACCCTTCCAGCCTCTACAGGGAGGCGGGGCTGGCCAGCCAGGCCCTGGAGGCCGTACGCGCCAGGCTCGCCGATTTGCTTGGGGCGGAGCCTGAACGACTGGTTTTCACCTCCGGGGCGACCGAGGCGAACAACATGCTCTTCGCCGGCCTGTCGCGCTGCCTGGCGCCCGATGCCTGCGTGGCCATTTCCGCCGTGGAGCATCCCAGCGTCCGCGAAGCAGCCCGGTCGTGGCTGGGAAGGGCCCGCGTGACCGAGATCCCGGTGGATGATCATGGCCGGGTGACCGTCGGGCGGCTCGAGGACGTGATCCGACGACACCGTCCTGCGCTCATTTCCGTCATGGCGGCCAACAATGAGAGCGGTGTGCTGCAGCCCTGGCCGGAACTCCTCACGCTCTGCCGCCGTCATGGCGTGAGGTTTCATGCCGATGCATCCCAGTGGGTGGGCAAGATGGACTCATCAAGGCTGGGCGACTGCGATTATTTGACGGTCAGCGGACACAAGTTCGGCGGGGCAAAGGGCGCGGGGTTCCTGCTGCTGGCCGACGAAAAGGAATCTTTTCCACTTTTGGTTGGCGGACCCCAGGAGGCAGGGCGGCGCGCCGGAACCGAAAACCTGCCTGCTGCCGAGGCGCTGGCGGCTGCGCTGGAGCATCTGGCCGCTGACCTTGAATCCGTGGCGGTCCGGCAAGGCAGCCTGCGTGACGAGTTCATCCACCGCATGAAGGCCCTGTTTCCCGGGCTGCGTGTGATCAGCGAAGGCGCGCCCCGTCTCTGGAACACGGTGCTCATGGTGATGCCTCGTCACCCCAACCTCAAGTGGCTCACCCGGCTCAGCCGGCTGGGCCTGGCCATCTCCACGGGTTCAGCCTGCAGCTCCGGGAGGGAAGGCTCCTCCGTCGTCGTTCAGGCGCTCGGTGCGGACTGGGATGAACTGCGCCGCGTCGTGCGTGTCAGCGGCGGCTGGCAGACCGGCAGGGACGAATGGCAGGAGCTGGCCGCAGGTTTTGAACAGGCGGCCTCCGAGCTTGATGAAGAGGCCGCAGGCCGATCCTGAAACCGCTTCAGTGAAGGTAGAAAAATTCGTTGGCGTTCAGCAGCACATGGCAGAGGTCGGCCAGAGCCTCGCGTGATGGATCGACGCCACCGCCTGGCAGCACGGCTGGGGCGGAAGACTCCCACTTCCAGCCGGACTTGAGCTGTTCACCGGCGAGGTCGGCGTTCACATCGACAAGGCAGGCGGGATCGTTCATGCCCACCCAGGCCATCAGCCTGCCCGGCTCAAGACCGCCCTGCCGAAGCACGACCCTGGAGATTGCACCATGCCAGAGGCTGGCCTTGTCCTTGTCGCGTCCACCGATGTAAAGCGGGCATTCCGGGCTGACATGGCCGCCGCAGATCGAATGCGGCACGGTCACGGTCTGCATGGCGGCGGCGGGGTCGCCCAGGTCACGGGCATGGAAGGTGATGCTGCCGCCGTTTGTGCGGCCTTCCGCAGGCCCGTTGTTCAGGATGGCGGCCACGTAGTAGGGCCTGCCAAGGGGGATTCGCAGGCCGCTGGCCACAACTTCATAGGCCAGGCTTCCCTGGAAGTCCTCGCCGACCAGCTGGACGATTAAATTGTTAGGCTTGTAGGCGGATTTTTCACTCGTCACACCGAAGGCCCAGCCGCGAGCCGTCTTGCTGTTGTCCCAGCGGGCGGCGATGGTGCGCACGGAGCCGCTGGGATAAAGGCTTTTCAGGTGGATGACGGCCTCGATGGCAAAGGCGTCTCCCTCCAGGCCGTTCGTGCTGCTGATCCTCAGCTTCTCATTCCTGCCGCCGGGCTCCATCCACAGCGTCTTTGTGGTCCTTGTGGGAGAGGGGGTGCCGAAATAGGCGGAGGCATCAGTCACGGCAGGCATGGCCGGCGGCGGTGGCGGCATGGATTTTTTGAGGCCGGCACGCTGGCTGGTCAGAAAGTTCAGGGCGTCCCTGGATTCACTCCGGCTCGGGTCACGTCCCATGGTGAGCTGGTAGGCGCGTGACACGGCGATGCCGTCGTTCCCCGGCTTTTCCTTCAGAAGCCTTGCCGCCATGCTGCGGGCACGCTCCAGCGGCCATTCGCCATTGATCATGAGCAGGCTCTGCGTGGCCGTGGTGGTGGCGTCGCGGGTGGGCAGGCTGGAGAAGCCCGGCGGTGCGTCGAGGCTTTGCAGGAAGGCGTCCTGGGTGTTGCGGATCTTGCGGGTGTAGATGCTGCGTCGTGGCACGGATGCGGCCACGCCTTCTCCACCCATCGTCAGATCAAGCTCGCCGCTGGCCAGAAGCACGGCATCACGGGCCTGTTCGGCGTCGAGGCGGCGCGGTGGAAACCTCCAGAGCAGCCTGTTTTCCGGATCCACCTGCAGAGGCTTGCCGTCATTCAGCAGAGCGCTCTGGCGGTAGGCGGCGCTCATGACGATCATCTTGTGGATCGGCTTCATCTTCCAGCCCCCTTTGAGGAACTGCATGGTCAGCCAGTCGAGCAGTTCAGGATGGGTGGGAGGTTCGCCGAGCCTGCCGAAGTCGCTCGGAGTGCCTGCGATGCCGCGGCCGAAGTGCCAGGACCAAAGGCGGTTGACGATGACCCGCGTGGTGAGCGGGTTGCCGGGGCTGGCAAGCCAGTCCGCGAGCACGCTGCGGCGGCCGCTGGTCGTGGCGCCCGGTCTCGGTTCGGGAATCCTGGCGTCTCCGGGATCCAGGATGGTGAGAAAACCTGGCTTGGCCGCGACTTCCCCTGAACGACGTGTCTTGAAGCTGGCATCCCGGGCGGCGGGCCCTGTTTCACCGATGGCACAGGCGGTCAGCAGCGGTTTTGGCTTGAGAGGATCGAAGGCCGCCAGCCTTGCTTGAGCCTCGCGTAGCTGGGTGGCCTCGGGATCCTTGATCTTGTCGGTCTTGAAGCGGTAGCGCTCATATTCAGCCTGCCTCCAGGCAAGCTGAACGATCTGCTCCTCATAAGGCGTCCGTTGCTCGCGAGGCTTCCTCCACATGGCCACGACCTCCTCGGGAAACTTCTCCATGGCGCTCTTCTGAGCCGCCTGGATGCGGGGTTCAAGAATGCCGTCAATGACCGCGCGGGGCTCACGGGTGGCTGCAAGCCAGGCCTGATGCTGCCTCTCATGCGCGGCGATCTCCTCCTTCGTGGCGAGCTTCTTGTCCTCAGGCCAGGTGATGTTTGCGAGGAAGGACTGCAGGCGGTAATAATCCTTTTGCAGGATGGGGTCGAACTTATGATCATGGCACTGGGCGCACTGCACGCTCATGCCGAGGAAGACGTCCGCCGTGACATCGGTGACCTCGTTCATGATGGTCCTCCACTGGCCCTCGGCGTCGCGCTGGTTGTATTCGTAGACGGTATGCCGGAGAAAGGCGGTCGCGATCTCGCTCTTCGGATCGCCCGGGGCCAGTTCATCACCCGCGAGCTGCTCCCTGACGAACTGGTCGTAGGGCTTGTCCTGGTTGAAGGACTCGATGACATAGTCGCGATAGGGCCAGACGTTGGGCCGGTAGGCGTCGAGCCGGTAGCCCTCGGACTCGGCATAGCGCACCAGGTCGAGCCAGTGCTGCGCCATGCGTTCGCCAAACCTTGGCGAGGCCAGCAGCCGGTCCACCAGCGCCTCGTAGGCGCTGTCGGCGCGGTCCGTGCCGGAGGCGCACTCGCGAACAAATTGTGCGACTTCTTCCGGGGTCGGCGGAAGGCCCTTGAGGTCGAAGGAAAGGCGGCGGATGAGCTCCTCGGGGGATGCCTGCGGGACCGCCTTGAGGCCTGCCTTCAGCCGGCCATCCTCAATGAAGGCGTCGATGGCGTTTCCTTCATGCCGGATCTTCGGCACAGCGGGCTCACGGACAGGTTGGAACGCCCACCAGGCACGGTCCTCGGAGCTGAACTCGCCGGGGCGGCGCGGTGGTCTGGCGGCGGAAACTTCATTCTCAGGCCAGGGGGCGCCCATGGCGATCCACTGCTTCAGGGCGTTGACCTGGTCCTCGGACAGCCTGCCGTCCGGAGGCATTTCCAGGTCGGGGACGGCATGGTTCACCGCCTTGATCAGCAGGGATTCCTCCGGCTTGTGGGGGACGATGGCCGGCCCCTGGTCCCCGCCGTGCAGGATGTAGGGAAGGTTGTCGAGCCGCAGGCCGCCCTTGTGCTTCTTTTCACCATGGCATTCCTGGCAGCTCTGGACCAGGACCGGGCGGACCTTGGATTCAAAGAACTTCAGGGACTCGGCGGAGGGAGCGGCAAGGCCGGCCGACGCCTTGAGAAAGAGCAGCGGTGTCGCGATGTGGCGGATGAAGGAAGGCGGCGGCATTCTGGGCAAAAGGTCTAGTACGAGGCGGCTGGCGGACTCTTTTGGACGACCATCGGAAGGCTCAGGTTTGATAGCAATGGGAGTTATGCCGCGCCGGAGCTTTGGGCTCGACTCCGATGCACCGGGCGCTTTAAAAAGGTCGGCTCATGAAAAAAGTCCCCTTCACCAGCCGCCGTCAGTTCATCGCCCGATCCGCCGCCGCGATCGGATTTCCCACCCTTGTGCCAGCCTCTGTTTTCGGCCAGAACGCGCCGTCCAACAAAATCACCATGGCCGTGTTTGGCTGGGGCATGATGGGCCCGGGCAACACGCAGAAGTTCCTTCAGGAGACCGACTGTCAGGTGGTTGCGGCCTGTGACATTGACAAGGGGAACCTTGGGAAGGCCCTGGGCGCTGTGAACGGCTATTACAAGAACCAGGACTGCAAGGGCTATCATGACTACCGCGAGGTCATGGCCCGGAAGGACATCGACACCGTCATGCTGGCGCTGCCAGACAACTGGCATGCCCTGACCGCGATCGAGGCGGCGAAGAACGGCAAGGACATCTATGGTGAAAAGCCGCTGGCGCGCACCATCGCCGAGCAGCAGGCCATCGTGAAGGCGGTGCAGAAGCATGGCCGCATCTGGCAGACCGGCTCCTGGCAGCGCAGCGAGGACAACTTCCGCATCGG
>JBIJBP010000169.1:0-9538 GCA_044345155.1 Prosthecobacter sp. | reverse complement strand
TGCACGGTGGACAGTGTTTTCACCGCATGGGCGCTCAAGATGCGACGGCCCTCCAGAGTGCCGCCATTGAGCAGCATGCGGCAGAAGCGCGTGTAGTCCTTCGCGCTGGAATACAGCCCGCCGTTGCCCAAAGGCGGGCGATCGCGTTTGCCGAAATCGCCACGCGGCGGCACGGCCTCGAGTTTGCCGGTGTCCGGGTTCTTCGCGTAGGCCGTGGCGATCTGTGTCCACTGATTGTCTGTCGGATAAAAGGTCGTGTTTGTCATGCCCAGGGGCTCAAACAGGCGTTTTTGCAAAAAAGCGTCGAAGCTCATGCCACTGATCACCTCGACGATGCGCGCGGCGGCGTTGATGCCGGACTGACAGTACTTCCATTGCGAACCTGGTTCAAACTGCATCGGGGCAGTGATCCAGAGGGGCACCAGGTCGGCCAGCGTGTGTGCTTCTTGAGCCTTGGGGCCGTTCGCCTCGCCGAGGCCTGAGGTGTGGGTGAGGATCTGCGTGATCGTGAGGTTCGCCGGTCTGCCAGACGGCGTCTTCAACGCAGCAAATTCCGGGATGAACTTCGCCACCGGATCCGTGATGCTCAGCCTGCCCTCGTCCTGAAGCATCAGGACCGCCGCGCCGGTCACCGGCTTTGTCATCGATGCGATCCAGAACAGGGTGTCCACGCTCATGGGCTTCTGCGCGGCCACATCCGCCATGCCGTCGGCCTGCAGGTGCAGCAGGCGGTCCTGGGTCGCCACCGCCGTGACCGCACCAGCCACTTCATTCCTGGCAATCATCTCCACCATTGCTCCTTCAATGCCTGGGAGTTTCGGGGTGTCCGCGAAAAGGGGCAGGATGAGGGCGAGTGTCAGAAGGAGCGTGCGCATGAGGTGGATGTGTCAAACGTTCCATCGCCACCCGATTTGCCGAGCGAACATGCTAAGTTTTGCCTGGGCTGCACCAGATCTGATGAGGTTGGCGATCCGATGACAGAGGGGTAGAATGGCCTTGCAGCGTCACTTACCCATATTCTCTATCGGAAAAGTATGTTTTAGCTTGACCTGGCGGAATTCCCAGCCATGAAGCCTGCCCGCAAATTCGCTGCGCTGCCATTTCAATTATGGACCACGACATCCTCATTTACGTCATCGCCGGCTTTGTGGCGCAGCTCATTGATGGCGCGCTGGGCATGGCCTATGGCATTTCGGCGTCGAGCCTGCTCATGGGCTTTGGCGTGCCTCCGGCCGTGGTCAGCAGCACGGTGCATGCGGCGGAATGCTTCACCACAGGGGCCTCGGCCATCTCCCATCATACCTTTGGCAACATCAGCCGCGACCTGTTCCGCCGTCTGCTCATCCCGGGAATCATCGGGGCCGCCCTGGGAGCTTACGTCCTGAGCTCCTTCGATGGTGAGATCATCAAGCCTTACATCTCCGGTTATCTCATGATCATGGGTGTGATCATCATCGTGAAGGCGTTCATGCCCTTCCCTCCCCGTGAGGTGACGACCAAGCTGACTCCCCTGGCCCTGATCGGCTCTTTTCTGGACGCCGTCGGCGGCGGCGGCTGGGGCCCCATTGTTGCCACCAACCTCATTGTTCGGGGTAATTCCGTCCGCGAGGCGGTGGGCAGCGTCAACGCGGTGGAGTTCTTCGTCACTCTTTCCGCCTCCATCACCTTCTTCCTGAGCATCGGCCTCGGCCACTGGCAGGTCATCGCCGGCCTTGCCGCAGGGGGCGTGATTGCTGCTCCGCTTGGCGCCTACCTGACCAAGAGGCTGCCGCACCGTCCCATGATGGTCGTGGTCGGGACCCTGGTGATCCTGCTCAGCCTGCGCACCCTGCTCAAGACCCTGGGCTTCACGACCTGGCTCTGATTCAATCCAGAGCCTGGCGAGGCTGGACGCCCCGTTCTCAACCTCCGATTCATTTCGGATTTCGAGTTTTGAGCTTCTCAAAAAAAGGGCCGTGCTGGTGAAGCAACGGCCCCGTTTTGAAATGCCTGACCAGCCTTGTCTTACTCGCCGAGCAGTTCCTTCACCTTCGGTTCAATGGCGGCTGCCCATTGGTCATAGCCAGCTTCCGAGAGGTGCAGCAGGTCGGGCATGATCTCGCGGGTCAGCGTGCCGTCGGGCTGGAGGAAGGTCTGGCCGATGTCGAGGAACTGCACGGTCTGGCCGTCGGCAAACTTGGCGATGAGGGCGTTGGTGGCCTCGTTCTGCTGGCGCATGGCGTCCCTGGGCTTTTCCCCACGCGGAAAGATGCCCAGAAGCAGGATCTTCGACTTCGGGCACTTCTTCTTCAGGGTTTCCAGGATCAGCTTCACGCCCTCGGCTGTCTGTTCGGCGCTGCACTGGTAGGTGGCGCCGTTCAGCTCCTTTTGCGGGCGGCCGACATGACCCGTGTTGTTGGTGCCGATCATGAGCACGATGAGCTTGGGCGAAAGGCCGTCGAAGTTGCCGTGGTCGAGGCGCCAGAGGACATGCTCGGTGCGGTCGCCGCCGATGCCGAAGTTCGCGGCCTTGCGAGGGGTGTAGTATTTTTCCCAGGTGGCCTTGCCCTTGCCGCTCCAGCCCTGGGTGATAGAGTCCCCCAGGAAGACCAGCGGTGCCTCACCCTGTTTGGAGATGGCATTGAATCCCTCGTGGCGCTTCAACCAGCCTGCATCACGAGGGACCGGCTGGATGGCGTAGTTGGGATCAGCGGCGGCTAGGACGCCCAGGGACAGGAGGGAGACGGCGAAAAGGAGGCGCTTCATGGTGGGTGGGATGGGGAAGTCCCATTCAAAGCCAAAGCCTGTTCCGAGGGCAACGTCTTTTCTCTCCTGGAAGAAACAGGCTGCAAACCGCCCGTTTTCTGCTACACGCCCCGCCCCATGCTCACCCTCCGCGACGTCTCCAAGTCCTTCAACGCCCGCCCGCTCTTCACTGGTGCCAAGATGACCGTGAACTATTCCGAGCGCGTGGCCCTCGTCGGCCCGAACGGCGCGGGCAAGTCCACCCTGTTCTCCCTGATCCTTGGCCAGGACACGCCCGACTCGGGTGAGATCATCCGCGATGAATGGACCACGCTCGGCTTCCTGCCGCAGGAAAGCGAGCCCGTGGGCGAGGAGACCATCCTCGACATCGCCACCGGCCGTGCCGGGGAAATGCAGAGGCTGGAGAACATCCTCAAGGACTATGAGGCTCGCGGCGACGTGGCTGCCCCTGAATACAACCAGGCCCATTCCCTGCACGAGGCCCTCAACGACCCGCAGGCCGAGGCAAAGTGCAAAAAGATCCTCAAGGGCTTCGGTTTCAAGGAGGAGGACTTCAACCGCCCTGCCCGTGAATACTCCGGCGGCTGGGTCATGCGCGCCCACCTGGCCCGCCTGCTCGTCATCGAGCCCGACCTGCTCCTGCTCGACGAACCGACGAACCACCTCGACCTCCTGTCCCTCATGTGGTTCCGGAACTACCTGAAGAACTACCCGGGCGCCATCCTGCTCATCTCCCATGACCGCGACTTCATGGACGAGCTGATCGAGACCGTCTACGACATCGACGAAGGCAGGCTGGTGGCCTACACCGGCAACTACTCCGAGTTCCTCAAGCAAAAGGAGGAGGCCTGGGAGCGATCCTATCAGGCCTGGAAGAACCAGCAGAAGGAGATCGAGGACATGCAGGAGTTCATCGACCGCTTCCGTTCCGTGGCCTCCAAGGCGGCGCAGGCGCAGAGCCGCGAGAGACAGCTGGAAAAGATGGAGAAGCTGGACCGTCCCCGACCGCTCAAGAAGGCCTTCCGCTTCAACTTTCCCCAGCCGCAGCGCAGCGGCCAGCGCGTCATCCAGCTCATTGACATCCACCAGGCCTACGGCGAGAAGAAGATCTACCAGGGCCTCGACCTTGAGGTGGAAAAGGGCGAGCGCACCGTGCTGGTCGGCCCGAACGGCGCCGGCAAGTCCACCCTGATCAAAATCATGGCCGGCGTGGTACCCTTTCAGAAGGGCGAGCGCAAGTTCGGCACCAACGTCCGCATGGGCTACTTCAGCCAGCACCGGGCCGACACCCTCGACCCCGAGTGCAGCGTGCTGGAGGAGATCAAGCGCTGCGCCCCCGAGATCCGCGAGGACGACGCCCGCAGCATCCTCGGCAGCTTCCTGTTCAAGCGCGAGGACGTCTATAAAAAGTGCAAGGTGCTTTCCGGGGGTGAAAAGAGCCGCCTGAACCTCGTGAAGTTCCTCGTCGACCCCCCTAACCTACTTTTGATGGACGAGCCGACGACACACCTGGACATCTGGGCCATCGAGGGCCTGATCCTGGCGCTGCAGAAGTTCGAGGGCACCCTGGTGTTCATCTCCCACGACGTGCACTTCATCCGCAGTCTCGCCACCAAGGTGCTGCACATCAACGCCGGCCAGGTCACGCCTTACGCCGGCGGCTATGACTACTACCTGGAGAAGACCGGCGCCGAGGAGAACGCCCGTGCCGCCGTGATCGCCGGCTGACCCGTCCCGGCACGCTTCAGCCGCCGTTTCCCCGGCATCGTCCGCCTGCGGACGGGAGGGCGCGTGCATTGACGAAAAATGCTGTTTACCTGCCCGGGCATCGTTCGTTATAAGCATCCATGCACGACCCACGCATTGACCAGCTTGCCCGCACCCTCGTCCGCTACTCCACCCAGGTCAAAAAGGGCGACTTCGTCTGGATCGACTGCTTTGACGTGCCGGCCTGCGTCGCCCAGGCGCTGATCCGCGCCGTCGTCGAGGCCAAGGCGCATCCGCTGGTGCACCTCCACGACACCACCGTGACACGCGAGATGATGCTTCACGCCGCCGAGGCGCAGTATGACGTCATCGCCCGCCACAACCTGGAGCTGATGAAGCAGATGGACTGCTACATCGCCGTGCGCGGCAGCCACAACATCACCGAGAACAGCGACGTGCCCGCGGAGAAGATGAAGCTGGTCATGTCCAAGCTGAGGCCGTTCCAGAACGAGCGCGTGAACAACACCCGCTGGTGCGTGCTGCGCTGGCCCACCTCCGCCATGGCGCAGCAGGCGGGCATGAGCACCCAGGCCTTCGAGGACTTCTTCTTCAAGGTCTGCCTTCTCGACTACGCCGCCCTCATCCCGGCCATGAACGCCCTCAAGAAGCTCATGGACAAGACACGCGAAGTGCACATCAAGGGGCCGGGCACCGACCTGCGCTTCAGCCTGAAGGGTCTGAAGGCCATCGCCTGCGGCGGCCGGCACAACATCCCCGACGGCGAGGTCTTCAGCGCGCCGGTGAAGGACAGCGTCGAAGGCGTCATCAGCTACAACGCCCCGACGATCTACCAGGGCATCGCCTTCGACAGCGTGAAGCTCGAGTTCTCCAAGGGCCGAATCGTCAAGGCCACCGCCAACAACACCGAGGCCATCAACAAGATCTTCGACAGCGACGAGGGCGCCCGCTACATCGGGGAGTTCGCCATCGGTTTCAACCGCGAGATCCGCGAGCCCATGCGGGACATCCTGTTTGATGAAAAGATCGCCGGCAGCTTCCACTTCACCCCCGGCCAGGCCTACGAAGGCCCCGCCGACAATGGCAACCGCAGCCAGGTCCACTGGGATCTCGTCTGCATCCAGCGCCCCGACTACGGCGGCGGCGAAATCTGGTTCGACGGCAAGCTCATCCGCAAGGACGGCAAGTTCACGCTGCCCGAGCTGAAGCCGCTGAACTGACCCATTCACCGCTTCGTCTGAGAAGCCCATGCGCATCCTGAGATTCCAACCCCTCATCCTGCACGTCCTCGCGATTTCGTTCGCTGCCTCCGCCATGGCTGACAACCTCCGCATCGGCCTGATCGGGCTCGACACCTCACATTCCGAGCAGTTCACCCTCCGTCTCAATGACCCGGCGAACCCGAATCACGTTCCTGGCGCCCGGGTCGTGGCCGCCTTCCCCTGCGCCAGTCCGGATCTGCCGGAAAGCGCCTCCCGCATCGAAGGCTTCACCACCACCCTGCGTGACAAGTTCGGCGTGAAGATGCTAGGCAGCATCGCCGAGGTCTGCGCGGCGACGGATGCCGTGATGATCCTCAGCGTCGACGGCCGGCCTCACCTCGACCAGGCCAAGCAGGTCATCGCCGGTGGCAAGCCCTTCTTTCTCGACAAGCCCGTCGCAGCCAGCCTGAAGGACGCCGTCGAGATCTACAAACTCGCCGAAGCCGCGAAAATCTCCATGTTCAGCGCTTCCGCCACACGCTGGTGGCCCGGAGTCATCGAAGTGGCGAATGCGGAGAAGCTGCCGGCGCGCGCCGCCCTGTCTTATGGACCCGCGCCTCTTCTCCCGCATCACCCCGACCTGTTCTTCTATGGCATTCACAGCACCGAGGCCCTGTTCACCGTCATGGGTTCCGGCTGCCTGAGCGTGGAGCGCACCTCCGCCCCGGATGTCTCCGTCATCACAGGTCTCTGGGAAGGCGGACGTCTCGGCACCCTCTATGCCCTGCACACGCTGCCCATGGGCTCCACCGACTATAAGATCATCCGTTTCGGCCAGGAAAAGATCACGGAACAGGGCAGCCAGGGTGACTACACGCCTCTGCTGCGCGAGATCATCAAGTTTTTCCAGACCAGGCAGCCCCCGCTGACCGCCAGGCAGACGCTTGAAATCTACGCCTTTATGGAAGCAGCCCAGGAGAGCAAAAAGCAGAATGGCAAGCTTGTCACCCTGCGGGATGTTCTCACCAAGGCCGGTGCCCCGGAAGCCTGGCTGCCAGCCAAGCCAGCTGACAAAAAGGACAACCGGCCCGGCACCTGAATCCGATGGGCCGTAGGGGCATCCGGTGTGTGCAGGCAGGTAGTGCCCGCGCACCCAATCCAGCCGACCTGAATCGCTGCTTTTTAACCCCAGGCAGCCGAGCTTCGAAAGGTTTCGCGCGCCTTCTAAGTCGTTGATGATCAACACTAAGAGTTATTGCGATAAAATAATAATAGCCGCACATGTAACAGAAATGGCTTTTTGCGGTAATGCTCAGTGTTCTCGGCCTTCCCGTCGTCCTGCCGGAACCCAGTTATCACGGTGGCTGGAAAACAGTGCGCAGGGAGTCCGTGAATAATCGGAACTGTCCTGCCTTCGAGGTTGATCACTCAGCCTCGGAGGCAGGCAGCTGATCACAAAGCGCCAGGGCCTTGAGGGCCTGGCAGGTCGCGATGTAGGTGATGTAATGGTAGTTGCCCCGATACAATGAGTGCATCCACCAGCGGCCGGATTCACGCTGTTCCCGCTTCAGCCAGGCCAGGCCCTCCTGGATGCGCCTGTCATTCACAGGGACCCCGTTCTGTCGCATAAGAATGACGGCCAGTGCGGTCATGTAGGTGTCGCTTTCAGGCCGGGCTGCGTCCGGCAGGCCCTCGATGAGCCGGACCACCGTCTCGCTCATCTCAAAATGCCAGTCCTGAAGCGGCGACATGTCACGTGTGCTCCAGCCGCCGTCCGCATGCTGTTTCGAGCTCAGCAGCGCCAGGGCCGCCTGCCGTTCCGGCTGCGTGACCAGCTCCGGCAGGTAGTGGGCGAGCTGCAGCCGCAGGACGCGGTCGAAGTCATTTTTGGGCGGCGCCGTGCGCAGCCAGTTCTTCAGCCTCGCCACCTTGTCCAGCAGCCGGGCATCCTTCAGCCCGGCCAGCCAGCCGGGAGCGGCTGTGATGGTGCGTGCCGCCTGCAGGCTGAGCTCAAAATCCGTCGTGATGTGCGGAATCTCGACCTCGCCGTGGCTGACAAAGGCGCCGTTCACCGACTGGCGCTCAAACATGTCACGGATGGAGCGGTCGGTGTGCTCCGAGGTTTTGCCGGTGACATGCCGGTCCCACTCGGCCAGCCCCAAGCTGCGCCAGACGCTGGTGAAGGCCGCCGGGTAGTGCCTGTGCCCGCTCTTCGTCGCGGTCTCCTTCACCTCCCTGACCTCCTTCGGCACGGACTCGATGAAGTCCGCCAGCACCTCCTCGCTCGGTTTCCCAAACTGCGCCGTCCAGGCCGTACGCTCGCTGAGGTAGGGACCCGTGGTGTGGCAGTTCACGCAGGTCTTCTCACGCACCCAGCAGAGAGCACCCTCCTCCAGGTACTTCAGAGCCGCCTTCACGGATTCCGGGCCAAAGGCCTTCACCCGCGGCTCGTCCGCCGCCGGCAGGCTGACCTGGATGTCACCGGACTGGTATTGATACTCGGGCCTGGGCTTTTTGGCGGGCGTCTGGGCGGCGGCCAGGCTGATGGCGAGAAGGAGGGGAAGCAGGATTCGCATGGGCGGAATACGCCGCCAGGGCTCGTCTCCTTCCTGGCATCACTTTTTGTTCGGCGCTTCCGGCGGGGCCTGGAGCGGCGTGGTGTCAATGACCGCCTCGACGCCGCGCAGCACCTTGTCGGTGAACTGCTGCCCTCGAACCTTCACCTCGGGATGACTGACGGAACCATGCCCGCCTCCCGTGATCGGCACCAGCAGCGAGGTCACGCCCGCCTTCTGCAGAGCGCCATGGATGGCCTCGGCATGAAGCCAGGCCACGCGCCCGTCCTGCGTGCCATGGAAGGTGATGAACGGCGGGTCGTCCTTGCTGACATAGGTCACCGGAGATGCTGCAACGGCCTCGGCGTGCCTTTCCAGGGCGCTGCCGCCGAGAAGACCGCTGACGGCGTCGTCCTTCCAGACGGGCCCGCCTTCCTTGTCGAACATGAGCGCCCGGGTGAAGTCCTCGGGACCGCAGAGGTTCACCACGCACTGGACTCGGCTGCTGAACTGGGTGTTAGGCCCGAGGTCTCCCTCCAGCTCCTTCACCCCGCCGCTGGTGCCAAGCAGGGACGACAGGTGCCCGCCCGCCGAGCTTCCCCAGACGGCGATCTTTTCCGGATCGAGCCGCAGCTCCCCGGCATGGGCGCGGATCCAGCGGATGGCGGCCTTGCAGTCATGCACCTGCGCCGGCCAGGATACCTCCCCGGTCAGGCGGTAGCCCACGGTGACGGCGGCGTAGTCACCGGTCCTCGCCAACTGGATGGCCTGCGCGGCATAACCCAGCCTGTCGCCATTGACCCAGCCCCCTCCATGGATCAGGGCCACCACCGGCAGCAGGCTCTCGCTGTTGCGCTTTTTCGGCAGATACACGTCCACCTTCTGCCTTGGGTTGGTTCCGTCGGCATAGGGCAGGTCGAGACGCACCTCGACCTGCGACTTCGCGGCGAACTCCAGAGCCTGCTGTTTCCGGGCGGCGGGATCCTGGCCGAAGGCGGCGGGACTGCCGGAGGCCAGCAGGGAGAGGACGAACAAAAAGTTTTTCATGACCTGGGAGGAACGTTCGGTCACGGACGATCCTTCAGACGCTCCCAGGCCATCTCCGCCCAGAAGAACTGGGAGTAGTAGAGCCTGGCGTAGTCGTAGCTGGCGACCACCTTCTCGACCCCGGCCCGGTGCTGCCCGAGCACTTCGGCATCCGGGCAGAGGCTGACGATCCAGGCTGCGGCGGTGGGTTCACGGACAAAGGCGGTCTCCTTGCTGCGGCGGGGCGCCACCTTGAGGAACTTCTTGAGCTGCGCCAGCGCCAGC
>JBIJBP010000057.1:0-30945 GCA_044345155.1 Prosthecobacter sp. | reverse complement strand
ATGAACGACCACGACCTTGAAAACCTGCTTGCCTCCCTGGCTCCCGCACGTCCCAGCGCCGCCCTGGAGCATCGCGTGAACCGCGAACTTGAACAGGACCTGCGCTGGGCGCTGCGCCCGGAACGCCACTCGCCGCGCTGGCTGCCGCCGATGTTGTGGACCACCCTCGGCGCCGCCGCTGCGGTGGTCGTCATGAGCCTGACCCAGGTCGTGCAGGAACCTGTCGGCCTGGCCTCCGTGCCTTCCACGTCTGCGGTGCCCTCTGTCCTGCCGGTCAGCACCATCCGTGAGGTGGTGGACACGCAGGACCAGGGAATCCGCTACAATGAAACCTCGCGCCTGCCGGAACAGCACATGAAGATCGTGTCGCTGGAACGCCGGGCCTGGATCGACCCCCGTGACGGCGCCCACATCACCGTCGAGGTCCCGCGCGAGGACAGCGTGGTCCTGCCTGTGTCCTTCCAGTGAGCAGGCGGCTCGTTTCGATTCTCCATCCTCGGTTCTCTGCTTACCCCCCCACCCCCTAACCAACCATGAAACCACATCTCTCCGTCCTGATTCTCATGGCCGGTCTGCTGGCCCTTTTGAACCTGCCTGCCAAGGCCCAGGAAAAGGGCGACGCCCCGCCGCCGGCTCCGCCCCCCAGGCAGCCTGACAAACCCGGTGTGCCGCCGCCGCCACAGGATCGTCCACGAGGTGATCGGGAGCGTGAGCCTGAGCGCGGTCGTGAGCCTGAGCGCGCCCCTGAAAGACCCGTGGCCTACCTGGGCGTGCTCACGGGTCCGGTCAGCCGTGAAATGCGCGCCCAGTTCGGACTCGCGGAAGGCTTCGGCCTCCAGGTCGTCGAAGTGATGCCGGATTCGCCGGCCCAGACGGCGGGGCTCAAGGAGCATGATGTCCTGGTCTTGTTCGAGGATCAAAAGCTGGTGAACATGGAGCAGCTCCAGACCCTGGTACGCAGCCGGAAGAAGGACGACACGGTCAACCTCACGATCATCACCGGCGGTCAGCAGAAGCAGGTGGGCGTGAAGATTGGAGAACGCATGGCGCGCATCGAGGAGGAAGGGCGTCCGCGTGGCGGTTTCATGCCCATGATGCCACCCTGGTCCGGCGGTCCCTTCGGTCATGCCGGCGGCGGTGATGAATGGCGTGAACGCCTCGAAAACTTCCAGCGTCAGATGCGGGAATACCAGGAGCAGGTGCAGAAGTGGGCCCGGGAGGGCAGGGAAGGCCCGATGCCGATGCCGCCCAATTTTGACCCGCCTCGTGAGGGACGCGACGGCTGGCGCGGACACGATGACCGCCGCCCGGACATGCATCAACGCGAGCGCGGTCCGGGAGGTCCTCCCGACGGCGAAGGTCGCCGCATGGACGGTCCCCGCGACATGCCTCCACCTTCGCGTGGAGGGCAGGGTGAGGTGCAACGCTCGGAGCGCCGGGAATATCATGAAAGCGCCAGCATCACCCGCAGCGATGACAGCGGCATCTATCGTCTCAGCAGGGAGGGGGGGCGTGCCGTTTTCAGCGTGAAGCCGAGGGAAGGCGAGCCGAAGGAGTGGCCGGTGAACACCGAGGAGGAGCGTGCCGCCGTGCCCGAACCCTTCCGTGCCAAGCTCCGCGAGATGGAGGAGATCCGCGGCTCGGTCCGTGAGGACGGTGAACGGGCTCCCCAGCCGCCAGGACGTCGGGGGGACTGAACGGTCCCCAACCACTCCTGCCAGCCGCGCCTCCATGCCCTCGTGTGGAGGCGCTTTGGGTTAGCTGCGGGCTCGCGTCGCGCCGCGTTCGTGCAGGAAGCGTGGCCTGTCAGGCCAGGATGTCCTTGATGATCCGTGCGCCCTCGACGCCGCTGAGCCGGGCGTCCAGGCCCTGGAACTTGAAGCTGAAGGCGTTGTGGTCGATGCCGAGCTGATTCAGCATGGTGGCGTGCAGGTCGTGTACGGTGGTGATCTTCTCGATGGCGGCGTAGCCCAGGTCGTCGGTGGCGCCATGCACCATGCCGCCCTGGATGCCCGCCCCGGCCATCCAGACGGACATGGCCTTGTTGTGATGATCACGTCCGCTGCCGCCCTGCGACATCGGGGTGCGGCCGAACTCGCCCGCCCAGACGATGAGCGTGTCCTCCAGCATGCCGCGCTGCTTCAGGTCGGTGATCAGCGCCATGCAGGCGCGGTCGATCTCCTCGGCCTTCAGCCTGACACCTTCCTTGACGCCGCCATGGTGGTCCCAGTCCTTGTGATAAAGCTGGATGAAACGCACGCCGCGTTCGGCCAGCCGGCGGGCGAGCAGGCAGTTCGAGGCAAAGGAGCCGTCGCCGGGCTGGCAGCCGTACAGCTCAAGGGTTTTCAAACCCTCGCCGCTGACATCCATCAGGTCGGGCACGCTGGCCTGCATCTGGAAGGCCATTTCATACTGGGCGATGCGGGTGGCGATCTCCGGATCCTCCACACGCGCGGCATGCTGCTGGTTGAGCGCATGGATGGCCGCCACATCGGCTCCCTGCCGCTCCCGCGTGACCCCGCCTGGATTGCCCAGGTAAAGCACCGGATCCCCTTTGGCTCGGAGCTGCACGCCCTGGTGTTTGGAAGGCAGGAAGCCGCTGCTCCACTGGCGCGCCGCGATGGGCTGGTTTTGGCCGCCTCGGCCGAGGGAGGTCAGAACGACGAAGCCCGGCAGGTCGGAGGCTTCGGTGCCCAGGCCGTAGGTCACCCAGGCGCCCATGCTCGGGCGGCCGGCGATCTGCGAGCCGGTGTTCATGAACATGTGCGCCGGGTCGTGGTTGATGGCGTCCGTGGTCATGCTGCGGATCAGGCAGATCTCATCAATCACGCGCCCGATGTTTGGAAACAGCTCGCAGATTTCAACCTGGCTGCGGCCGAACCTGGCGAACTTGTGCTGCGGGCCGAAGCACATGAGCGGCTTGCCTTGCAGCTGGGCGAGCTGCTGGCCCTTGGTGAAGGATTCCGGCATCGGTTTGCCATCCATCTCGGCGAGCCTCGGCTTGGGGTCGAAGGTTTCCAGGTGGGAAGGTCCGCCCGCCATGGTCAGCCAGATGACGCGCTTGGCCTTCTGGGGGCGGTGGGGGGCGCCGAGGATGCCGGTCATGGGAGCTGCCGCCGCATCGGAAGATTCCAGCAAGGAGGCCAGCGCCAAGGTTCCAAGGCCCTGCGAAGCCCTGCCAAGGAAGGCGCGGCGGGTCCGTTGCGAAAGCTGGAAGGAAGAAGAAGTCATGCTGCCAGAATAACGCCCGAAGGCTTCATCTCCTTCAAGCGATCAGCAGGATGACATCCTCCGCTGCGGTTCGGGCAATGACAGTGCGCGTCTTGTTTGAGTATGGTTAAAAGCTCAGGTTCAGGGAGGCATGGACGGAGTCTCAGGTCTTCCTTTGAGGATGGCGGATGTCATGAAAGGCACGCTCCACCCTCATGACAAAGCGAAGGATTCCCGACCGCTTTTCCGCCGCCTTCATTTCCAGGAGCATTTTGATCAGGGTAAGCTGAAGCGGTGGCAACTGCTCCGCAGCGGTGGTTCTGCGGGTGTCTTCGGAAGGCACATCGGACGGGAATAACGGAGCGCCCTTGCCGTCCTGAAGGTAGAGCCTGGCCACTTCATCGTTGGAGGCCTGATGGAGTGCCAGGAGTTCCTCACGCTGCTTCCGGGTGAAGTAGGAGTAGCTGCTGAAAACCGGCTTGGCGCTGATCGTCTGCAGGAGCTGGCGAAACTGTTTCTGCCGCTCCTTGTCCAGATGGGGGTTGCAGAAGCGGGCCAGTTCGACGGCCTCCTTGGAAAAGCCCTGGTTGCGAACCCTGCCCAGGCTTCGGGCAATCAGCTCCTTGCGGACTCCGACGATCCCGCAGAAGTCCGCCAGCAGGTCGGCGGGTTCGTGATAAAAGGCCTTGTGGTATCGGCGGACGATGATGTTTGCCCTGCCAAACTCTGTGGCATAGGCCTCGGCCAGCCTCAGCCAGCTCAGATCCTCCAGCCGGATGAGCTGGAGAAATTCCTCGAAGCTTTCCGAACGTCCTTCATGAATCCGCTGGGTGTACCAGGATTCGATGAAGTCATCCTGCCTGCGCAGAAAAAGGATGATCCTGGCGTCAAAGCCATGAGTCACGGCCCGAAGGCGCGAGGCAATGACGGGAGCGTCGGCATAACCCGTCATGGGATCACCACTGAAGCCTTCAGAGGTCATGAGGAAGTGCATGGACCTGCCTGCCTGTCCTCCTGCCTCCTCTCGCAGCGATGCGGCCATGGCTTCCAGTTCCTTCGCGTCCAGGCTTGGAAGGGCGATCCTGTCACAGGAGCGAAGCCGCACGAGGCCTTCCTTCCGGATCGCCTTTTCATCCGCCTTGAAGGCCCGCTGTATGGCCGTGGACCCGGTCTTGTGGGTGCCGATGTGGATGAAAAGGAGGGCTGGCATGTTCGTCGGCACAAAAAGGTCCCTCAAGCTGAACAAACGATGCCACAACCCGCTGGGGCGGCAGACGCCGGATGGAAGGGATGGCTCATGAAAAGTTCCGCAGCGCGAGATCCAGGCCATGCTCGAAGCTTTGACAGGCCGGGTCGCCGGATGCGTATGAGCATTCCACTCATGCGCCTGCTGTCCACCCTGCTCTTTCTTCCCTTTGTCGTTGTTGCCGCCACACAGGAAACCTGGGAGGCTGGCTACACAGAGGCCGATGCGAACGGGCCCCATGTGCTGGGGTATTGGAAGTTCGACGGCGATGCCGCGCTGAAGGACCTGTCCGGTAAAGGCAACGACCTGCAGCTTCTGGGCGCGAAAAAAGGGGCGGAGGGAAAGTTTGGCAATGCGCTCGAGTCTTTCCCAGGCTTTCCCATCCAGGACAGGCGTCATGCGGCGTTGAGCGGCCCGAAGCCGGCGCTGTCACCCAAGGGTGCCTTCACCCTTGAGATGTGGATCCGGCCCAAGCCGGACTGGACGCCCTCGCAACGCGCCTACCTGCTCGACAAAAAGTATGTCGACCACAATGACTACGCCTGGCAGGTCACCGAGGCGGACAAGGCGGGCGCCCGTCGCTTTTTTGTCACGCTGGGTTTTGGCGGCGAGTCCAAGGTCATCCATTCAGACCCCGTGAAGCTGCAGCCTGCATGGCAGCATGCGGCCTTTGTTTATGACGGGGCGGGGGAGGGCACATTCTTCCTCAACGGCTCCCGGATCGGAGGCATGAAACTGACAGGATACGGCGCGGTCACGCCGGGTGTCAAAGCGTTGAGCATCGGGGACAGGCTGGGCAGCAATTACGGAGGCTTTCCCGGCTACATCGATGAAGTGCGCATCTGCGAAGGTGCATTGAAGTTTGAGCGCGCCAGCCTGGTCATCACTTCCTCGCGCAGCGTCTGGCGGCGTATGGAAACCGGGGTGAAACCGCTGGAAATTGTGTGCACCAACCTGCGCCGGGAAAAGGTCGCCGGTGCCCGCCTCAGGCTGAGCTGCGCGGGCAAGGACGAGGAGTTCATCCTGCCCGACATCAAGCCGGGCGGGCGTCACACGGCGACCCATCTTCCTGACACAACCCTGAAGCCGGGGCTCTACACGCTGAAGGTCCGGTTTGAATCCGCCGGCTACACGACGGAGCAGACCAGCACTTATGAGATCGTGCCAAGGCCGGCGCCGCGCATGCCGGTGGTGATGTGGGGCGCGGGCGGCGATGAAATCGCCAGGCTCAAGGACATCGGCTTCACGCATTTCATCGGTCTCCGGGACGCTGGAAGTGCCGAGATGTGGCTGCGCAAGCGGGAGCTGCCGCCCGGAAAGCCCGAGGATATCGCCCGGACGACGAACGTGCTCGACGATGCCCTGCGCAATGGCCTGGAGGTGGTCGCCAGCCTGTCGCCTTCCGAAGTGTTGAAAAGCGATCCTAAAAACCTGCGCGTGGACCGCAGCGGCAAGGTTTACGAACGGCAGGACATCTGCGCGAGCCTCCCGGAGTTTGCGCCCTTTTTTCAAACCATGGGCCAGAGCATCGCCAAGACCTATGGCAGCCACCCGGCCTTCACCTCCGCCCTGATCAACACGGAGGTCCGCGACCACAACGCGCCTTCGTTCAACCCGGTCGATGTCGAAGGCTACCGCAAGTTCGCGAATGCCGACATCCCGTCGGAGGTCGTCCACAAATGGGGCGTGGACTACACGCGGCTGAAGGACTTCCCGGCCAGCCGGGTCATTCCGGACGATCATCCCATCCTGAAGTACTACCGCTGGTTCTGGACGGTGGGCGATGGCTGGAACGGCCTGCATTCGGCGCTGAGCAAGGGCGTGAAAAGCGCGGGCCGCAGGGACCTGTGGACCTTCTTTGACCCGGCGGTGCGCCAGCCGAGCATCAGCGGTGCCGGCGGCAGTGTGGACGTGCTTTCACACTGGACCTACACCTATCCGGATCCTCAGCGCATCGGGCTGGCCACGGACCAGCTTTTTGCCATGAGCGAGGCCGGCGGCAGAAACCAGCGCGTGATGAAGATGACGCAGATCATCTGGTATCGATCCCAGACCGCTCCCATCGGCGCCAAGGGGCCGGGCGAGCTTGTCGCCTGGCAGGACCATGACCCGGACGCGGCCTACATCACCATCTCCCCCATGCACCTGCGTGAGGCCTTCTGGACCAAGATCGCGCGTCCCGTCCAGGGCATCATGTATCATGGCTGGCAGTCGCTGGTGGACAATCCGGGCAGCACCAGCTCCTACCGGTTCACCAACCCGAACACCGTGCACGTGCTGCGCGACCTGATTCACGAGGTGGCCGAGCCCCTCGGGCCGACGCTGATGAAGGTGCCTGCGGAGCGAAGCGAGGTGGCCATGCTGGAAAGCTTCACCTCGCAGATGTTTGCGCGTCGTGGCGGCTACGGCAGCAACAACGGCTGGTCATCCGACTTCTGGCAGGCCATGCAGCATGCCCATGTGCAGACGGACATTCTTTTCGAGGAAACCCTGCTCAAGAACGGTCTCTCAGGCAGGAAGCTTCTGCTCATGCCCGAGTGCGACGTCCTGACGGAAGGCGTGGTGAAGAAGATCAGCGACTGGCAGAAGCGCGGCGGCAAAATCATCGCCGATGAGTTTCTCTGCCCGGGCCTGAAGGCCGACTTGGTGATCTCCAGCTTCAAGCGTGAGAAGAATGCCGTGAAGGACAAGGCGGCCGTGCTGGCCCTGGCGGGCACACTGCCGGAAAAGCTGCAGGTGCTCGGCTGGAAGCCCCTGGTGCAGATGGACAATCCGGAGATCATCACCCGCACCCGCCGCAGCGGCGAGTCGCTTTACCTCTTTGTCGTCAATGACCGTCGCGAGCCGGGAACCTATGTCGGCCAGCACGGCCTGGTCATGGAAAACGGCCTGCCCAGCCAGGGCAGGCTGACGCTCAACCAGGACAGCGCCAGTGTTTATGATCTCACCAGCCACAGCCTGATTGTTCCCAACCGCGCGGCGGAGGGGCGGCTGATCTGGCCGGTGAAGCTTGGGCCGGGGGAGGGGCGGGTTTACCTGATCACGCCCAAGCCACTGCTGAAGCTGTCGTTGGAGGCACCAGCCACGGCCACCTGTGGCAACGCCGCCAAGGTCGCGGTCAGCCTGACCACCACGGACGACGCCCTGGTGCCGGGGCATGTGCCGGTCAAGGTGGACATCCGGGATGCCAACGGCGTGCGAGCCGAAGGCAGTGGTTATTATGCCCTGGAGAAGGGCCGTCTGGAACTCAGCCTGGACATCGCCACCAACGAGGACCCAGGCGCCTGGCAGATCCAGGTCCGCGATCTCGCCTCCGGCATGGAGAAAACCCAGTGGATGCAGGTCAGCCGAAAGTGAGGGCGGTCGGTTGATCCGGCTCTTCTGCTTCAGATCACTCTGCCTACCTTTTGTCGCCGTCTACCATGAACCCGGATGGCTTCGATATCCGCTTAAAATGGGGGCGACTTCCGGCGCAAATCCCTCTGGGAAAGAGGCTGGAGCCGAGAGTCGGATTTGAACCGACGACCTGATGATTACAAATCAACTGCTCTACCACTGAGCTATCCCGGCGTGGGCCGCTTCTGGAAGGTGTCGGGTCCAGGCGGGTCAGGACTATGTGCGGAGGGAGTTTGTCTGCAACGAGGATTTGCAGGTCGGGTGCAAAGATCTCACGAGGCGGTCTGGGGACTTTGCGAGGGTGGTTTACACGGCAGGGCTTCTCGGCAATCGCTGGAACAGCGTTGCGAAGTCGCCATGGGCGGATGCGCCCCCACCTCCCGCTTGAGGCACCTGAGAGGTGCCTGGGCAGGCACGCTCAAGGGGAGAGGGGCTGGAATCGGTGGTCCTTGGGCGGGATTGCCGTGATTTTCGTTCGTGCCTGGCATCTGCCGGGGGGTGAAAAAACAAATTTCTCCTGATTTCATCGCGTTGACAGGAGGGGCTCTGTTCGGAATAATCCGGCTACGAATGTCTCCTGGTTCCCTCCGCCTCATCCTCCGCCTGTTTGCGCTCGTGGCGGTGCCTTTCGCGTTGATGTCCTGCTCGTCTGCCTCGGTCGGCAACGGTGCCAGGATTTCGAGGGTCAAATATTACCACCTGATCCCTGGCAAGCCGATCTCCACCCAGGATCCGGCGCTGATTTTTGAGCGGCAGCACTACCTTTACGGTGCGGTCACCAAGGCGGAGATGCTTTCCCGCACCGGGCATTATTACACGGTCTTCTGGAAGGTGGACGATCGTGCCGAGCCTGTCACCGTGCGCTTTGAATACCGTCAGGCCAACACCGGCTTGGCGACGAAGGTTGTCGAACAGCAGGTGGAGCAGGTCCGCCGATCCAACACGACGCGTTTTCAGGTCACCGGTGATGAATACAACACCGGCGGGCGTGTGACCGCGTGGAAGCTGACCCTGCTGAGGGGAAAGGACGAGCTGGTGAGCCAGCGCTCCTACATGTGGAACTGAATGCACACCTGATGAAAATCCAGAGGGCCGCCTGCCAACGAATGATCCAGTCATGCCGGAAGCGACTGCATCCGTCCGTGGCTCTGGCGCGAACTTCCTGTGCAGGTTAAGCCATCCGTTGCGCCATGACCTCCCTCTCAAACATCCTCGTTGGACGGATCGGCAAGGTTTTCTGGCTGCGGGTCGAGGGAAGGGGAAGCTATCTTAATTCCGTGCAGGTCAAGCGCGCCTTCCAGGCGGTCATGGATGCCGGTGTTCATGACCTGGTGATCGATCTGGAACACTGTTCGATGATGGATTCCACCTTTCTGGGGACCCTCACTGGCACGGCCTTGAACCTGCTTGAGCACGGAGGCGGCACCCTCAGCGTGGTGAATGCGAATGACCGAAACCGGCAGATTCTCAACGACCTGGGCCTGGATCAGATCTTGGATGTGGATGTCGCAGGGACACGCTGGCCGGAGGAAAGAAAGGTTGTGGTCGAGGACCTTTCCCAGTGTCAGGAGCAGGGGGCGAGCTGCAAGATGGAGCAGACCGAGCATGTGCTGACGGCTCATCGGATGCTTTCCAACGTCAGCCGACAGAACCAGTCCCGCTTCAGGGACGTCATTCATTTTTTGGAAAAAGAACTCGGAGGTCAGCCGCCACTGCCTGCCTCCACCTGAACCTAGTGCATCCGGCGTGTTTGGGGCATGATCCGCAGCCTGAACCCGTCCGTGGTGATGCCGCCGCATGAACACCTTCCTGATCGTCATCCTCCTCCTCCTGCTGGTTGCGGCGGTGCTTCTGCTGGTGCGCACCAACCGGTTGAAAAACGAGGCGATCACCCGCCTGCTCATGGAGGAGCAGGCGATTGTCGAGGAGGAGCGGCGCATGTTCAGCTTCCTGCATGACCTTGGCGAGGCCATTTCCAGGGAGGACAGCCAGTCGGCGATGTATCGGCTGATTGTGGAAGGGGCGATGAAGGTGATGGAAAGCACGGGCGGCGCCCTCTACCTGCTGGACGGTGCCGGCAGGTCGCTGGTGCCGAGGCATCATTCCGAAAAATGCGTGCCGCTTGTCTCCGTGCCTGAACGGATTGCAGGAATGGCGCGATCAAACCGGAACGCCCTGCTCAGCTTCCTGCGCCTGCATCCGGTGCCTGTTGGCGAAGATCTGGTCGGGGATGTTTTTGCACAGCAGAAGGTGGAGATCATCCAGGACCTGGTCGCCGATCCCCGGCTGCGCGGCCATGGTGGCAGCCTGCATGGCAGCACGACGGTGATGATCGGTCCGATGAGTTCAGGAAACCGGCGGCTGGGGGTTCTGGCGCTTGCCTCGCCGAAGGATGGCCGTTCCTACAATTCGAACGACTTTGAAGTGTTCCGGTCGGTGGTGGAGCAGTGCGCCTTCGCCCTGGCGAACGCCATGGCTCACCAGGATGCGGCGGAGAAAAAGCAGATCGAGATGGAATTGCGCAGCGCCAGTGAAATCCAGCGCATCCTGCTGCCTGAGCAGGCACCGCAAATGCCGGGCTTCAAGATCGCCGGGAAAAACATTCCCGCCAGGGTGCTGAGCGGGGATTACTTTGACTACATTTCCCTGGCCGACGGCAGCCTTGGCGTCTCGATCGCGGATGTCTCGGGCAAGGGAACGGCCGCAGCCATCATCACCGCCATGTGCCGGAGTGCGCTGAGGTTCAGCGCCGCCGGCTGCGCCTCGCCCTCGGCCACCCTGGCTGCGGTCAACCGGCTGCTTTATCCGGACATCCGCGAGGACATGTTCATCACGATGATCTACCTTGTCGCCGCCGCAGATGGTTCGGGGTTCACCCTGGCCAGGGCGGGACACAACCGGCCCCTGGTCTGGCGCAAGGAGTCGGGGAAGGTGGAGACCTTGAACAGCGGCGGGCTGGCCGTCGGGATCGACAAGGGCAACGTCTTTGAGCGTGTCACCAAGGACCTCCAGTTTCAGATGGCTGCGGGTGACACGCTGCTGCTCTACACCGATGGTGTGAACGAGGCGCTTGACTCCCTGGGCGAGGAGTTTGGCGAGGAGCGCATCCATCAGGTGCTGGCCAGGCTGGCACCGCAGGGGCCGACCGCCGTGATCGACGGCCTGATCAGCGAGGTGGACCGTTTTTGCGGAGGGCGTCGTGGCCATGACGACATCACCCTGGTCGTGCTGCAAAAGACGTGATGGCACGGCGGGGCTGGGACTTCACGCAGGGCAAGGCCAGGACTTGCTTCGCTCCCTGGCGAACCCTATCATCGCCGTCATGAACATCCAGAAAATGCTCCAGCAGGTGCAGCAGATGCAGGGTCAGATGCAGAAGACCCAGGCGGAACTCGCCTCCAAGACCTTTGAAGCCACGGTGGCTGGCGGGAAGGTCAGCGTGACCGCCAACGGGCATGGCGACATCCAGGGCTTGAAGATCGCCCGGGAGATCGTTGATCCCGAGGATGTCGAGGTGCTGCAGGATCTGGTGCTTTCCGCGATTCAGCAGGTGCAGAAAAAGGTGAAGGAGAGCCAGGCGGCCGAGATGGGCAAGCTGACGGGCGGACTGGGACTGCCGCCTGGAATGGGCTTTTGAGCTGGAGGCCTTCACGGCCCTTTTCATTCACCGCCGCCTTTCGATGGAAAAGGCTGCACGCGTCAGTGCCGTCGCGGCCTTTGACCGGACGGTGCCCTCAGGCATCCGCTTCCCTGGCCACCTTGCCGCCCAGCGACAGGATACGGGCCTTGCCCTTGGCATCCTCGGCTTCGGCGATCTGATGGTTGGCGACATACATCTGGCTGAGGGCCGTCCAGGCGAGCAGGTCGTTGGGGCGCAGGGTGGTGGCCATCAGTCCAGCACCAATGGCCTCCTTGAGGCTGCCGGTTTTCATGAGAGCCATGCCGAGGGCGTGCCAGCCATCGAAGAACTGCGGATCGATTTCGACGCAGCGTCGGTAGAGCGGGATGGCGGAATCCAGGTCGCCAACGGCCAGATGACCGCTGGCTTCATCAAAGAGGGCGTCGGTCGAATCCGTGTCCATGCAGGGTAAGCGGGCGGAGATGCCGACGCCTGGGGTGCTTTTCAGGCGCTCATCTTGAGGTGAACCTTGAGTCCGGCCTCCTCGACCTTGCGGGAGAACCAGCTGTTGAAGAGACGGCTGCGCTCCTGGCTGGCGTTGCGGTCCTCAGTGTTCTTGCGCTGGGCGGTGCTGTCATCGCGTTTGCGCAGTTCCTTGGCGACGACATAGACGAGCAGTGCGCCCTTGTCGGTGTTGACGGCCTTGGCGACCTGGCCGGCGGCGGTCTTCTGGGCTTCGGCGGCGATTTCGCGGGCCTCAGGCAGGTCCATCGGCGGTTCGTTGACGGTGATTTCCTTCACGGCGGAAAGGGTCAGCTTTTTGTCCTTGGCGATGTCCTCGGCCTTTTTGCCGGCTTTCAAACCGTCCTGGAAGGCGGTGCGGGCTTCGTTGACGGCCTTGGAGAGGGCTTCCTGGGCTTTCTGGGCCAGCAGGGTCTCCTTGACCTTGTCCTTCACTTCGGCCAGTTCCTGCTGCTTGGGTTCGACGACCTGGGTCACGGTGAAGATGTAGTATCCCTTGTCGCCCTTCACGGGATCGCTGATGGGGCGGCTGTCCTTCTTGTGGGCAAAGATGGCTTCGAGGATTTCGGGCTCGGACTTGAGGGCCTCCGGCGGGGAATCCTTGGCGAACAAGGGGGCGGTTTCAGCCTTCTCCTTCAAATTCTTGACGATCTCTTCAAACTTGGCGCCGGCTTCGATGCTGGCGGTGTTGAACTTCTCCACGCGTGAGATCTGCTCCTTCTGGAGTTTCTGGCGTTCCTCGAGAGGCTTTTTGTCAGCATCCGCAGGGTTGGCAAACAGGACGTAACTGACGGCGCGCTTTTCGACACTCTTGTAGTTGTCCTTGTTCTCGTCGTAGTACTTCTTGATTTCTTCATCCGTCACCTTGGCGGTTTTCTTGAATTCCTCCGTGAGGAAATCGACGGTCTGGACCTTGAGGGTCTGGTGGCTGCTGGCATAGGCCTTTTCGGTTTCCAGAGGGGAGGGGATGTAGTTTTTGCCGATCAGATCCTGGATGCGCCTGTAGCCGATGCTCAGTTTGGCGACTTCCAGCATGTCGCCGCCGCCCATGCCGTACATGCCAAGGTTCTGCTGGAGGTTGTAGGCGCGCTGCTGGCTGAACTTGCCGTTTTCCTGGAGGCTGGGGAGCTTTTCCAGTTCCGCCTTGGCATCGGCGTCGCTGGGGTGAACGCCCATCTCCTCCATCTGCTTCTTGAGGACGAGGAGGTTGAAGACGAAGTCGCGGCCGCCGGCGTCGGGGCTGCGTGAGGCGGACATCAGGCCAAAGTAGAGGTCATACATCTGCAGCATCTGAATGACCTGGGCGGTGCGCTCCAGGCGCTGCATTTCAGCCACGGAGTAGGTCTCGTTGTACATGGTGAAGGCGTCATCCGAGGACGAGGCCATCTGGGGGGCGTTGCCTGAGCGCCAGCCTCCCCAGACCGAGAAGGACAGGATGACGACGACGGTCAGGACGAGCATGAAAGCTCCACGGTGGCGGCGGAAAAACTCAAGCATGATAAACGAACAGGGCTGGTTAGGACAGGGGGCGCGGAAGTAAGCCGCCGCGCCTGAAACGGCAAACGGAAAAACCGGGCATTCCCACAGCTTTTCGGAGGGGGTAAGCTGCGAAAGCGGATTAAGCTGGCCTCAGCAGCGTGCGGGTCAGCCGAGGCTCCAGCCCTTGCGGGGTTCGCGGCTGAGGAAGCGGTTGGCGGCCTCGTTGTTGGTGATCTTCATGGCCTTGGCGTCCCAGAGGACCTTGCCGCCGGCGCGGAAGGCGACGTTGCCGAGATGGTTGGCCTCGCTGAGCGGGCCGGCGTAGCTGAAGGGGCTGCCGGTGGGGGTGCCATGCTTGATGGCGTTCAACCATTCGATGTGCTGGCCGGGGCTGTCGGCGATGAAGGGTTTGGGGCGCTGGAAGTCCTTGAACTGGTTTTCCGGCAGCAGGAGGTGCTTGCCATAATCGGAGAGCAGCATGCCTTTTTCACCGATAAACAGGACGCCGCTGCCCCAGGTGCTGATGAGCGGATCGTTCTTCCAGACGTCGGGCTTGTTGGCGCCCTGGTGCCAGTAGACCTTGCAGGCGGGGCGTTCACCGCGCGGGCCGTATTCATAGGCGGCGGTCATGCTGGCCGGGGCGATTTCAGGATGGGGAGGCGGGCCGAAGGCCTCGATGGAGAGAGGAGCGTCGAGATTCAGGGCCCAGAAGGGCAGGTCGTTCCAGTGGCTGCCGAGGTCGGACATGGTGCCGTTGCCGAAATCCCACCAGCGGTACCATTTCGGGCCGGGGAAGTAGGCTTCGTGGTAGGGGCGGTAGGGGGCGGGGCCGAGCCACAGGTCCCAGTCGAGATAGGGGGGAGGTGTCTGCTCCTCCTTGGGACGTTCGGTAATAAAGAGGATGTCCTTGTTTTTTTCCGCCTCCTCCTTGCTCTGCAGGCCCCAGGCGCGGGAGACGCAGACATGCACTTCGGTCACCTTGCCGATGGCGTTGCTCTGGATGAGTTCGACCACGCGGCGGTAGTTCGGCATGCCGTGAATCTGGGTGCCCATCTGCGTGGCGACCCCGGCTTCGGCGGCTGCCTGGGTGATGAGGCGGGCCTCGGCGACATCGCGGGTGAGGGGTTTTTCGCAATACACCGGCTTCTTCAGCTTGAGGGCCGGCAGGGTGGCGTAGGCGTGGGTGTGCTCGGTGGTGCTGACCACGACGGCGTCGTATTCCGACTCCTTGAGGGTTTCGTAAAGCTTGCGGAAGTCGCGAAAGGCCTTGGCGCCTTTGAAGGCATTGGCGGCCCGGTCCAGGTTTTCACCGTTCACATCACAGATGGCCACGACGTTTTCCGTCGGTTCTTTGATGGGGTCGGGAGTTTCCACCGCCTTGGCCCCGGCGTTTTTCGGGCGCATGAGAGGCACGCCGACCAGGCTCTGGACGTTGGCCGCGCCACGGCCGCCGACACCGATGAAGACCAGGTTGAGGCGGGAGTTGGGGGAACGGGCCGTGGTGATGGCGGGGAAGCCGAGCCCGCTGGCTGCGGCGAGGCTGCTCTGGACCAGGAAACGACGGCGGGAAGTGGGCTGGCTGGACATGTGAGGCAAACGCCGGGCCTTCCCGGGGTCTTGCGCTGCAGGTGTCAGATGTGAGTTTCGCCTGAAGGAAAGGCGGTTTCCGCCACGTGGTAATAAGCCCCCCATGTCCGCATTCCTGGCTCGTCATCCCATCCTGCGTCTGTTTGCCTCACCCCAGCACCTGTGGCGAACCATGTCCCTGGGGCTGAAGAGCATCTGGCTCAACAAGCTGCGCTCCTTCCTGACGGCGCTGGGCGTCATCTTTGGCGTGGCCTCCGTCATCGCGATGCTGGCGATTGGCGAAGGCGCGAGCCATGAGGCGCAGGAGCAGATCCGCCGCCTGGGCAGCCAGAACATCATCCTGGAGAGCATCAAGCCGCCGGACGGGCAGGGGTCGGGCGCGGAGACGCGCAGCATGGTCATCGACTACGGCCTGACGCTTCGCGACATCCAGCAGATCCGCCAGACGGTGCCCGGCATTGAAGTGGTGGTTCCCTCACGGATCCTGAGCGACAACATCTGGAACTTTGAGCGCAGCGTGGACGGCCAGATCCTGGGCGTGCTGCCGATCTATCCGGAGATGCGCAACCGGCAGGTTCTCCAGGGGCGGTTTTTCACCGACCTGGAGATGAGTGAAAAGCTGCCTGTGTGTGTGATCAACGAGACGGCGGCCTCCAAGCTCTTCCCCCTTTCGACACCGACGGGGAAGTCGATTCGCGTTCAAGGCTATTATTACAAGGTGCTGGGCATCCTCCAGAACGAGGGACCCCGGGTCAGCGGGGAGGGAGGGAGCAGTGCGGCGGACGCCCAGATCTTCATTCCGTACAGCACGCTGATGGACCAGTATGGTGAGACCTTCTTCCGCATGCGCAGCGGCAGCTTTGAGGCGGAAAAGGTCGAGTTCCACGAGGCGGTGATCCGGGTCAAGGAGGTGGGCGAGGTGGAAAGCCGCGCCGAGGCAGTGAAGCAGATTCTGTCAAGCAACCACAAGAAGCAGGACTGGCGAATCATCGTGCCGGTGGAGCTTCTGCGCCAGGCGGAGCGCACCAAGCGCATCTTCAGCATCGTGCTGGGCAGCATCGCGGCCATCTCGCTGGTGGTCGGTGGCATCGGCATCATGAACATCATGCTGGCGAGCGTCACGGAGCGGACCCGCGAAATCGGCATCCGCCGTGCCCTGGGGGCGCGTCAGGCGGACATCGTTCTGCAGTTCCTGATTGAAACGGTGCTTCTGGCTGGAGCCGGCGGCGTGCTTGGCGTGGTGCTGGGGATCACGATCCCCATCGCGGTGCAGCACTTTGCCGGGGTGACGACGGTGGTGAAGTTCTGGTCACCGGCCCTGGCCTTCCTGATTTCCGTGGTGACGGGCATCGCCTTCGGAATCTATCCGGCGCGGCGGGCGGCCATGATGAACCCGGTCGAGGCGCTGAGGCACGAGTGATCGTGCGGCGGCGCTGCTATTCGAGCTGGAGCCTGGCCAGGGTGCCGTAGAGGCCGCCGGGCCGGGCAATCAGTTCATCGTGGGTGCCGCGCTCGACGATGGTGCCGGCCGACATGACCAGGATCTGGTCGCAGCGACGGACGGTGGACAAGCGGTGGGCGATGATGAGGCTGGTGCGGTTTTCCATCAGCTTGTCCAGGGCGTCCTGGACGAGGCGCTCGCTTTCCGCGTCGAGGCTGCTGGTCGCTTCATCGAGGATCAAAATGGCGGGATTGGCGAGGATCGCGCGGGCGATGGCGATGCGCTGGCGCTGGCCGCCGGAGAGCTGGGTGCCGCGTTCGCCGACGAGGGTGTTGTAGCCTTCGGGCAGCTTTTCGATGAACAGGTGGGCGTTGGCCTGGCGGGCGGCCTCGATGATCTCCTCTTCGGTGGCGTCCGGCTTTCCGTAGGCGATGTTTTCGCGGATGCTGCCGCCGAACAGCAGTACTTCCTGGGGCACCAGGGCGAGGTTACGGCGCAGCAGGGGCAGGGGCATGTCCCGTGCGGGCGTGCCATCGATCAGGATGTCGCCCTGATTCGGCTCATAAAAGCGGAACAGGAGCGAGACGGTGGTCGTCTTGCCGGAGCCGCTGGGGCCGACCAGGGCGATGCGCTGGCCGGCTGCGGCCTTGAATCCGAACTCCTTGAGGACCACCGCCTCTGGGCGGGTGGGGTAGGCGAAGGTGATGTCACGCATTTCGATTTCACCGCGGAATCGGCGTGGCTCGAAGGCCTGGTCCTGGGGCTCCATCGGCTCACAGAGCAGTTCGCGGACGCGGTCGGTGGCGCCGAGGGTTCGCTGGAGCTGGGTGATAAGCTCCGAAAACTGGGCGAAGGAGGCGGCGATCATGCCGCTAAGGGCGGCGAAACGGGAGAGGGCCGGGGTTTGAATCTCCCCGGCCTCCAGCATCGTCAGGGCGGCCCAGATGACCACGATCAGGGCGACGCTGAAGGAGAAGATGATGAAGGCGATGAAGGCGGCGCGGGGGGCGGCGGCGCGCAGGGCCAGGCTGAGGAAATCGCCGAGACGAGAGCTGTAGCGGGTGGTTTCATGCACCTCGTTGGCAAAGGCTTTGACGCTGACGATGCTCTGCAGGCTTTCTTCAACGATGACCTGGGAGGCCGCGAGGTTGTCCTGGGATTTGCGGACGAGCTTGCGGATGCGGGCGCCGAAGAGGGCGATCATGACGATGGCCACCGGCACGGTGCCGACCATGACGAGAGCCAGCTTGATGGAGATCTGGGTGACCAGCACCAGGCAGCCGGTGAGCATGACCGTGTGACGCAGCAGCATGGGGATGGTCATCACCAGCGTTTCGCGCATGGACTCGACATCGTTGGCGATGCGCGAGGCGAGTTCGCCGACGCGGCGCTGGTTCAGCGTGGCCATGGGCAGGCGGATGATGCGGCTGAAGGTGTCCTTGCGGAGCTGGGCCAGCGCACGTTCGGAGGCCTTGGCAAACAGCATGATGCGGAAGAAGGCGATGACCGCCTGGGTGCTGACCAGGCCGAGCATCATCCAGAGCTTTTGGTGCATCTCCGCCGTCCATTCCGGTCCTCTGGCACCCGCCAGGCCCTTGCCTGCCAGGTCGGAAAGCAGGTAGATGAAGGCCACGGTCAGCCCGGCGGTCAAGGCCAGCGCCAGCATCGCGGGGATGAAGACGTTGAAGTGCGGACGCAGGTAGCGGAGAAAGAAGGCGGCGTCACGCCAGGCGGCGCGGTCCCAGATTTTCTTCGAGGCGGGAGCTTCAGGCATTCAGGAAAAGGGGTTGGGGGGACGGGGCGCGCAACAGGCAGCGCTCCGGTTCCAGCGTCAACTGCGAAGGCGGTCTCCACCTCTCGGATGAAATGCATCCGCCTTGCAGACGGTTGTTGAGTCCCGCTGGCCGACTGCGTATCGTCTCTGACTTCATGGCAGAAAATCCCACCGACCTTCCACCTCCGGACGTGCCTGCGCCCGAAGTGGTCGTGCCTGTGGAGCAGAACGCCACGATGCTGGAGCTGCCGGCTCCTCCCGTTCACCAGCACACCCCGGCGGCGCGTCAGAAAAACGGCCCGCCTTCGCACCGGGATGACATGGTCATTCCGGACTACACCCTGATCCGCCGCATCGGCTCCGGGGCCTATGGTGAGGTCTGGCTGGCCCAGAGCGTGACGGGCGCCTATCGCGCCGTGAAGATCGTGTGGCGCGAGGATTTTGAACTCACCCGCACCTTCCAGCGCGAGTTTCTTGGCATTCAGCAGTTTGAGCCCATCTCCCGAGGCCATCCCTGCCTGGTCCACATCCTGCACGTCGGCTGGAATGAGAATCGCGGGTTCTATTACTGCGTGATGGAGCTGGCGGATGACGCCGAGGAGGGGGCGAGCTTCGAAAACCTGCAGACCTACGTGCCACGCACGCTCGGCACGGACATGAAGCGTCATGGGAGGCTGGACCTGGTGTTCTGCCGTGATGCCGGGGTTTACCTCGCCGACGCCCTGCATTACATGCACAACCACGGGCTGACGCACCGTGACATCAAGCCCTCGAACATCATTTTCGTCGGCGGCGTTTGCAAGCTGGCGGACATCGGGCTCGTCGCCGCGCTGGGAGAACGCACCTTTGTGGGCACCGAGGGTTTCGTGCCACCGGAAGGTCCCGGAACACCTCAGGCGGACATCTACAGCCTGGGCAAGGTGCTCTATGAGATGAGCAGCGGGAAGGACCGGATGGAGTTTCCCGAAGTGCCGCCGAACCTGAGCGATGAGGAATGGCCGTTCTGGATGGACCTCAACCGGGTGATCTGCAAGGCCTGCGCACCGGACCTCAACGAACGTTTTCAGCATGCCGGCGAGTTTGCCGAAGCTCTGCAGAAAGTGGGCGGGAAGAAGGTCGAAAGCCTGTCGCGCAGGCTGGCTCGCGCCGCCTTTTTCACCCTGGTGGGTTCGGCGCTGGCCGGAGGCGGCCTTCATGCGGGCAAGTACCAGCGGGAGTGGGCCTGGGAGCTGCCCCTGCCGGTGAAGCCTGCACCGGCGCCGATCCAGCCGCAGAACGGCAAGCCCTGGCAGAACATCTACGGCCAGTGGTACAGCTTTGTGAAGGACCGTCATGTGGCCGACCTGCCCGTCGAAGTATCGCAGTTTCGCGCCTTCCTGGAAGCCACCCTGCGCGCCGCCGCCTTTGACGTGGTGCCCTTCACGACCCCGGACAAGCGCGTGCTGAACTGCGTCATGGTGCCGGCTTCGGATGCCGATGCTTTCTGTGCCTGGATGACCTCGCGTGACCGCCAGAGCGGCAGGCTGGACATTGACCATGAATACGCCTGGCGCGCCGCCAACATCAAGCTGCCGCCCGGCATGACGCCCACGCCCGGAAGGCAGGCCGTGCGCACGGAGGTGGTGGTGATGCATTACGGCCGGGTGAGCATCGACAGCACGCCTCGCGGCGCCGAGGTCTTCAATGGTGAACTTGTGGTGGGCCGAACTCCGCTGAAGATGGACAAGACGCGTGCGGACAAGTTCGCCTTTGAGATCCGGCTGCCGGGTTACAAGAGCGAGATGGTGCAGGGAGAGCTCAAGGAGGGCCAGTCGATGAGCTTCAATCTGCGTCTGCGGGCGACCGGGGCGGTGGTGTTCAGCAAGCCTTGGGAAAACAGCCTGGGCATGAAGCTGGTGCCGATGGGCCGCGCCATGTTTGCCGCGACCGAGACACGTCGGAAGGACTTTGCCGAGTTCGCCCGGACCTCCAACCTGCCGCCGGTGACCAACCGCGATCTCGACAAGGCCCTGGACCTGCCGGTGACGAACGTCACGCGCAGCGAAGCCGAGCAGTTCTGCCGATGGCTGACCGACCGTGAACGTGCGAAGGGGCTGCTTGAGCCCGATCAGGAATACCGTCTGCCGACGGATGACGAATGGAGCATGGCGGTGAATCTGCCGCGTGAGATTGGTGAAACGGCCGACCAGCGCAGCGCTGCCATCGGCGGGTTTTATCCCTGGGGCTTCACCTCCACACCGCCGTCCAGGACGGGCAACTTTTTTGACAAGACGGCGGACCCATCCGGGAAAAAATCGATCACCGGCTACACGGACGGACATGCGGGACCAGCTCCGGTCGCCAGCTTCAAGCCCGATCCGAGGACGCAGGTTTACGATCTGGCCGGCAACGTCTGGGAGTGGGTTTCCGACAGCTGGGCGGCTGATCCGACCGAGGGCATCGTCCGTGGCGGCGCCTTCACAACCAGTGATGCCCGCGAATTGCTCGCCTCCTTCCGACGCAAGGTGCGCGTGTCCGACCAGCTCTCCGACGTGGGATTCCGCATCGTGCTCGCCATCGAAGGCCTGAAGGCAAGGGAGGATGAGTGAGCGTGAACGCGTGGCTCATGATCATCCTGGGACTGGCCGCCGCTGCGCTGGGCGGTGCTTTTGGGTGGGCGGGACATGAATTGTCGAGCCCCGCAAGAAGGCCCCTTCAGGACTATCATCATGAATTCCTGGCGAACACGGCGGAGCATGGGGTCAGGGTTGAGTCCTTCCGTTTAAAAGATGGAACACCATGCCTGATGATGGAACCCTTGCCCGATGGGCGGCTTGGGCGACGAGGAAGGGTGATCAGGGAGCAGCTCGGAGCGGAAGGCGTCGATTTGCCTCCTGCCGGGCAGGTCACTGGAACCCTCGTGCTTGTTCATGGTCGAAAAGGAAGAAAGGAGGATTATCTCCTGATTGGTGAGCGGCTGTGTGCGGCTGGCTTCCGCTGTCTTCTGGCCGACATGCCGGCGCATGGAGAGCATCCGGCGAAGGTGATCACTTTTGGACTTCGAGAGGCTGGCATTCCCGCCAGTCTTTTGAGCGAAGCTTCGGCACGTTTTCATTTTCCTGATCAACCCGCTGGATTGCTGGGCATGTCGATGGGTGGGGCGGTTGCCGTTCATGCAGCAGCCCAGGAAAGGGCGCCTTGGAAAGCCCTGGTCGTTATCAGTTCGTTCGACCGGCTTGATTCCGCCATTCAAAACAATGTGGCTTCCCGGGTGGGGGACACATTGGGCAAGCTCTGGCGCGCTGGGGCTGGCTGGGTGTACCAGATGCGAACAGGAGTGCGTCTGGAACAGATTTGTTCGGATGCGCCTGCATCACGGTTGTCGATCCCTGTCCTGATGGCTCATGGAACTGCGGATCGGGTGATTCCAATCGGGTCAGGGAAGCGGCTGTTCCAATCTCTTCCCCTGATGACGGAGAAGGAGTGGATCGATGTGCCTGACGCGGATCACCACAACGTGTTGATCACCGACTTTCCCATCTATGCGTCTGTGGCGCGCTGGATGTTGCGCCATGTGAAACCGTAAGTTCAAAAAAGACGGGGCGAATGCCCCTTACTTCCCGGTCCGACGTGCCAGGAACTCCTCGGCCAGGGCGCGGTAAGCGGTGGCACCACGTCCGTTTGGCTCGTATTCGATGATGGCCTTGCCAAAGCTGGGGGCTTCACCGAGGCGGACGGTGCGGGGAATGACGGCGTTGTAGATGATCTCCGCGAAGTAGTTCTTCACGTCGCTGACGACCTGCTGGGCCAGGTTGGCGCGGGAGTCGAACATGGTCATGACGATGCCTTCGAGCAGCAGGTTGGGGTTGGCGCCGCAGTCGCGGATCTGCTGGACGACGCCGACGATCTTGCCGAGACCTTCGAGGCCGAAGTATTCGCACTGCAGGGGCACCAGCAGTTCATCAGCCGCAGCCAGGGCGGAGGTCATCAGCACGCCCAGGGAAGGGGGGCAGTCGAGGATGATGTAGTCGAAATGGTTGGACTGGCGCAGGGGCTCGAGAACCTCGCGCAGCCTGGAGAGGTGGTTGCCGGTCTGGGCCAGCTCGATTTCACAGCCGGCGAGCTCCTGGTGGCTGCGGATGATGGAGAGGTTGGGGATGCGGGTGCTGCGGATGGCGGTGTGCGGATCGGTGCCGAGCACGAGGGCCGGGTAAAGGCTTCCACCCTCCTCCTGGGCCAGGCCAAGTCCGCTGGTGGCGTTGGCCTGCGGGTCCAGGTCGATCAGCAGCGTGCGAATGCCACGGGCGGCGAGGCAGGCGGACAGGTTGATGGCCGTCGTGGTCTTGCCCACGCCCCCCTTCTGATTGGTGATCGCAACGATTCGCATATGTCTGTTGACGTGAGTTTGAAGAGGAACCATCCACCGCGCCAGAAAGAAATGGAAATCACCGAGAAATGGCTTGGCGAAATCGGCGGATGGCAGGCCATGAAGGCCGCCCGAAGCCTTGTGGATGGCGGTTTCGTCACGGTGTCAGGCGCTGAACCCGGACGCATCCGCGGCCAGGCAGGCGCGGGAAAAACAAAGTTCGCCTCGGGCCTGGCCTTCAGCTCGCGGACGGATGTGACCAACCTCTGCACCTGCCCTGCCTCACGTCGCGGGTTGATATGTGAACATGCCCTGGCGGTCGTGCTGGCGCATCTTCGGGGCGGAGTGCCGGGGCCGCGCCAAAACCCTCCTTCCGCTGTTCCTGCCCAGGCGAAAGCAGCTCCGTCTGCGGCCGGTGTCGCGTTGAAGCCCGCGGCTGCCCGCAAGCCTCTGGCGGTGGCGGGGACCTACTCGGTCTTTCTGCCTGAAAACCTGCTCTCGGGGCAGGTGCGTGAGCCGCTGGGCGCCTATGTGCGCTTTTCCCCCGGGACTCAGGAGGCCGAGGAATCCTTGCTCGCCGCCTGGCTGGCGGAGGCTGGGGTGAAGGCGCAAAGCGCGCCGCTGTCGCTGCCTGGACCGGTCTTCGAGGAATTCCTCCGCTGCGCGGCCGAGCATCCCAGGGTTGTGGCTGGCAAGCCGAGCGGGGCCGGCGTGCCGCTGAGCATCGCCCGTGAACCTCTGAGGCTGCTGCTCACGGCGGAGGCCCGGCCAGGGGAGAAGGAGGTGGTTTTCCGTCTCGCCGGCGAAGGGCAGGGGCCTCTTTTCCAGGGACGTTTCAACGGGCCCTGGTTCTGCCGCGAAACGCAAAGCCTGTTCCGCCTCCCCGCGCTGCCTTCGGATGCCGAACAACTTTTGCGTTCACTGCCGGCGAGGCGGCCGCTGCGGTGGTTGATCGCCCAGCGCGAAATGCTGAACGATGTCTTCCAGATGGAGCTTCGTGGCGAAGGAATGGAGCACTTCCATTGCGTGCCGGTGCCATGCCGTTTCACGCTCGAGCTGGACGGTTCGCTTCAGGCGGTCGAGGCCACCCTGCGTGCGGAGTTTGCCGATCAACGTTGGCTGGTGGGGGAAAGCGGGCCTCGATGTGCCGCCGAAGGCCTGTTCCCCCTGGAGGACGTCGCATCCCCCGGTGTCTTTTATCTCCGTAACGAGGCTGAGGAAGCCAGGCTCATGGCGCTCATGGAGTCCCTGGGATTCCAGATTGGCGTGAGAGTGGATGCGGGCGGCCATTCGCTGGTCTGGAAGCTCGGCAAGCCGGAGTCCGTCCTGCGCCTCTATGCCTCGGAACTGCCGCGTCTGCGTCGTGAAATGAAGGTGGTTGAAGGTGAGAGATGGAAGGCGGCGACCCGGGGTGTGGCGCGCATTGCCCCGCAGATCCACCGCCGTGATGCTGATGATGACCGCCGCAGTGGTGGCCAGGACTGGCTGGCGATGGAGTTCGCCTACGAAGCACCGGACGGCTTCCGCCTGCCCAGGGCCGAGGTGCTGCGCCTGGTGCGCAGCGGCCAGAGCAGCGTCACCGGCAGGAATGGCAGGAAGTACCTGCTCGATCTGGCCGGCGTGGAGGAGTTTGAGGACACGCTTCGTGACGTGCCGCTGCAACTTACGGCGGAGGGGGCGCGCATCAGCAGCCTGCATGAGGATTATTTCCTGGGTCGCGAAGAGGCTGTGCCCACAAGGCTGACGGAGGAAGCGGGCCTGCTTGCCAGACTGGGCGACCTTGGGCCGAAGCTGCGCCCTTACCAGCTTCTGGGCACGCGCTGGCTGGTCACTCAGGCCGAAGCCGGGCGCGGCGGGGTGCTGGGCGATGAGATGGGCCTGGGCAAGACGGTGCAGAGCATCGCGGCCATCAGCGCCCTCAAGGCTGCGGCTCCCGAGGAAGGGCCGGTTTTGATCATCTGTCCGAAGAGCCTCACGGGCAACTGGCGTGCGGAGTTTGAAAAGTTTGCGCCGCATCTGCGCGTGGCGGTTTCCCAGGGCTCCGGACGTGCGGCAGTGCTGTCGCGTCTTGTCGAGCAGGATGTGCTCATCACCACCTACCAACTGGCCGTGCGCGATCAGGAGGTGCTGCAGAAGCTGGCCTGGCGGCTGGTGCTGCTGGACGAGGCCAGCTACATCCGCAATCCGGACACGGATGCCGCGAAGGCGCTGCGATCCCTCAAGGCGAAGGCCAGGCTCGCTCTCACCGGGACACCGGTGGAAAACAGCACGCGCGACCTGTGGTCGATCTACCAGTTCACGCTGCCGGGTTACCTGGGTGGCAGGGATAGCTTCAAGGAGCGGTTCGAACAGCCCATCCAGAACGGGCTCGACAGCCCTGCTGGCCAGGCGGCGAGCGACCGGCTCAAGAAGCTGCTGCGTCCCTATTTCCTCCGTCGCGCCAAGCGCGAAGTGCTGAAGGATCTGCCGGAGAAGATCGAGCAGATCCTCTGGTGCGAGCCGTCCGCCGCCCAGGCTGAAGTTTATCGCCGGGTCCTGGAGGAAGGACGCGAGGAGATCAAGGCCGCACGCAAGCGTTCCGGTCAGGGCGGGGCGAAGATGACCATGTTCACCGTCCTGCTGCGCCTGCGCCAGGCCTGCTGCGACCTGCGTCTCACCGGCCTGGCCGGCGATGCTCTCAAGGGGCTCGATGCCGACGAGCTTTCCGGCAAGTGGCTGATGCTTCAGGACCGGCTGGAGGGGATCCTCAACGCCGATGGCAAGGTGCTGATCTTCAGCCAGTTCGTGCAGTATTTGAAGCTCGTGCGCGCCAGGCTCGAAGACCAGGGGATCGATTACGGCTACATTGACGGATCGAGCAACGACCGCGAGGCGCAGGTGAAGGCCTTCCAGAGCGACCCCAAACGCAAGGTTTTCCTGATCAGCCTCAAGGCCGGTGGCTACGGTCTGAATCTGACGGCCGCCGACCATGTCATCCTGCTCGACCCCTGGTGGAACCCGGCGGTGGAGGCCCAGGCCATCGACCGAGCCCATCGCATCGGCCAGCAGCGCGTCGTCACCGCCTACCGCCTTGCCATGCGTGGAACGGTAGAGGAGCGCATCCTCGCGCTTCAGCAGAAGAAGCGGGGGCTGGTCGAGGCCACGCTGGACGAGCACTCGCCGCTGATGTCCGGACTTGGGGAAGGGGACCTGGAGGAACTGCTGGGCTGACGGGCCAGGCGGCCATGTCCGAGAGAGGCGTGGTTCATGGAAAATCGCGCCGGAGCAGCGGGGGCAAGACTTCTGGCTTGTCAGGTGAAGGCGCAAGTCGCTAGCTTGCCCGCGTTTTTGCATTTTCACGCAGCAACCCAACCGAACTCATGAAAGCCACCCTCAGCCTACTCACCCTCATCGCACTGCTCTCCGGCGCCGCTCTGCGCGCCGAGGACAAGCCCGCCCAGCCCGGAGGCAAGCTGCCCGGCAATGTCGCCATCAGCCTCGTCAAGGTGGCCGATGATCTTGTCGATCCTGTCAGCGTCGCCGCACCGAATGATGGCAGCGGCCGTGTGTTTGTGGTGGAGCGTCCCGGCGTCATCCAGATCATCAAGGATGGCAAGAAGCTGCGCCGCCCCTTCCTCGACCTGAAGGACAAGACCATCTCCTCCTTCCTGGAGCTGGGCATGTACAGCATGGCCTTCCACCCTGATTTCAAGAGCAACGGCAAGGTTTACATCGCCTATGCCGACCTCTGGTTCAACGGAGCCACGATGATCGCCGAGTACAAGGTGGACAAGGCCAACCCCGACAAGCTCGACCCGGATAGCGTGCGGATCCTGATGCAGATCGACTTCCCTTACTGCAACCATCACGGCGGCCAGATCGCCTTTGGCCCTGACGGTTATCTTTACATCGGTGTCGGTGACGGTGGCTGGGAAGGTGATGTCATCAACGCCGGGCAGGACCTGCATACCTGGCTGGGCAAGATGCTGCGCATCGACGTCAACAAGTCTTCTGCTGACCGGGCCTACGAAGTGCCGAAGGACAATCCCTTCATCACCCCGCTGCAGCAGATGGTGCTTTTTGGCGTGAGCGAGGAGGCTTTTTCCAAAGTGCATCCGAAGGCCAAGCCTGAAATCTGGGCCTACGGCCTGCGCAATCCCTGGACCTTCAGCTTCGATTCGAAGACCGGCGACATGTACATCGCCGACATCGGCCAGAACCACTGGGAGGAGATCAACTTCCAGCCTGCAGGCAGCAAGGGTGGGGAAAACTACGGCTGGAAGTTCATGTGCGGCAGTCATCCCTTCCCGATGATTCTGAAAAAGAACCCCGACGGCACCGAGACTGCCGCAGATCCTGAAAACTACCCGAAGGTAGGAGTGCTGCCCATTGGTGAATACAGCCACGTCAACCAGGGCATCTGCGTGATCAACCTGGGCGTCTACCGCGGCAAGGACTATCCGGAGCTCGACGGCGTCTACTTCTGCGCGGACTGGGGCAGCGGCAAGGTCTGGGGCATGAAGCAGGATGCCGGAAAATGGCAGATGCAGGAAATGCTCGACCTGGCTGACGGCATCCGCCCGACTGGCAGCGGCATCGGCCCTGATGGCAGCATTTACGTCACCCACGCCACGGCGAACTACGGTGGTCCGGTCGATCCCTACACCAGCGAGCGCGGCGCCGTCTGGAAGATCGTCCCCGTCGGCAAGGTGCCCGCCGGTGCCGCCACGGCTCCTGTGGCAGGCAAGTAAGACTTTCCGGTTCGCCTCCAGCGCCATGGCCCGCCCGGAATCTCAGGAAGAAAGGCGGCCATGGCGTTTTTTGCGGAGCGTCCGGCGCACTGTCCTTTGCGTGAAGCTTGCCAGAAGTGATTCGCAGCCTACATAGCCGCGCCTTTTTCCGATCTGATCCCGCATGACTCCCGCCTCTCCCGCCCCGGCTCCCAGCAAGCGTCGGGTGTTTGCCTCCAGGCTGTTCAGCACGCTGATCCTCTGGGCCGTCATCGCCGGCGCCGTGCAGTGGAACAGCCACTGGGTGCTGGTGCTGCTCACGGGTTTCTTTGGCGTGGCAGGCGCCTTTGAATACTACCGCCTTCTGCGCCTGGACGACCAGGCCCGCGGCTTCAACCTCCTCGGACTCTGCATCTGCCTGGGCTACTGGGTGACGATGACCTGGTGGGTGATGCGTGAAAAAAGCGCGCCGCCCATGTGGCTGGAACTCGCCGCCCTGACCGCGAGCGTGCATGGCTCCTTCCTGCTGTGCTACCGTCATCAGCTTGAAGGGGCGATGACCCTCCAGCGCATCTTCCACACCGTCTTTGGCGTGGTTTACACCGTGATCTTCTTCGGCTTCATCGTGCGGCTGATGTATTTCAAGCCGGATGGCAGCAGCATGACCGGCCTGTTCCTGGTGCTGTTCCTGATCCTCGTCACCAAGTTCAGTGACATGGGCGCTTATGCCGTGGGTGTGTTGTTTGGCAGGCATAAGATGATCCCGCACATCAGTCCTGCAAAATCCTGGGAAGGTCTCGCCGGCGCCTTTCTGGGATCCTTTGTCGCCGCCGCCTGCACCCTTGGACTGGCCGGCGCAAAACTGGCCCCTGTCACCTGGCTGCATGGCATGATCCTCGCTCCGGTGCTTTGTGCGACCGCTGTCTCTGGCGACCTCGCCGAGTCTGTCCTGAAACGCTGTGTTTCCATCAAGGACAGCGGGCACAAGTTTCCCGGCATCGGCGGCATCCTGGACCTGACGGACAGCCTGCTCTTCACCGCGCCGGTGTTTTATTTTTATCTGGAAGCCATCACCGCCTGAGGCAAGGAAGCGCAGCATGACCCAACGTCGCAAAGTCCTTCTCCTCGGTTCCACCGGTTCCATCGGCACCAGCGCCCTCAAGGTGGCGCAGGACATTCCGGATCGCATGGAGATCGTCGGTCTTGCCGCCCAGCGCAGTGTGGAGGCCCTGGTCGCGCAGGTGCGCGAAACCGGCGTCAAGCAGGTGGCGCTGACGGATGAAGCCGCCGCTGCCAGGGCCAGGGAACTGCTTCCCTCCGATGTGAACCTGCATGTGGGCGCGGGTGGGCTCGTGGATTTGGTGAACGCCAGCGATGCCGACATGGTGCTGGTGGCCATCGTCGGGGTGGCCGGCCTGGCGCCGGCCCTCGCTGCGATCGAAAAAGGCATGCACCTGGCCGTCGCCAGCAAGGAGATCCTCGTCATGGCCGGAGAAGCCGTCATGGAGGCCGCCCGCCGCAAGGGTGTGGACATCCTGCCTGTGGACAGCGAGCATAACGCCATTTTTCAATGCCTGGAAGGGCATAAGGGCTGTGAGGTGCGGCGCATCCTGCTGACAGCCAGCGGCGGCCCCTTCCGCCAGCTTCCGGCTGATCAGCTCCCCGCTGTCACGGTGGCGCAGGCTTTGAAGCATCCCACCTGGAGCATGGGCCGCAAGATCACCATCGACAGTGCCACACTGTTCAACAAGGGGCTGGAGATGATTGAGGCGCGCTGGCTGTTCGACGTGCCGATGAGCCGCATCGAGGTCGTCGTGCATCCGCAGAGCATCGTGCACAGCATGGTTGAATTCAGCGATAACAGCGTCATCGCCCAGCTCAGCCACAGCGACATGTGCTTTCCCATCCAGTACGCCATCACCTGGCCCGAGCGAGTGCCGAACAACCTGCGCCCCCTGGATTTCGCCAGGCTGGCCAGCCTGACCTTTGAAGCGCCGCGCACCCAGGATTTTCCTGCCTTGAACCTCGCCCGTCATGCCGGAGAGGTGGGCGGCACCCTGCCTGCGGTGCTGAATGCGGCCAACGAGGTGGCGGTGGAGGCCTTTTTGCAGGACAAAATCTCCTTCCCGGACATCTGGCGCGCGGTCGAGAGGGTCATGAACAGGCACCAGGTCATCCAGCACCCCGGCCTGGAGGCTTTGGTGGAGGCCGATGCCTGGGCGCGGCGCGAGGCGGCGGTGGCTTAGGTGGCTCCGAAGGTTTCTTCCTGGCATTCCCTTCTTGCCACCACGTTACGGGCTCCCTACTTTCGCGCCCTTATGTCCGAAAAACCACCCGTCAACTGGGACGAACTCGAAGCGAAGCCTGAATTCCGCAGCCTGCTGGGACGCAAGGCGCGGTTCATCGTCAGTGCGACGATCTTTTTCATGAGCTACTACCTCGCCCTGCCGATCCTGGTGGGCTATTTCCCGGACCTGATGAAAAAGCAGGTGATTGGCAAGGTGAACATCGCCTACGTCTTCGCGCTCTCCCAGTTCCTCATGGCCTGGATCATCGCCTTCATCTATGTCCGCAAGGCCTCCCGCTGGGACAAGGAGGCGGCTGAAGTCATCAAGGGTCATCATTGATCCGAACCCAGCCCCCCAGGTTTCCCAAACTTTCCATCTCATTTCGCCCCTCCTTCATGTCCATCGCCCTCACCATGTTCGTCGGCTTCGTTGCGCTGACGCTTTTGATCACCTTCTGGGCCGCCCGGAAAAACACCGGCGCCTCCGCCTACTTTGCCGCCGGTCGCAGCATCACCGGCTGGCAGAACGGCCTGGCTGTGGCCGGTGACTACATGAGCGCCGCCAGCTTCCTGGGCATCTCCGGAGCGATCTGCCTGAGCGGCTACGACGGCTTCATGTATTCCGTGGGCTTCCTGGTCGCCTACATCACCGTGCTGCTGATCGTCGCCGAGCCGCTGCGCAACGCCGGCAAGTACACGATGGCCGACCTGCTGGCCTACCGCCTCAGCCCCCGCCCGGTGCGCGCCATGGCCTCGCTGAGCACGCTGACGGTGTCCACCTTCTACATGATCGCCCAGATGGTTGGTGCGGGCGTCATCATTGAAAAGCTGATCGGCGCCAGCTTCCACACGGCGGTGATCGGCGTCGGCGTGCTCATGCTGGTGTATGTGGTCTTCGGCGGCATGCTCGCCACCACCTGGGTCCAGATCATCAAGGCGATCCTGCTCATGATCGGCGCCTTCATGCTCAGCGTCCTGGTGCTCAAGCACCACGGCTACAGCCTCGGGGCCTTCTTTGACTCCGTGACCGCCGCGACCTATGCCGGCACGGAGGCGCCGAAGAACCTGCTTGAACCCGGTCTGAAATACGGGCCCGCCGTGGCAGGCCCCTGGGGAAGCCTCGACTTCATTTCTCTGAGCATCGCCCTGGTCCTCGGCACCGCCGGCCTGCCGCACATCCTGGTCCGCTTCTACACCGTGCCGGATGCCAAGACCGCCCGCTCCAGCGTGGTCTGGGCGATGGCGATCATCGGCCTGTTCTACATCCTCACCACCTTCTTCGGCTTTGGCGCGGCCACGATCCTTCAAAAGGCCCAGATTCTCTCCGATG